>JBAUCK010000091.1:0-10176 GCA_049677525.1 Xanthobacteraceae bacterium
CTCGGTGGTTCGCAGGGCGACTGATCCGTCGAAGATTATTATCTCATTATTTCGTTGAGCATCTCGCACCCAATCTAGCGATCTGTGTGGCGGCCCCTAAAAAAATTTGCGGGTGTTGCAAGAATGGCACGTCCGGGGCAAAAACCGCAGAAGCGCCGCCGGATGGGGTTCCGCAGGCGAATACCACCGCCTCGGGACTGGACTGCCCCTTGATCTGCGCAAGGTGCGACGCGACGGCGTCGAGCGCCTCCTTCCCAGGAAATGGGAACCCATCCGGGATCAGGGTCGCCTTTGGGCCGTGTACGCTTCATCGGCTGCCGCAATCGGTCGGGTGAATAGACCACCTCCGGCGCGGCTGATCCTTTAATGCAGATTCCTCCGTCCGGGTGTTCGGAGTCCGGTCTAATCTTGGTCAACTGGCCGTCTTCGACGACTGCGACAACGCCGCACTGGGCAACGCACATCGGACAGTAAGCATGATGGACCGCTTCGGATGCCATAATCGTATCCTCCGTCGCGAGAAACGAGTTTATGGGCCGCTCGATGACGTGTCCATTACGGCCCTTAGTTAGCTCCACTTCGGTATCGTCCGTCAGTCTGCTACAGGACGTCTATATCCTGACATGGGCCAGTCTAAGTAAGCTATGGCATCGGATTTAATACTCGGTATCAATGCCTATCACGCAGACGCCGCCGCTTGCATAGTGCGCGACGGCAAATTGCTGGCCGCAGCTGAGGAGGAGCGGTTTCGGCGTATCAAACACTGGGCTGGCTTCCCATCCCAGGCCATTGGTTATTGTTTGAATGAGGCCAAGGTTGACTTGAGTGACGTGACCCACGTCGCTGTCAACCGTAACAGCCGTGCCAATTTTTTCCGCAAGCTCGGTTACGTTGCCTTCAGGCGGCCGAGCCCACGCTTGCTGTTCAGTCGCTTACGCAATCGCCAACAGGTGACGCAAATTGGCGATGAACTTAGAGCGCTCTCCGATCGACCATTTGTCGGCTCAGTCGAATACGTCGAACACCACTTGGCCCATCTCGCCTCTGCGTTCTATCCATCGCCTTTTCGCGAAGCGACCGTCGTATCGGTCGACGGTTTTGGCGATTTTGCTAGTGCCGCGTGGGGTCGCGGACGTGACACCTCGCTGTCGCTTGACGGTAGGGTGCTGTTTCCGCACTCGCTTGGCATTTTCTATCAGGCCATGACACAATATCTTGGCTTCGCGCACTATGGCGACGAATACAAATTAATGGGGCTCGCGGCTTATGGTAATTCGTCTTGCCGGCAAGAAGTGGAAAAGCTGCTTTCGCTGAAAAGTGATGGCACTTTTGCGTTGGATCTAAAATATTTTCGTCATCACAGGGAGGACATCGCCTATGAGTGGCACGGCGGTGAACCGGTCTGCGGCCTTTTGTTTTCGCAAGCGCTCGCCGACGCGCTAGGCACGCCGCGCGAGCCCGATGCGCCGATCGAGAATCGCCACCGCAACTTGGCCTTTGCGACGCAGGCTGTTTATGAGGACGCTTTTTTCCACTTGTTGAATGCGTTGCACCATCGCAGTGGGCATACAGCGATCGCGCTCGCCGGGGGGTGTGCTTACAATTCTGTCGCCAACGGCAAGATCAAGGACCGCACATCCTTCACGAAGTCTTATCTGCAATCGGCCGCCGGTGATGCTGGCGGCGCGATCGGCGCTGCCTATGCGGTCTGGCATCGGTCAGGAGCGCGGACTTCGGAAATGACCCACGCCTTTTGGGGACCTTCGTTTACCGATGCCGGATTGGTTGCCCTTCTGAAGGATCGTCGCGCGGAAATTGAAGCTGAGGCTTGCCGCGTCCAAACGATCGAGAACGAAAAAGATCTCGTAGAAACCACAGCCCGCGCAATCGCTGATGGCCTTGTGGTCGGCTGGTTCCAAGGCCGCATGGAATGGGGGCCACGGGCGCTCGGCAATCGCTCGATCCTCGGCGATCCTCGGCGCGCCGATATGAAGAATATCCTCAATCTCAAGATCAAACGCCGAGAATCGTTCCGTCCGTTTGCACCTTCGGTCCTGCGTGAGGCCGTCTCCGATTGGTTCGTGCGCGATGACGACGTGCCATTCATGCTCCAGGTCATTCCCATCCGCCCGGAGCGGCGCGGGCAGATACCGGCAGTGACACACGTCGATGGCACCGGGCGGCTGCAGACCGTCGATCGCGCCAGCAATCCGCGCTATTACGCGTTGATCGAGGCCTTCTCTCGGCTGACCGGCGTGCCAATGGTGCTCAACACATCATTCAACGAAAACGAGCCCGTCGTCTGTCGGCCCGAAGAGGCCTTAGACTGCTTTCTGCGCACCAAAATGGACCTCTTGGTCTTGGGTAATCACCTGGTGCGGCGCACGCAGGCGGTCTAATGAAAACACTTCTGGCGTTCGAACAAAGTCAACTCAGCACAATATAGATCAACTGCACGCACTCTCGTGCCGATCGCTCGAAGCTGATGCAAGGGGCGGTGGACAGCAACCATCTCATTTGTTGAGCAATGGTCGCCGGCGAGATCATCGTCGGAATCACACGCAACTACCTCGGCATTCTCTCAAAACCGATCGAGCCCTCCACAGGGCGCGAAGGAGTAAATCGGCCTCATGGCCTATTGGCTGATTGGGCAAGACCGATGCTGTGTTTCCGGAGCCATAGGTCAGTCGCGGCATCGAATGGTGGACACACCGCCAATATGCCGGCCGCGCACGAGTAATGCGCCGCCGCTGGCATGCACGAGAGTCGGTGTGCGTTAGTTTAGTGCGCGGCGCTTAGACGTGCGTGAAGTTTCCACGCTCTCATGAAGAACTCGGCAACGAGGGCCGCCGCTAGTGCCCCGCCTGCGCCGTAGAGTATAGCCGGAAGATAGAAATGCCGATCCGGCGTAAAAGCTTGTAGACCTTCTAGCAGCGCCGCAACAGCCATGAAGAACCCCCCGACCAGGAACGGCCGGGCCCAAGCGAAACAGAAAAACGACGTGATTCCGAAATAGCCAATGAAGTGGTCGAACTGCCAACCGAGCTCGGTGCGGGGTGCCCATTTTTCCGGCCCGAGGGCAGCGACCACGAGCAGGACCATGATGGGCACGCTACAGGCTTTTGCGACAGTACGAATACGATGTTTTATATCGGCGCTCGGAGCGATAGCCCGCAGCGTCAAGTAATAGTCCACCTTGCGATGAGGAGCCAGAAAAGATCGCTTGAGCGCTGTGCCGGCGCCGACGGACATGCCGCTCTCCCAACTCACTATTCTGCCGGCGCATGATGTAAAAAGGTCCCGCCGTTGAATAGTGCAATTTGGCCACACCTCAAGAATAAGTACTCGAAGCCTGTCGACAGATTGTCGAATACGACGACGCTGTCAGCGGCCCGATTTGGCACTCTGAGCACTATTAAGATGCCATCTTCGGGCCCGAATGAAGAGTTCGGCAACGAGAGCCGCCGCCAGCACCCCGCCCGAGCCGCATAATGCAGCCACAAGATTGGCTGACCGATCCGGTGTGAGCGCTTGCAGACCTTCCAGCAGGAACGCGGCGGCTATCATGAGTACCCCGACCACCAGTGGCCGAGGCCAAGCAAGGCAGACGAGCAATGTGATGCCAAAGTAGCCGAGGAAGTGGTCAATCTGCCAGCCAAGCGCCGTGCGGGGTGTCCATTTTTCCGGCCCGAGGGCAGCGATCACGAGCAGAACCAAGATGGCCCCGCTGCAAACTTTTGCGCCCGCTCGAAACCGAGATTTCATATCGGCGCTTACGGTAAGTACCTTGCGCTGTTTCCACATACGGTTCCTCTAGTGATCCGCCGGGCGGTGCCGTGGGCGCAGTCGGCCAACACCGGCCTATTATGCTACCGGCCTGACAGTCTTTTGGGAATATCGATCGTAATGGACGAAAATTTCTGACCGAGGAGGATGGTCTGGGGAGCCATTTCAGATCGAGATTTTGCCGTCGTAAATAATCCAGGACAAAGATGACGGTCGTTTTGCAGGATGACCGTTTCGATGCCACGAATCCATTACGGTTTGCGCCGTTACCACCGATCCAGCTGAAGCGCCGTTGTTTCGCGTTCCGATCGCGCCCAACGATCGCAACGGTCTCAATGCTTTTTCTCGACTTAGTCGATAAGATTACGACCGTGCCGAAAAATAAACTGGGACACCGCATCGGGCATCTCGACGCCAAAGACATGGAGCGCGTCAATCAAGCCATCCTGGTTTTTCTGGGTCTCGGCGGATAATCAAGACCTCATGCCCAAAATGCATGAAGAAGATCGTCACGAGCGCTGTTAGGGTTCGGGGCGTCAAAGGCGCAAGTAAGCGCGCCGCCACACACCCCAGGCGGAGCCGGCGCGCCATCGGAGCAATAAAGTACCATCGGGCGGCTGCTGCGCTTTCCATACTGGATTTGCGAGCATCCACGCCTGCGTCAGCTCGAGCGGTGTCCGATTAAAGTCCTCGGGAAAATCGATCGTGGCGAGCGAAAATTTTCGCCGTCCGATCAATGGTCTGGTCTGGAATGTCATTGTAGCCCGCATTCACCAGATAACGGACTGAGTTTCGACGCGGTTTGCGCTGGTTCAATTTTGCGATATGTGTCGGACAGCATTCAATGTTGCCCCCCAATCCTGCCGCTCCTGCCGAAGTCTTGCTTTACCCGAATTTCATCTCTCAGCAAAAAGGCAAAGACGTTTCTCAGTTCAGCATCGCATGATCAAATCTGCTTTTTTATGTTGACATCGAGCCGACCGGGTGTCGCCGGAAGCGTAGGCGCTCGTTACGGAAGACGCCCATCGCGGGCATGTGCGATGAGCCAGCCCATGATCTCCGCGCTTTCCTCGATCGAGCCCAGCCGGCCAGAATGTCCCTCATGGCCGGCGGTCATATCAGTCTTGAACAAGAGCTCATGCGTATCAGTCTTGCTCGACCGCAGCCGCGCGACCCACTTGGCGGGTTCGGCATAGCTCACCTGGCTGTCATTGAAGCCTGCGGTAACGAACATCGGCGGATAATCTTTTTGTGCAACGTTGTCGTAAGGCGAATAGGACAGCATGTAGTCGTATTCGCGCTTCACAGCCGGATTGCCCCATTCGTCGTACTCGAACGTCGTGAGCGGGACCGACGCGTCGGACATCGTGGTGACGACATCCACGAACGGCACTTCCGCCACGATGCCAGCATAGAGGTCGGGACGCAGATTGGCGATCGTACCCATAAGAAGGCCGCCGGCGCTCCCGCCCTGCGCGAACACCATCCCCGAGGCCGCATAGCCTTGAGCAATCACCGTCTCGGTCGCCGCAATGAAATCCGTGAACGTGTTGCGCTTCTTGAGCATGCGCCCTTCAGCGTACCAGCGCTCGCCCTTTTCGTGACCGCCGCGCACATGGGCGATGGCATAAACGAAGCCGCGATCGATCAGGCTGAAAGCAGATCGCGTAAAAGTTGCTCGCGAGCTCAAACCATAGGCGCCATAGCCAACGATTAACGTCGGATTGCCTCCCGGGCGGCGCATCGCTTCGCGATAAACAATTGTGATTGGAATACGCTCACCGTCATGTGCGGTCGCGCTAAGCTGATCGAGTACGTAGCGATGGCGATCAAACCAGCGGTTGGCCGGGTCGTGTTTGCGCAGGGTCAGTGCACCGGTTGCCACATCGAAGTCATAAACGCTTTGCGGCTGCACCGGACTACTGAAATGGAAGCGCAGCACCTTCGCGGCTGGATCAAGATTGGCTTCGTTGTCGTTTACGAACGAACTTGAGGCAACGCCAATCGCGGCTGGACGCGGCACCGGAATTTCGCGCAAGTCCGGAAAGCTGAATACGCGGATTGTCGTCCCACTTTCGTTTTCCACGTCCACGGTCACGAATGTCTCGAATGCTCTGAACTGACTGAGATAATGCCCCGGCTCCTCTGGAACGATTTCGGTCCAATGCTGGGCTGCAGGCGTCGCCTGCGGTGCGCTCATCAACCGAAAGTCCGGTGCATCAAGATTGGTACGGATGAAGAACCGGTCCCCCAAATGATCGACCTCGTAGATCACGCCGCGCCGGCGTGGCTCAATGACCTTTAGCTCTCCCGCCGGCTGATCGGCCGGCAGAAAGCGAAACTCACTGGTGCGCTCCTCGTCGATGTTGAACAGAACGAACTGTTGCGACCGCGACAGATCGATCGAAACGCTGAAGGCCGGATCGCTCTCCTGGTAGACCAGTACGTCACTCTTCGGGTCGCTGCCGAGGCGATGCCGCCAAACCTGATAGGAACGCAGGGTTGTTGGCTCGTTGCGTACATAAAACAGCGTATCGCTGTCGGCGGCAAAAACGAGGTCCGAGTCCGCATCGTCGATGTGTTGGTCGACGATTTCGCCGCTCGCGATGGTTCGGACGAAGATGCAAAATTCACGGCCACCAGTGAAATCGACCGCGAAGGCGACGCGCTTGTTGTCGGGGCTCAAGGTCCACGAGCCGAGCTGATATTGCTGCGGATGGCCCGCGGCGAGCGCACCGACATCGAGCACGACTTCCTCTTTCGCATCAGGTCCATCCTTACGGCGCACGATATACGGATACTGCCCGCCCAAGGTGAAGCGACGCTCATAAACATAGCCGTTGTAGGCCGCGGGGACGCTTGCGTCGTCTTGCGCTTCGTGCGCCTTCAATTCCGCCGCAAGCTCATCCACCAGAGGCTTGATCGGCTCAAGGCGCGCATCGGCATAAGCATTCTCCGCGGTAAGGTAGGCGACGACCCGCGGATCCTTGCGGTTGCGCAACCAGTCGTAATTATCGATGCGCACACCGCCGAATTCTTTGAACGTCTTTGGCACGACCGGCGCAATCGGCACAGCTGGCGCGGTCGTCACCGCCGCGTTAGCCGAAGTGAATGGCAATCGGCTTGCAAAAAACGGAGCGACGCCAGCAGCGGCGAGACCTAGCGTAAAACGCCTTCGCGTGGGAATCCCATGCATGAAAGACCTGCCCAAGACACCAAGGCCCCTTGTTTTCGTTAATTTTGTGTTAATTTTGGTTCAGATGCGTGGATTTTAGGTTTTGGTCTCTACTTGCGCATAAATTCACCCCTGAATTTTAATTCGCGTTTTCCCAATTCTTGGCTCGGTCTAATCACCCTCTCCGTGGGCCATTGGCCGACCACTTGAAGGTAGCCTTGTTAGCGCCAAGCCAACGTAACGGGGGCGGCGCGATGACCGTAACGCAAATTTGCATTCTTGCTTTGGGCAACCTCCAGCGTGGTCGTGGTTGCAATATTGCTACGCTTGCTGGGACCGGAGATGGGCGCGGAAGAGAAGCAATTGATTTGGCGCTCCTGCTGCTGATCTTTGGCCGATCCGCAGGCACCTTTTCATTCTTGATGGCGTCGTAATGGACACAGGCGAGCTTTGCCCGGTGCTGTCTTTCACGACAAAGCAGGCTGCGTTCTTCGACGATCGAGGGCGGGAAGCGGTCGGCTCAAAACTAACTATTTGTTAACCATGCGATCGTCTAATCGAGGAGTTCTCTCGGTCTAGCTCAAATGCGGAGCAAACGGATGTTCGGAAAATTCGATTTAGTAGACAGTCTCAGCCGCGATATCGCTCGCGCACGCGACAAACGCGATACCCTTGCTTCCGATGTCACGACACTCGACTCACGGATCGTCGAGTTGGAGGCTCGTCTTTCCGCAGAAAGCGATCGACGGGAGCGCGAGCGTGCTGCGAGCGAGATCGAGGGGATCAAAAAGCGAGTGAGAGATCACTACCTGGCGCTTGCGCCTGTTATCGCGGGGATTCGCGACGCGACCGAAAAGGCGGCGACAATCGTTCCTGAGGCTCGCGAATTTAATGACTCGCTAACCATGATAGCCGCTGAAGTCACCAAATCAATCGATGGCTTGCTGGGTGACTTGGACCTGCGGATAGAGGCGTTGCGCCTGGTTCAGGCTGCACCGGAACTGCCACAGTCCCTCAATGGGTCTCCCGAGGTGTTGCGCCTGGTTCACGCTGGACGGGAACAGTCCCTCATTGGGTCTCCCGAGGTGTTGCAAAACAGTGATGACGTCCCCTGTCTTCCAGGATGGCTGCCTCGCAGGAATCCTACAAAAGAAGAATCAATTGAAGATCGGTACTGCCCGACAGCAGCGTGAACGGTACGGGCGTCACTTGGCTTAGTGAGGTTCCAGCCGGTTGGTCCCGGCAGCGCGGGATGCTCGGTCTTCCCGTGCAATAATCGCACATGCGAACCCAGTCTCTATGAACCGTGGTCTCCGTTAGCGGGAAACTGCATTTTGCGAGCAGAGACTATCGCGCCAAAACCGCCCCGATATTTTGCGGAGACACCGCGCGCGCCCTTGATCGAGGACAATCCGGGGCCGTTTTCCAGGAGTTGGGAAATCTCTTGGATTGCAGGACTGCGTCGTGGAGGCGGCCAAATCAGAAAAAGATCGCACCCGTATTGATCGCCAGGATTCGACTGGGGCGACGATCGACCTCAGCATGATTTGGCCGATGGCAGCAGCCAGGCGAGCCCAATGGCTGCCCCGGATGCGCCACCTGCAAGCGACAAGGCTCCAGCGACTCCCAACCGTCACGGCTTTCGCCCGACTCCTTTGGTTCGAAGCTCGCTTCGCCTGCGACATGGTAAATCTCCCATTTAGATTGAAATACCCGGTGTTACGGCCGGGGGCGAGATGCGGTCGTGGTGTCTCGGACGGCGATGGAGCTCGCATCCTCGCGGTCTATTTTGTTTGGGCTATTCGATATCGGATGCGTTTCGAGCCACAGCACCCGGGCCGCACCGGTTGGATCAATTCCGCTCTTCCGCCACCAAGCGGCTTCGTCGCTGCAGCGGTGGACCTCACGATGATGGCCTCGGCAGAGGGGGACGGTGAACTCGTCACTGACCTTGCGGCCGAGTGCCCGGCTTTGCGTAAAACGCAGGTGATGGGCATCCGAAGGTTGGCGATCGCAAACCAGACAGGGTTGCTTGGCCACATACCTGACGTGGCCCCGGTCACGGATCCGGCGCGGCTCCGGCAAGGCAAGTACGCCCTTATCGACCGCTTTTGATTGCCGCCGCTTCCGCAGCACGTGTCGATCTGGTCGGGTCGGCCGCATCTCAGTTTCCGCAGGGGCCGGAAGCTCATCTGCATGATGGATTGCAAAGCCCAACAGTTTCGCTTGGAAGGCTTGCTCGACGCCCTGAGCATCGCCTGCCGTGAGTTTGTTCTTCTCCGGCAGAGATTGATGCGCCCAAAGGGCGGCTCCGTCGGCGTCTGTCAGCATGGTGAGCTCGGCGACAAGCCGGTCCCGCAGTTGCGCCGATGCTTCCGGCGCCAGCGCCGGCGCGACCAAGCTCGAAATGTCTTTGCCATGGCGGCGCAAAGGAGCGCTCTGAGCGGGGTGAGGTTGAGCAGCACCATTTAGTCTAGCGTTTGCAGTGGTCTTGAGCTTGTCCTGACCCGATGACGGGGCGGCCGGTGTGACGAGATCCGGCGCATCAAGGTCATCCTCGCCGGCAATGCCGACCAGCGTGAACAGGGCATAGCGCCGGGCATAGGTCAGCGCCGCGCCCATCCGATGCGGGATGGCCGTCTCGCTGATGGGGCAGACTGGCCAATCCGAGGCAATCCATTCTCCCGAGGCATGGGCCAAAACCGTACTGAGCCGGACGATACCAGCGGACTCGTCAATCGACGTGCTTTGCACGGTCGCGATCTCATGCTGGCTCAAGGTCTTGCGCACAATGTCGAGGCCGCTCGATAGCGGGGCATAGCGGAATGATCGTTCTGATCCGCTAGCCGCATCGGAACGGATGGTTGCGATGAGGGACTTTTCCGGATTGACCAGCTGGCCCTGCGCCTTCGCCAAGGCCGCGGCGATCGTGCCGATTGTCTCGCTAGAGCGCTGCACGGCTCTCCTCCACTTCAAGTAGATCGAAGCTGATCGCGCCGGATTTTGAGCGCTTCGCACGGATACCGTGGCCGATCGCTTCCTTGGCATCTTCAGGCATGAGAGCCTTCAGCTCTGTCTTGGATCGCTCATGCTCCAGAAAGGCTTGCCGGGTGCTGCGGAAGAGACCGGCAAATTCCGCCCAGGAATTTAAGGCGCTCATATCGACCACCCGAATGGCCTCAATCCGCGGCTTTGGCGGCTCTACACCAAACAGG
>JBAUCK010000092.1:0-3299 GCA_049677525.1 Xanthobacteraceae bacterium
GCACGCACTTTAAAGTGCGATGACCCAAACGGGTTCTCCCGATCCCTGCAACGACCTGGTCTGCATTACGTCGTCATGTCCTCGCCAATTCCTTCAAAACTTCAGCCTCCTATCGTCTCTGCGCTGCTGATGACGCGATGCTACGCTGGCCAAATGCTTCGTTCAGACCAACAAAACTTAGTTTCGCTACTGTCGGTCCTGCAGGACCTCGGCGAACTGCAGCGCGGGATGCCCGTCAGCTTCCTGAAGACGCTCCTGCTGGTCGGCATGGATGAAGGCCAAACAGCCGCTGAATACGGCAGACGAGCCGGCGTCGATCGATTCCAGATGTCCCGTTATATGAGGACGCTCGGCCCATATAACGTAAAGCGAAGATGCGACGGCTTCGGCTGGGTCGAGGAAACAACAGACAAACGGCATCGGAATCAAAAGGCCATTTTTCTAACGGCCACTGGACGCGAATTTCTCACGAAAATTTCCGAGGTCTTGGAGTGTGGCAAGACTTCAGACGCGCCGCTTGGCCGGGAACGTGGAGCTGCGATTGTCGCAGCTAATTGGTCGCGCGCCCGCCCAGGCCGCTGACCATCCCGGAAGCAGGTTTTCTTGTCATTGCGGATCGTGGTAATGGCTCAGCTTGCATGCGCCGCCGCAATTTTTGTGCGGCGGGGCTCTGCCCGATCTCGTCTGCCAACCACGCCACAGCTTGCATCGCCGCTGCAAGCGCTGCCTCTTGCGACTTGTAAACAGAACCTGAGTAGTACTGCACCGGAGTGCACTCGCCTCTGTCTTCCACGTCGCGTCTAAACTCCTCGAATCCGCAACTTCCGTCCAGGCGCGAGAATAGGTCGACGCATCTGTCGTGGTCGAGATTCCCATACTGATGAAAACCAGCCACGACTTGTCGATTCGCTTCGACATATCTCAACCGGTCGGATTCTCAGACGGGGGCCTTGTGACGCCGAGGTCGGAAACCAAAAAGCCGCCCCTATTGGTGAAGCAGCGTTTGCCAATTTGAAGGCACCGCTCCGTCCGGTCCCGGTGCCGGCTGATCCACCGGATGGCAGACAGGAGCAGGAAGCCTCGGGCCGGCAAAGGATTCCTCGGTACGATAATCGTAAAACCAGTGCTCGCCCGGCTCGAAGCTCGTGATAATCGGATGACCCGTAGCGGAGTAGTGCTTTGACGCATGCTGACTTGGTGAACTATCGCAGCAGCCGATGTGACCGCATTGCGCGCATCGGCGAAGATGAAACCACCATCCGCCCGAAGCCCCACATTCGGCGCAACCTGTTCCGCTTGGCTCGGCCGCTGGGTTGATACCATCCCTCTCGGATTTCATGTGTTTAGCCATAGGCAACGCCCGGATTGCTTTGCCCAACTTCTATAATGTAGCCATCGGGATCGCGAATGTAGCAGCGCGTCTCGCCGTATTTGGGCTTTGGCTCGGTGATGAACTCGGCTCCTCGGCTTTTCCATAGTTCATAGCAGGCGTGAATATCGGCAACGCGGATATTCATGAAGCTGCTGACTTTATCGGGGTTGACGGGGACGCTGAGCGTTACCGTTGGCTTGTCGGGCGTCCCACCACCGCCGACGTTGACAATGAGCCACGTGTTCGCGATCTGGAGGTAACCCGGCGCGCCCTTGCTATCGCCTCTGCTCAGAATGCGACTACCGAAGACCGTTTCGTAAAATCGAAGCGATCGCTCGATGTCGGCGACGGTGATGAAGTGCGCGACGGTAATGCCGTCCTGCGGCGGCATCTGATAGGTTTTCTGGTCGACTTGTACTTGGCTCATCGACGACTCCATTTCGGATATCGTATTTGCCCCGTTCGCCTAGAATACGTCAGGCAGCGTGCCTTAGCAACGAACCGTGACTTGCAGCTAAAAACACAAAAGTGTTATGGCGCGGCGATGCCGTACAATGCGTCGATCGAATATTTTCCTGCACCGGTCATGTACAACAGCAAGAAGCCTCCCATAATGCTGAGGTCTTTGTAAAAGCCATCCAGGCTGTCGACGTAACCCGCACCCTTCACTATCCAATAACGATGCCCAATAAGCGCAGTTCCTAGCGCGTATAAAGCCATGAGCGCGGCCGCGGGCCGCGTGAAAACGCCAATTGCGATCGCGAAGGCGACCGGAAGCTCTATGAAGATCGATACGACGGTAGGCAGGACCGGCATCGGAAGGCCAAGCTGCACCATTTGAGCTACGGTGCCCGAGTAGTCCCTCACCTTTCTCCAGCCGAAAATCAGAAACAGCGTCGCGAGAAGAAGACGGGCTGCGAGAATGAGTTCGTCGTTGATGCCGTTTATCATGAGAAGTCTCGAGGAATAGAGCGATCCCAGTCATGACGGCACACCTCGTTCGCACCCTCGAAGGCGCGCAAGCTTCCTTGCAGCAAGAAGGCATCGGCCGTGGACGACAGCCGCATCTGCGTCTCGACCCGGATTTGCCATTCGTTTCGCGACAGAGTCTGAGTATTGCGCAACTCGGCAACGGCGCTGAGCGGATCATTCTCCTCGACGTGATACTGCGTATTCCACTGTGTACCCAGTTCCAGACCGATGCGGTCGATGCGCTCGATCCGCACACCATCGCGATGAAGGATGGTTGGCTTCTCGGGTGGCGCCGTCTCCGGTTCGGGAAAAGGTAAGAGCTTGGCGTCGGCGGCGTTGGGCGAGCGTTGCGGCAGATCGAGCGTGCCCGCAAAAATCTGCACGGTCGCCGTCTCCGGACTCGGCCAGATCATCGGCCAGTAAGCCGTCGATATCGCTAGCCTCACTTTGTGCCCGGCTGGAAACACCGAGCCTGCATCATTGAGCTTAATGCGCACGCTGGTGCGCTCACCTGTCGCCAGCAGGGCGGGCTGTTCGTGGCCCTCGCGATGCGTGAGGTTAAGCACGCCATAGCTGACGCGCAGCGATTCACCGGACGGGTGCACATCGCATAGCCGAACCACCAGACTAGCAATCGGCCGGTCGGACGCGACATCGAGCGTTACGATAGGAGCGCCAAGGATCTCGATTGGCTCATCGAGTGGCGTCGTCTCGAAAACCAGGGAGCGCAGATCATCTTCTTGCTGGTCGCCGGCCTGATCGCGCCCGCGGCCGAATGGAACCCATTCGCCCGCACTCTTGCCAACGGTCTGCGGCGAGCATACGGCGCGCGCCGTCAAAGGCGCCGCGGCGTTTCGCAGCCCCGCATCGGTCAAGAACAGCCGCTGCGGCGTTATTCGCGGCGGCGGCCACGAAGGTTCTGCAATCCACCGGCCCGGCAACGTGTCGTGGTGGG
>JBAUCK010000093.1:0-7782 GCA_049677525.1 Xanthobacteraceae bacterium
CGCCTGTGTCCGCTGTTGTTTTTTTCCCACTCTCGCGGGAGGGCGCGGACCGGCACCTCTTTTTGGCGATAAAATGTTCCTATACCAGCGGGCGAATAGCAAGCTAAACCAAAGTTAGCGGCGCCTATTCCCCGCGCACAACGACGCACGGAGCGGCTTCTTTCGCGGTGCAAAAATCAAAGGCCGCGGCGATGCGCCTCTTTGATCGGAGAATTAAATGATTTGATCGGATAGTCCGATCAAAAAAGCCTATTGATTATCGCTGGCAGGGCTTTAGCTCTGTTCTAAACCCGTTTTTTTTGGTCGCAAAGGTAACGAATGAGCCTGACCGAACTGCCGCCGGCACCGCCCGCTGACAAGACTGGACGAGGGCGGCGCCGTCCGCCGCGCACGCCCAAGGGCCGTCAGATCGATCCCCAGGCCGTCGCTGATATCGAGGCGCTGTTGACCGACCGGTCGCGCCGCCGCGACCTCCTCATCGAGCATCTGCATCTGATTCAAGACAAATACGGCCACATATCGAGCGCGCATCTGGCGGCGCTCGCGGCCGAGATGAAGATGGCGCAGACCGAAGTCTATGAGGTTGCGACCTTCTACGCCCACTTCGACGTGGTCAAAGAAGGCGAGACCCCGCCGCCGCCGGTGACGGTGCGGGTCTGCGACTCTTTGTCCTGCGCCATGGCCGGCGCCGACCGGCTGCTGGCGGACCTGCCCAAGACGCTCGGGCCGGATGTGCGCATCGTGCATGCGCCGTGCATGGGCGCCTGCGACCAGGCGCCAGCCTGCGCCATCGGTCATGTGCAAGTCACAAAGGCGACGCCGGCGGCGGTCAAGAAGCTCGCGCATGTTCATACGCATGCGCAGCCTTTAAAGCCCGGCACCGATTTCGACGCTTACATTGCGTCGGGTGGCTACCGCCTGCTCAACGAGGCGCTCGACGGCAAGCGCACGCGCGAGGAGCTGATCAAAATCGTCAGCGACGCCGGTCTGCGCGGGCTCGGCGGCGCGGGTTTTCCGACCGGACGCAAATGGTCGCTGGTGCGCGCCGAACCGGCGCCGCGGCTGATGGCGGTGAATGCGGACGAGGGCGAGCCCGGCACGTTCAAGGATCGCTACTATCTTGGGGTCGATCCGCACCGTTTTCTTGAAGGCATGCTGATCGCCGCCTGGGTGGTCGAGGCCGCCGAGATCTACCTCTATATCCGCGACGAATATCCCGAATTGCGGCTGATGCTGGTCGAGGAGATCAAGAAGCTCGAAGACGCGAACCTCGACCGTTTCAGCAAGATTCATCTGCGCCGCGGCGCCGGCGCTTATATCTGCGGCGAAGAATCGGCGATGATCGAATCGATCGAAGGCAAGCGCGGCCTGCCGCGGCATCGCCCGCCTTACGTGGCGCAGGTCGGCCTGTTCGGCCGCCCGACGCTCGAGCAGAATGTCGAGACGCTCTATTGGGTGCGCGATATCATCGAGAAAGGCGCGGAGTGGGTCACGGCGCAGGGCCGCCATGAGCGCAAAGGCTTCCGCAGCTTCTCGGTCTCCGGCCGAGTCAAGAATCCGGGCGTGAAACTCGCGCCCGCCGGCATCACGGTGCGTGAGCTGATCAACGAGTTCTGCGGCGGGATGGCCGATGGCCACGCCTTCAAGGCCTATCTGCCGGGCGGGGCCTCGGGCGGCATCCTGCCGGAATCCGTGGCCGACCTGCCGCTCGATTTCGGCACGCTGGAAAAATACGGCTGCTTCGTTGGGTCGCATGCGGTTGTCATCCTGTCCGACAAGGACGATGTGAAAGCGGTGGCGCTCAACCTGATGAAGTTTTTCGAGGACGAGAGCTGTGGTCAATGCACGCCGTGCCGAGTCGGCACCGAGAAGGCGGCCGAGCTGATGGCGCATGGGCCGTGGGATCCGGCGCTGCTCGACGAATTGTCGGCCTTGATGCGCGATGCCTCGATCTGCGGGCTCGGCCAGGCCGCGCCTAATCCGCTGGTTTGTGTGCTAAAATACTTTCCAGAAGAGCTGAAGACACCGCTGCGACATTGGTAACCAAAGCAAGGTAACGAGAGCCAGGTAACTATCGGGCGATTCAAACGGGCGATCCATTCATGAGCGATGCCAAGCCGAATACGTTCACGATCGACGAACGCGAGATCGATATCCGCCCCGGCGAGACGATCTTCCGCGCCGCGCGTCGGCTCGACATCAAGCTGCCCCATCTGTGCTTTTCGCCGAAGCCGGGCTACCGGGCTGACGGCAATTGCCGCGTCTGCATGGTCGAGATCGAGGGCGAGCGCGTGCTCGCCGCGAGCTGCCTGCGCACGCCGGCGCCGGGCATGAAGGTGAAGACCCAGACCGACCGCGCCAAGACCGCGCGCAAGATGGTCGCCGAGCTTCTGCTTACCGATCAGCCTGCCGTCGAAGTCGCGCACGATCCGGATTCCGAGCTTTGGAAAACCGTGCGGCGGCTCAAGGCCGAACCGGGCCGCTTTCCCAGGCGCAAGGCGGCCGAAGTGCCGAAGTCCGACCGCAGCCACGTCGCCATGGCGGTCAATCTCGACGCTTGCATCCAGTGCAATCTCTGCGTTCGCGCCTGCCGCGAAGTGCAGGTCAACGACGTCATCGGCATGGCCGGCCGCGGCCATCTGGAAAAGATCGTGTTCGACTTCGACGATCCGATGGGCGCCTCGACCTGCGTCGCCTGCGGCGAATGCGTTCAGGCCTGCCCGACCGGCGCCTTGATGCCGGCGACCATGGTGGACGAGAATAATGTCTACAAGGGCAAGCCCGACCGCACCGTCGACAGCGTCTGCCCCTATTGCGGCGTCGGCTGCCAGCTCACCTATGAGATCAAGGACGACACGATCGTCGCGGTGACCGGCAAGAACGGCCCGGCCAATCAGAACCGGCTCTGCGTCAAAGGCCGCTTCGGCTTCGATTACGTGCACAATTCGCAGCGCCTGTTGAAGCCGATGATCCGCAAGGACGGCGTGCCGAAAGTGCCGCACGAATTCATCGACCCGTCTAATCCGTGGACGCATTTCCGCGAGGCGACCTGGGAAGAGGCGCTCGATCGCGCCGCCTCGGGCTTGAAGAAGATCCGCGACCGCGACGGCGCCAAGGGGCTCGCTGGGTTCGGCTCGGCCAAGGGCTCGAACGAGGAAGCCTATTTGTTTCAGAAACTCGTGCGCACCGGTTTCGGCACCAACAATGTCGATCACTGCACGCGGCTGTGCCATGCCTCGTCGGTCGCGGCGCTGCTTGAAGGCGTGGGCTCGGCCGCGGTGACCGCGACCTTCAACGAGTGCAAGAATTCTGATCTCATCATCGTCATCGGCGCCAATCCGACGGAGAACCATCCGGTCGCCGCCACCTTCTTCAAGCAGGCCGCCAAAAACGGCGCCAAGCTCGTGGTGATGGATCCGCGGGGACAGGCGCTCAAGCGTCATGCCTGGCGCATGATGCAGTTCAAGAACGGCGCCGACGTTGCGATGCTCAACGCGATGCTCAACGTAATTGTCAGCGAGAAGCTTTACGACCAGCAATATATCCAGACCTATGTCGAGGGTTTCGACGCCTGGAAGGAAGGCATCAAGGATTTCACGCCCGAAGAAATGTCGCCGATCTGCGGCGTCCCCCCCGACACCCTGCGCGAAGTGGCCCGCACTTATGCCCGCGCCAAGGCCGCCATCATCTTCTGGGGCATGGGCGTGTCGCAGCACACCCACGGCACCGATAATGCGCGCTGCCTGATCGCGCTGTCGCTGATCACCGGCCAGATCGGGCGCCCCGGCACGGGGCTGCATCCGCTGCGCGGCCAGAACAATGTGCAGGGCGCCTCCGACGCCGGCCTCATTCCGATGTTCTTTCCCGACTACAAGTCGGTCGAAGATCCGGCGATCCGCGGCCAATACGAAAAGGCCTGGGGCGTCAAGCTCGACCCGAAGAAGGGCAAGACCGTGGTCGAGATCATGGATGCGGTCCACCATGACGAGATCAAGGGCATGTATATCATGGGCGAAAATCCCGCGATGTCGGATCCTGATCTCAATCATGCGCGAGGAGCGCTGGCGCATCTCGAACATCTCGTGGTGCAGGATTTGTTTCTGACCGAGACCGCTGTCTATGCCGACGTGGTGTTGCCGGCGTCAGGTTGGCCCGAGAAGGACGGCACCGTCACCAACACCAATCGCCAGGTGCAGATGGGGCGGCAAGCGCTGCCGCTGCCGGGCGACACCCGGCACGACATCTGGATCATCCAGGAACTCGCCAACCGCATAGGCTGCGGCTGGAATTATAAGCATGTCGGCGACGTCTTCACCGAAATGGCGTCGATGATGCCGGCGCTTGCCAACATTAGCTGGGACCGCGTCGCGCGCGAGGACTCGGTCACTTATCCCGTTGACGGCCCCGATGTGCCGGGCCGCGATGTTGTCTTCGACACTGGGTTCCCGCGTCCGGGCGGCTTCGCCAAGCTGGTGGCGACCAAACTGCGGCCACCCGACGAAGTGCCGGACGAGGACTATCCGTTCATCCTCACCACTGGCCGCGAACTCGAACATTGGCACACCGGCGCCATGACGCGCCGCGCCACTGTGCTCGATGCGCTCGAGCCGAGCGCGGTAGCATCCGTATCGCGCGGCACCATCACGAAGCTCGGCATCGCGCCCGGCGACATGATCCGCGTCGAGACGCGGCGCGGCGCGGTCGAACTGCATTCGCGGCAGGACGATGCGATCCCGGACGGCGTCGTGTTCATCCCATTCGCCTTCGTCGAGGCGGCGGCGAACCTTCTCACCAATCCGAAGCTCGATCCGTTCGGCAAGATTCCGGAATTCAAGTTCTGCGCGGCCAAGGTCGAGAAAGCCACGCCGCGGATGGAAGCGGCGGAATAATCAGAGCGCGGCGTGCTGCACCTTGTCCGCGTCGCGCAATTGCGCCGCCGGGCTTGATCCATTTCCGATCGCGAAATCCAGCTCGATATTGTCGGACTTCTGTTTGAATTCGGTCGTGACCGCCTGGCGAACGGTCTCGGCCAATTCCCCGAGCGGCTTCCCGTCATACACTTTGGGGAACAAGACCGTCACCCACCAGCCGTCCATTGCTCCAATTAAATCCAACCTGCGGCTTGATGCCGGTCGCTTTCTGCAGATCGTCCTCAACCGCCGCCTTGTATTTGAAGCCGTCCGTCAATGTGCTGACGACGTCCGGCGAGGCTGATGGCGAGAAAAACCAGTGCAGCAATTCTGGACATGTGAGCGCCGATCGCGCGATCATATTTGGCGAAGTGCGGCGGTTTTATTTCTCGTCCTTGAAAAACACTTCAACCGGGCCACCCAGTTTGATCGTCAGCGGGTTGCCGTAACGATCCTTGGTCTTGCCGGCTTCGACCTTGATCCAGCCTTCACTGATGCAATATTCGGCGACATTGGTCTTTTCGACGCCCTTGAAGCGGACGCCAACGTCGCGCTCCAACAGCTCGGCATTGTAATAAGGGCTCTTCGGATCGCTCGAGAGCCGGTCAGGCAGAGCAGGAGTTCCCTTCGGTTCCGTCATCTTTCCCATCTTCTTTGGCAATCTACGCGGCGTGGTTCCAATACGCATGAAACCTTTATTTCATTCGTAACACGACCTTAAGCATTGCGGCGAGTTTAGGCCGCCATTTCGGCGCGCGGTAACATCCCTATTCCGAGCTTGGGCGTTTAATCCTTTGGCGTTGAATATTGTGTTGGAGTTGCCGCGGCCTAACCGCGCGTTTGTTTTAAAGCGCGATCGTAATGGCGATCTTATCGCGAATTGTCGGCAAATTTCGTCCGTCCCTGCCGTCCCTGTTTGCGGCCGCAGCTGGCGTCGCCGTGTCGCTGAGCGCCGCAGGCCTGACCGCGAGCTGGGAGAGCCGACACGCCGCCGCGCAATTTCACGTCGTCGCCGAAAACCACTTCACGATCGTGCAGAACGGCCTCAACGAATATGTGAATCGGCTTCGCGCGGTGCGCGCGCTGTTCGACAGTTCCGAAGGGCAGGTGTCGCGCAACGCGTTCGATGCCTTCACGCGGCGCTGTTGCGCGAGAACGTCGCGATCGCGAGCGCGACGAATATTATCCGGTCTTCTATGTGACGCTGCCGAAAACCTCGCCGCTTTACGGTCTCGATCTGCGCTCGGAACCCGAGACGCTCGCGGAGCTTGAACAGGCCCGCGATCACGATCGCCTCGGCTTTTTTCGCCGATCCGCACGCTGGTCTCGAGCGGCGGCACCGAGTCCGGCTTTTTGTTTTCGTTGCCGATCTACCGGCACGATACGCTCAAGGATCGACGGCACAATCTGATCGGTTTCGTCCACGGCTCGCTGCTGACGAGCAAGATGATCGATACCATCGTCAATGCCAGTGCGCCGGAAGGCCTCGATATTTTCTTCTTCGCGCCGGGCGCTGGCGCCGATGCGCCACCGGTTTATATCCACGGCTCGCGGCTGCGCAGCGAACCGGCGCCGCCGGAGAGCCAGGCCGCGCTCGCCAAGGACCAGCATCTGTCACGCGACCTCATCGCCGACGGCCAGCGCTGGCTGACGATGGTCACGGTGCCGATGCCGGACGGGCCGCTCCTGGCGTCGCATGACCGGGCCTGGCTTGTTCTGATCGCCGGCCTGATCCTGACCGGCGCGGTGGTCGCCTATATCCAATCGGCGCGGCGGCATGCGCCGCGCATGACGCGCGTCAACCAAAGATTCTCCGATCTGGCGCAGACCGACACGCTGACCTCGCTGCCCAATCGCCGCGCCTTCATGCAGCGCATCCACGCGGCTTTTGCCGCCGCCAATCGCGGCGGCAAGCCGTTTGCCGTGCTCTATTTCGATCTCGATCATTTCAAGGACGTCAACGACACGCTCGGTCATGCCGTCGGCGACGCGCTGTTGCGGCAGGTGGCGGGGCGCGTGCGCAACGTGACCCGCGAGAACGATGTCATCGCCCGTTTCGGCGGCGATGAATTCGCCATCCTGCAAAGCGATGTCGAGGAGCTCGACGCCGCCGGCACGCTTGCCGCCAAGATCGGCCGGGTTGTCGCCGAGCCCTATAATATCGACGGCAATACCGTACATATCTCGGCGAGTATCGGCATTGCCCGCTACGCGGCGGATGCCGCCGGTCCCGACGCCATGATGATCCAGGCCGATCTCGCGCTCTACCGCGCCAAGGAAGATGGCCGCAACTGTTACCGCTTCCACAATGCCGGCCTCGATTCGCAGGTCCAGGAGCGCGTGCTGATCGCCGACGAATTGCGTGGCGCCCATATCCGCAACGAGCTCGAACTGCACTACCAGCCACAGATCGAATTGCGCACCGGCCGCATTATCGGGCTCGAGGCGCTGCTGCGCTGAAACCATCCCAAGCGCGGCCAGATCCCGCCCTTGGTCTTCATCCCGATCGCCGAGCGCACGGGTCAGATTCAGTTTCTCGGGCAATGGGTGCTCGATGCCGCCTGCGCGCAATTGCGCGCCTGGCTCGATGAGGGATTGGCGCCCGAGCTTCTCGGCGTGAATTTCTCAGCGATCCACTTCAAGGCCTCAACCGATCTCGACGGCGAAGTGGCCGCGTGCCTCGACAAATGGGGTATCACGCCGCATCTGATCGAGATCGAGCTCACCGAAACCGTGCTGATGGACATCACCCAGCAGCACAATGCGCGCTTCGAGCGACTGCGGCAGCTTGGCGTCCGCATCGCCATCGACGATTTCGGCACCGGCTATTCGTCGCTGAGCTATCTCGCCAACTATCCGATCAACCGGGTCA
>JBAUCK010000094.1:0-2978 GCA_049677525.1 Xanthobacteraceae bacterium
GCGACATGGCGGGCGCCGCCTGTGTCGTTGGCCTGATGCGCGCGCTTGCGACCCGCAATGCCAAGGTCAATGCCGTCGGCGCCATAGGCCTAGTCGAAAACATGCCGGACGGCAAGGCGCAGCGGCCGGGCGACATCGTCAAGACGATGTCGGGACAGACCATCGAGATCATCAATACCGATGCCGAAGGCCGTCTCGTGCTCGCCGACGTGCTGCACTACGTCAACAAGCGCTTCAAGCCGAAATTCATGGTCAATCTGGCGACACTGACTGGCGCGATCATTGTCGCGCTCGGCCAGGAATATGCCGGCATGTTCTCCAACGACGACAAGCTTTCCGAGCGCTTGACCAAAAGCGGCGAGGCGATCGGCGAACGCGTCTGGCGCATGCCGCTCGGGCCGGAATACGACAAGATGATCGAGTCCAAATTCGCCGACATGAAGAATACCGGCGGCCGCTGGGGCGGCGCGATCACGGCGGCACAATTGCTGCAGCGTTTCGTCGCCAAGACGCCATGGGCGCATCTCGATATTGCCGGCACTGGGATGGGCTCACCGCAAACCGAGATCAACAAAAGCTGGGCGTCGGGCTGGGGCGTGCGGCTGCTCGATCACCTGGTCGAGGAATATTACGAGCGGTGAGGGCGGCGGGATAACGGAAGTTCACAGATGACGGAAGTTCTGTTCTATCATCTCAAGGGCCAGACGCCGGAACAGGTGCTGCCCGCGCTGCTGCAAAAATCGCTCGAGCGCGGCTGGCGCGTCGTCATCCAGGCGTCCTCGGACGAGCGCGTCGAAGCGCTCGATGCGCATCTGTGGACCTGGCGCGACGACAGTTTCCTGCCGCATGGAACTTGGCGCGACGCCGAAGCCGCCGAACAACCGATCATGCTCACCACAACCGCCGACAATCCTAACGGCGCGACCGTCCGCTTTCTCGTCGACGGCGCCGAAATGACCGACGATCTGGCCGACGCCGGCAAGGGTTACGAGCGGATCGTGATGTTGTTTGACGGCGACGATCCGGACGCGGTCGAGGCGGCGCGGGCACGCTGGACCAAGGCAAAAATCGCCGGCGCCGAGGTGACATATTGGCGGGCCGACGAGAACGGGCGATGGCAGCGTCAAGGTTAGTCATTCGACGCTGAAAATTAAAATCAAGGAGTTAAACTATCTTATTGATAAATATAGGTTCCACCGAACTTAATCATATAGTTGTTCGGGCCCTGCAAAGACGCCTTTTAAACACTATATTTTTTACTCACTTGTTAGATCGGATGTTATAGTTGGTTCCATGAATAAGCGTTCAGTCAAGAAGAAACGGCCTCCAAAGGCTAGTCGGAGTACCGCGGTTCGCAAGTCGACCACTCGCGCCGTCGCGTCGCGCAAGCTTGCCTCTCGGCAATCGGCGAAGAAAGCGGCGCCGGCGCGCGTGACCAAAGCCTCCAGCACGGCGAAAAAGCCGACCGCGGGGAGGGGCTCCACGGTCCTTAATCTGCCCGAGATCGTGAAAATTCCCCACGCGGACAAGATCGTCTCCGCAGAGATCGGAACTGTGTCTGTCGCGGAAGTGACTGCGATTGCTTCGCCGCTGCGCAGCCACAAGTTCCGTGTCGGCCAGACCGTATCTTATACGTCAAGTCCGGTCAGCCGGCCGGGCGCCAGTGGCAGCTATCAGGTCGTGCGGCTGCTGCCGTCGGATGGCGACGATTATCAGTATCGCATCAAGAATCCCGGTGAGGCGTTCGAGCGCGTGGCCAAGGAAAGCCAGCTTTCGCTCGATCGCTAGGCTTGTTGACGCCGCGGTGCCGCGCCTGCGCCACAGTTTTGCTGCAAGAGATTCTGCTACAGCGCTTGCTGCGCCGCGGGTTTTGGGGCGGAGATTGATGTTCGGCCTTGATTCCGACATTGCCGGTTCGGCGCTTCGGCTGTGGGTTGCTGCTGGTTCGGCGGCGTTCCTGGTTTTCGTTTGCGCACTCGCGATCGACTGGACGCGGACCCGCACCGTGGCGCGCGTCAGCGTCGTGATCGTCGGCGCTTTCCTCGGCGCGACTTTGGCCTGGACCTTCCTCAACGGCGCGAACGTTCGCGATCTGGGCGTGGAGCGGCGTGCGCTGGAGACCCGCGCAGCGGAATTGAATGTCCGGGCGCTGGCGCCGGCTTCGCCGCTCGCCTGTCTCGACGGACTTGCCGGCGAAAATGTCGAGGCCGCCTGCGAGCGGGCACTGTTCGCCACGCCGGCCACGGTCGCGACAGCGACGACTTATGTCGCGGCGCGGCTCGCGCTGCTGGCCGACATCACGGCCTATACCAAACGCGGCGGCGGCAATATCGACGGCGCCTTGCTGCCGCTCCGCCGCGGGCTCGAGGCCGACCGCTTCGGTTTTGTCGCGCATATGCTTGCGGTGCGCGACGGCTGCACCAGCAACAATTGCACGACGCTGGCGCTGTTGCGGGATGCGAGCCGGGTGCGCGCCAATCTCGGCGACGACACGCTTGATCGCTATCTCGATCATTACCTCACCGCCTGGGCGCAATCGCCCAGCGTGCCGGTTGCCGACGGCGCGCCGCCAACGCCGGTCGCCGCGCAGACGGCCGACGGTGCCGCGCCGCCGCGCAAGAGCGCGCTCAATGTCGACTTCCCCTCAGCGGATTCTATTCCCGCCATCAGCATCATGAATCCGGAGCCGAAAGGCGGCACGCCGACGCCGCAGGCCGCCCAGGCCGCGGTGGCGGCCGGCCAGCAGACGAGCGCGAAAGTCGTTGGGCCGATGCAGATGCCACCGATGCCGGGCACGCCCACGGCAACGGCGTCAAAGGACGCCGCTTCGGGCAAGGGTAAGCGTAAGCAGGCGGCCAATCCGCCGGCGCAGACCGCCGCAGCGCCGGTCGACCCGGTCTGGAATCCGGGATCGACGCTCGCTTCGCCGCAGGGCGGGGCATCCGCGCCGCAACCCGCCGCAAGTGCCGCGGTGGCGT
>JBAUCK010000095.1:0-10996 GCA_049677525.1 Xanthobacteraceae bacterium
CGCCGTGGTATTGCCGATGCCCATTTCACCGAGACAAATGAGATCGCTGTCGGGGGAAACTGCGTCATAACCGGCCGCGACCGCGGCAATGAATTCGGCTTCGCTCAGCGCCGGCTGCCGCGTGAAATCCGCCGTCGGCCGTTCGAGCTCAAGCGGAATGACGCGAAGCGCCGCGCCCGCGGCCCGCGCCAGCTGATTGATAGCGGCGCCGCCCGCGGCAAAATTCGCCACCATCTGCGCCGTGACCTCTGCCGGATAGGCCGACACGCCCTGCTTGGTCACGCCGTGATTGCCGGCAAAGACCAAAACCTCGACATGATCGAGGCGCGGCGGCGCATGGCCCTGCCAATGGGCGAGCCAGCCGACGAGATCTTCGAGCCGGCCGAGGCTCTGCGGCGGCTTGGTGAGCGCCGCCTCACGCTGGGCGACGGCCGCGCTCGCGGCCGGATGCCCGCACGGCAGATCAAGGCAGGCCGCCCGCAGGCCGGAAAATGAGGTAAAATCGGTCATGCCGCGTGTCTAGCAAATCACGTCGGCCGCAGCCATAAGCGTGCGTATAAGGACGAATTTCCATTGACGACCATGCCCGACCATTGGCTTCAAGACCGCCTCGGCGAGTTCAAAACGAGCATCGTGTTTTGCACGCGTCTGCCGCTGTTCCGCACGGCGGCGATCGGCGGCACGCTCGCCAAAGCGGCTTGGGCGTTCCCGATCGCAGGCGTCCTGGTCGGCCTCATCGCGGCTGCGGTCTATGGGCTCGCGCATCGCACCGGGATTGCGGCGTGGCCCGCCGCGGCGCTCAGCGTCGGCGCGGCGCTGCTGGTCACCGGCTGCCTGCACGAGGACGGGCTCGCCGACACCGCGGACGGTTTTGGCGGCGGCGCAACGCGCGAACAGAAACTCGACATCATGCGCGACAGCCGTATCGGCACTTACGGCGTCTGCGTGTTGATCGTGGCGCTCATGCTTCGCGTCGGCACGCTGGCGAGTTTCTTCTCGATCGCTTCGGCCGTTTGGGCGCTGCTTGCCTCGCATGCCGGCGCCCGCGCCGCCATGATGGCGTTCATGTTCATCGTGCCCCCGGCGCGCCGCGACGGGCTATCGTCCGACGCCGGCCAGCCGCCGATTGAAAGCGTTGGCGCCGCCGTCGCACTTGGTTTTATCATCGCCGCGTTCTGCATCGGCCTGCTGCATGCAACAGTCGCGCTGATTTTGTTGGTTGTCGTCATCGTGTTGATGGCATGGCTCAGCCGCAAGCAGATCGGCGGTCAGACCGGCGATGTCTTAGGCGCGGTGGAGCAGATCGCCGAGATCGTCATTCTGCTCGTGGCGCTGCGCTGATTGATCCTGGCTTCTGCTTAGATTTTGCGCAGATTGAATCGCGACCGGGCATCCTTAACCGCGGTTCCTTATCTTAGATCGTTGTTTGAATTGAATTTTTGCGCTTCGCCGCTTTGGCACGAAGCTTGAATAGAACCAACGGATTTGTGCCGATTCAAACAAACACCACGCTATCCGCAGGGACGACGAACATGCGCAACAGCATGTTGCATAAAGGCGGACGGATGAGCGCCCTAGGCCGCTCGCCGGCCATGATCCGGCTCAAGCGGCAGCTTGACCGGCTGCTTGAGCTTCGCCGAGAGGTCGAGGGCTTTGGTCAGCATCAGCCGATTGTGCGCCTCGGCGGCGGTCGCCGCCTGCGTCGGCAGGCCAAGTGACACGCGGTTGAGCCAGGAGTCGGTTTCCTCGCGCATCGGTCCGCGCAATTCGCCGAGCGCCATGTCGCCCGGCGGATAGGAGCCGAGGAAATCGACCAGCCGGCTCTGGTCCGGCGCATAGCCCTCGCTTTGCGGCGCCGAGACCGCGAGCACCATGTCGCGATGGGTATCGTCGATGGTGAGCACACCGTGGGTGCCGTTGATGCCGACTTCGAGGCTATAGACCGCACCCGGCCAGGTCACCGGCAGCGCCCAGGAAATGTTGAGGTGATAGACGGTGCCGTCCGAACACATGATCATGCCGGCAGTGGCATCGATGCCTTGGTAGAGCGGTCCTAAAACCTTGTCGACGGAGCGCGCATAGCATTCGACTGGCTGCTTGCCTTCGAGATACCACATGACGATGTCGAGCGCGTGCGTGCCGGAAATCACCATCGGCGAAATGGTCGCCGGATCGTCGGTGCGCTTGTAATTGTCGATGGCGACCAGCCGGTTCATGAACGCACGCGACGTGACCATCGTCACGTCGCCGAGCGCGCCGCTGCGCACCTTCTCCTTCCCGGCGAGCCACTTGCGCCGAAAACGCTGAGTATAGCCGACCACGGCATCGAGCTTGGCATCGATGATGGCTTTGAGCACACGCTCGGACTGCGCGAGATCGGTGGCGAGCGGCTTTTCGATCAGCATCGGCACGCCGCGCTCGACCGCCGCGAGGATCGGCTCAACGTGCAGATGCTCGTCGGTGGCAATGATGGCGCAGGTGACTTCGGGCCGCGCCAAAAGCTCGCGATGACTGGTGGTGATGAAATCGGCGCCGATCTTGGCGCCGACATCGCCGCCGCGATTGTGATTGAGCTCGGCAATACCGATCCACTCGACCGCGGGATGGCGCGCCGCCACTTCGCCGCGGAACAGTCCGACGCGGCCGGCGCCGATAATGGCGAGGCCGATGCCCTTTGCGCCTTTTCTCATACGTTCAGCCCCGCACGGTTCTTCTGCTTGAGCTCGGCAATGCCGGAAATCGTCTCGTTGGTCAGCGGCAGATCGATCGGCTCATTGCGGTCGGCGGAGAGATCCGCCGCGCTGTAGGTTTCCATCACCCGCCGCGCGCTCTCCGGCGTCACCATGACATTGGTGTCGCGGATGCAGGCTTCGAGGAAGTGAATGGTCTCCGGCCCGATACCGCCGGCGAAAACGTGATCGACCCATTCGCCCGGCATGGTCGACATCGGAAATTCTTGGCCGCGCTTGGCGGTATTGAGCCAATTGTCGCGCTGGGTATCGTCGAGCGTGAGCGCGCCTTCGGTGCCGGTGATCTCGATCCAGGTCGAACAGTAATTCGGATAGCTCGGCGGAAAATTCCAGCCGCCGCCGATCATCACCACAACGCCGTTGTCCATGGTGATGGTGGTGAACATGATGTCGTGCGAACCATTCACCGGTTTCATGTAGCCATAGGCGCCCTGGCTATAGACGCGCACCGGTTTCGCCGGCTCAAGGAGCCAGAACACGAAGTCGAGATCGTGCGTCGATTCCATTACCACCGGCGACAGCCGCACGCGGCTTGCGATCTTCTTGCCGAGCTCGCGCGATAGATGGCGGCTGACCAGGACCGAGACCACGTTGCCGAGCGTGCCGTCGAGGATCTTTTTCTTGGCGTAAGCGATCTTCGGATTGAAGCGCTGCGAATAGCCGATGGTGAATTTTAGATTGTTGCGCTTCGACAGCTGGATCAGCTCGTCGGCTTCCCAGAGCTCAAGCGAGATCGGCTTTTCCAGCATCACGTTCTTGCCGGCTTTCAGACAATCGCGCGCGATCGGATAATGGTTGGCTTCCGGCGTGGTGGAGATATAGACGACGCGGATCCTGTCGTTCTTGATAATGTCCTGATAATCAAGCGTTGCGCTTGCCGGATTGTACAGTTTTATCACTTCGGCGAGCCGGTCGGGCTTGATGTCGCACAGGTGCAGTTTGTCGACCAAGGCCGTGCGCGACAGCGTGTCCGCCCGCAAGCCGCCGATCCAGCCAACCCCGACCACCCCAGCTTCAACTGTCTTCACCGCGCGTTCCCCTCTTGATTTTACGTTTGAGCATGGTCTTTTCCGAAAACCGGCTTCCACTTTTCGGGATCATGCTCTAGCTGCGGGCGCCTAAAAACCATGGCGCGACGCGGGGTGCAATGCTTCACCGCCCGCGCAAGCACAAGCCGCCTGGTGGCGAGTTCAGGACGTGGGATTTGGAGCTAGGGCTGTGGCGCCGAACACGCTTTTGGCGAATTGCGGATAGACCTCGGCCAGCATCGGCCCGACGGTGCCGCGCATCAGCCGCAGCGTCTCCGCGGACGGCGCCGCAGTCACGGGAACATGCTCCGGCCGGTCGAAGTCGAAGCCGGTATGCTCGACCACCTCGGCGACGCTGTGGCCGGGGTGGACGCTGTTGAGGCGAAAGCGCCGGTGGCTGCGGTCGAAGTCGAACAGACAGCGGCTGGTGACGAGCGCGATCGGGCCGCCGGGGCGAAACACGTTCTCGGCGCTGCCGCCCGGCGCACTGATGAAATCGACTTTCGGCACCAGCGTTCGGCGCGAATGCTCGACGCGGAACAGGATCACTTTCGGCACCACGTAATAGAGATAGGCCGAGCCGAACGAGCCCGGAAAGCGCGCCTTGGGGTGCGCGTAGTCGCCGACACTGACCAGATTGATATTGCCCTCACCGTCGATCTGGCCGCCGGACAGGAAAAACACGTCGATGCGGCCCTGGCCGGCGCAGTCGAACAGTTCGCGGGCGCCGTCGGTGAAGAAGGCATGCGCGCGGCTGCCGAGCAGCGACACATAAAGCCGTCCGGAATTATGCAGATTCGCGCGCTCGCGCGCCAAGAGCGCCGCGGTGGCCGGAATCGGCGAAGCGGCGCCGACCGCGACATGACGCACATCGCCGATCAGCCGACAGATCACGTCGGCGAGCAGTTCCTCGTCGCGAAAAGATTCAGGCGGCGCGCCGTTCATAGACATATCGTTGCAGATAATCGGCAAAACCTTCGGCCGTCGCGGCAAGCTGCGCATACTCGCTCATATGCGCGGCGTCGATGGCGTAATAATCAGGCAACGGCAGCGGCCAGGCGCCGCGCGGCTCGACCGCGATCGCTTCGACGTAGAAGCCGGCCAAGGTACCGGCGGCGAACAGCGGATTGCGCAGCAGATCGCCGTCGTAAATTTTCTCCACGGTAACCACGGTCTTGGGCGCCGCATGCGCCATGGTGACAAGCTCGCGCTGCGTGCCGATAAAGACATTCCCGAACCGGTCCGCCATCGGCGCGTGGAACAGCGCGACGTCGGGCTTTAGCGCCGGTAACAGCACGATCGGATCGTTGTTGCCGAACGGATTGTAGAGGACTTTCCAGTCCGTGCGGTGCGCCAACACGTCCGAACCGACAAGGCCGCGCAACGGCATGAACGGCACGCCTTTTTCCGCCGCCTGAAACTGCGCATGCAGCGCCGGACAAGTCGCATCCAGCATACCGATCGTGCCCGCGAGGATGGCGGCGTTGAACCGCGGCGCCGGACCGAATTCGCCGAGGCTGACGGCGGAGGTTTCCAGCGTCGCGATGCAGCCGGCGCCGATCAACAGATCCGCCTGCAAGGTCGAGGTCGGCAGTGTGACGAGATGCAGGCGTTTGATGCCGCGGCGAATGAGCGCCCGCGTCGCCGCCATCGCCGCGCCCGAGCTCTCGCGCGGCACCGCGAGCAGACAACCGTCGGTCACGATTGCGAGAGCTTCGTCGAGCGGGCGAACGATAGGTGCCATGAGATCAGGCTACTCCCTCTCCCGGCGAACCGGGAGAGGGGTTTTCTCACGATAGCGCCGATTTCACATTGTCTGGCGAGAACGGCACGCGGCGGATACGCACGCCCGTGGCGTCGAAAACCGCGTTGGCAATCGCGGCCGCGACCGGGCGGGTCGAGGGCTCGCCGGCGCCGGACGGCGCGATCTCCGGATGATCGATCAGAACCGACTCGATCGTTTCCGGCATCTCGGTGATGTCCAGGATCGGATAGGTCAGCCAATCGACGCTGGTCACGGTCTTGGCGTTGAACTTGACCTCTTCCCACAGCGTGCGGCTGACACCCTGCATCACATTGCCCTCGATGGCGTGGCGCAATCCGTCCGGGTTGATGATTTGGCCGCAATCATGCGCGACGGTGAATTTGCGCGCCCAAATTTTTCCGGTCGAGCGGTCGATATCGACCTCGGCGACGATGGCTACGCGAGTCGGCCCACGCTGCACATAAGCAAAGCCGCGCCCGGAGACTTTGTTTCCGGTCTGGTCCTTGCGCGGCGACGGCCGCGGTTGCCAATCGGCTTTCTCGGCTGCGGCTTTGATCACAGCGATATCGCGCGGGTCACGCACATATTGCAGGCGGAACGCGACCGGATCCATGTTCAGTGCCGCGGCGACTTCGTCCATGAAGGATTCGCTGGCGAAGTGAATCTGCGGACCGACCGGGTCGCGCAGATGCGAGGTGCGCAGCGGCGAGCCGCGATCGAGCAGCGGCGCAACTGTTTCCCAATAAGTGAATTTGTTATCGAAGCCGTAGGATTCCTCCGGCACGGCAAAGCCGTCGCCGGACTTCAGCGCCACGCCGGTGAGCTGGCCGGCAAGCGTGTCATAGGGTTGACTCTCGTTGGAATTGACGTCGACGCGCGGCAGGCCTTTGCTCATGAATTCATAAGCAATCACTTTGCCCGACGCATCGATCGCGGCGCGGGCGCGATGGATCGAGGCCGGACCTTTCGGATCCCAGCCGGTACCCTGGTCGCGCATATATTGCAGGCGCACCGGCTTACCGACGGCCTTGGCCAAGAGGGCCGCATCCATCGCCGCATCGCCCGCATCGTTGCGGCCGTAGCAGCCGGGTCCGGGAATCCAGACGCCGTGCACCTGATCCGGCTTCATGCCGAGAATGGCGACAACGCCGTCGCGGGTGAAATGCGGCTTCTGCGAGCCGGACCACACCGTGACCTTGTCGTCCTTGATCTCGACCACGGCGCAGGCCGGACCCATGCTGGCATGCGACTGGAACGGCCACTCGTATTCCGCCTCGATGACGCGCGCGGCGCCTTTAAAGGCAGCTTCGACGTCGCCGACGGTTTTGCCCTCGGTTTCTTTTTTACGCACCGGCGAATTGCGGATGTAGTCATAGATCGCCGATGTCTTTTCCGGGAACGGCGGCTTCACATCCGACCATTCCACTTTGAGCTGACGCATCGCCTTGATCGCGTCCCACTCCTTGTCGGCAACGACGCCGAGGAAACCCTGGTTCCAAACAACCTTGGCGCCCGGAATATCCTTGATCGAGCCTTCGTCGACCTTGACCGGCACCGCACCGGCAATCGCCGGACGGATCATGCGGCCGTGCATCATGCCGGGCACTTTGACGTCGGTGATGAAATCAAGCTGCGCGAAGACGCGCGGCGCCACGTCCTCGCGTTTGATCGGCTGACCGACGACCCGATAGTCCTTCGGATCTTTCGGCTTGGCTTTGCCCGGCGCCAGCAGCGGATTGCCGATCTTGCCGTTCCAGGCGAGCGGCACGTTGAAGTATCGACCACCGACCAATTCGCCGTAGGACGCTTTCTTCGCGGCGTCGTTTTTGGCGCTCACAACGGCGTCGGTCACCTGCAGCTGATCGGCAGGTACACCGAGCTTGTCGGCCGCCATTTCCACCAGCACGCGCCGCGCTTCGGCCGCCGCGAACCGCAGCTGCTTGCCGCCGTCCTGGACGCCGGTCGAGCCCGAGGCGCCCCCCTGGTTCACGCTGGTCGCCGTATCGCCCATGAACATTTTCACGCTCGCAAACGGTGCGTCGAGTTCCTCGGCGACCATCTGCGCAATCGCGACCGCGATGCCGTGGCCCATATCCATCTTGCCGAAATAGGCCGCGATGGTGCCGTCGGCATTCACCGCAATGTAACTCGAGAGCTGATCCGGCGTCAGCGCCGGCTTCACGCTGACGGTCATCGCCGCGCTGCCCGCTGCGTCATCGGCATGTGCGAAATCGAATGTTACCGGCGCGCCGATCGAAACGACGAGCGCCCCGCCGGCTTTCAGCAGCGCGCGGCGGGAGAAATTCGCAGGCTTTTCAATTCTGGTGGTTTTTTCCATGAAGGACATTGGTGCGCTCCTCAACCCATCATCGCGGCGGCGCGCTTGACGGCGCGGAGAATACCCATATGCGTGCCGCAGCGGCATTTGAGCCCTTGCAGCGCACTTTTGATCTCGTCGTCGGTCGGCTTCTTTTTGTCGCGCAGGAACGCCGCGGCGGTCATCAGCCAGCCGTTGATGCAGTAGCCGCATTGCGGCACCTGCTCTTCGACATAAGCGGCCTGCAGCGGGTGCGGCTTCTCGGGCGTGCCGAGCCCCGCAAGCGTCACCACCTTGCTGTCGCCGATCGCCGACACCGGAGTGATGCAAGAGCGCACCGGCTGGCCGTCGACATGGACGGTGCAAGCGCCGCATTGCGCGAGCCCGCAGCCGAAATGCGGATTGTTGAGACCGAGATCGCCGCGCAGCGCGTAGAGGAGCGGCATGTCTTCATCGGCTTCGATCTTATGGACCGTGCCGTTGACGTTCAGTGAGTAGTTTTGATTCATAAATCTCTCCCGGGCGTGATCGCGATTCTGCTCGGGCGTTACCGCATGTGCCGGTGTGTCCCGATGCCGCGTATTGTCCAGGCTCAAGCCTATTCCCAAACCGGGGATTTTGGAACACGGTCGCGGCCGCAATACCTGCTATGCTGTTTCGACAATAATTTTGGGAGGCCGCCTGCATGCGGGAAACAGCCGCTCGCCGCACCTCATCATTTGTCGCGCTGACTTTGGCGCTCGCCTGGTGTGCAGCGGGCCCAGCGGCAGCGCAGACCGGCAAAGAGAGCAACAAGCCCTGGCGGCACGCCTTGATTCAGCCCAAGAGCGACGCGGGCATCCCGTTGATGCCGCAATATGGCGGCTTCTTCAAAAAGCTCGCCCTCGACATCGGCATCACCAACGTCAAAGACGACGAGATCATGCTGCATGCGCTCATTGCCGGCGATCTCGACAGTTTCGAGGGCGGTTCGGGCGCCGGCATCATCGCCGATGCGCACGGCGCCGACGTCAAGATAACCGGCTGCTCCTGGCTCATGGTGCCGCACGGCGTCTTCGTGCATGACGACATCACGGCGATGGATCAGCTCAAGGGCAAGACCATCGCGATCTCTTCGCCGCCGGCGTTTCCGGATCTGTTCGCCAGAGGCGCGCTCGACCACTTCAACGTGCCTGAAGACAGCGTGAAATTCGCAAGCCTCGGCGGCGATCTCGACCGTTACAAAGCGCTGGTGGCGCACCTGGTCGATGCCGCGGTTGTGTCCGGTGAATACACGCCGATCGCCGAAAAAGAGCACATCAAGATGCTGGTCTCGGCCAAGGACGCGCTGCCGCATTTCGTGCGCATGTGCGAATACATGCTGGGCTCGACCATCAAGGCGCGGCCCGACGACGCGGCGAAATTTCTTGCCGGCGAAATTCTCGGCCTGCGTTACGCCGTTGCCAACAAAGACGAGGTCGTGAAAGCGACGCAGGAGATCGCCGAAACCAAGCCGGACGATCCGCGAGCGGCCTTCATTTACGATCTGGCCATGCAGCAACAGTCCATCGGCACCGAAGTACCGATCCCGGCGGACGATCTGCAATGGATGAACGAGGAACTGGTGAAGGTCGGCAATATCGCAAAGCCCGTGGACCTGACCAAAGTGCTCGATTCCAAGCCGCGCGAGGATGCGCTAAAGCTCATCGCGCAGATGCATTGAGGTTGAGCATTCGCACACTGCGGTTGTGAGCTGTGCGGCAGCGGCACCATCCCGAAGCTTTTGGAACAAGTCTTGCAGGTAATCGCGGCCTCTGCTGGTGTCGTAAACAGGTGTTTATATGGGTGAGGTCAGGCTGATCGACGTTTCCAAGAGCTTTGCGCTGCGCATCGACGGCGCGATGCAGACGGTGCGGGCGCTCGTCCGGCTGAGTTTCACCGTCGCCGACGGCGAAGTGGTGGCGCTGATCGGCCCGTCCGGCTGCGGCAAGACCACGGCGTTGCGCATCGCCATGGGACTGGAAAAGGCCACGACCGGCGTGGTCACGGTTGACGGGACAGCCATCAAAGGCTGCGGCTACAACCGTGGCATTGTGTTTCAGCACGCCGAATTGCTGCCCTGGCTGAATGCGTTGCGGAACGTCGAATTTGGCCTCGAGATGAAAGGCATGCGCGGCGGTGAATTGCACGACACCGCCATGAAATATCTGAAGCTGGTAGGTCTCAAAGAAAGCGTCAAACGCCGGCCCTATCAATTGTCCGGCGGCATGCAGCAGCGCGTCGGCATTGCGCGTGCGCTCGCCATCGATCCGAAAGTGCTGTTAATGGACGAGCCTTTCGGTGCGCTCGACGCGCAGACCCGCGAGGGCCCGCAAAGCGAACTGCTTGACATCCATGCCCGCACCAAAAAGACAATTCTGTTCGTCACCCATGATCTCGACGAAGCCGTGCTGCTCGCCGACCGTGTCGTTGTGATGCAGCATGGGCGCTTGCAGGAAATTTTCGAGGTGCCGCGGCCGCGGCCGCGCGACGATTTCGCCACGATCCGCGGCTCGGACGCGTTCGCGCAGATGCGCTATCACATCTGGCGCGCGCTGCACGACGGCGCGCCGACTGTGCATTGAGGGCCGCCATCATGGTCGACCTTGCCGATCGCAACACCACTGCCGCTGACGCCGGCGCTCCCCCCGGCGCGACGCGGCGTGCCGCGCTGGCTGGTGACGGTCGCGTCCATCATCGACATCCTCATCTTCTGGGAGATTTTCGGTCGCGACATTAATCCGATTTTCGGCTCTTATCCGAGCGCGATCTTCGAAGCTTTCCTGACGCTTCTGCGCAACGGCAAGCTCGCTGTGGCGTTGGGGCAAAGCATCCAGCCGTTCCTGCTCGGCTATGGCCTAGCGATCGCGATCGGCGTGCCGCTCGGACTGATCATCGGACGCTTCTGGGTCGCGGAAGCCGCGCTCGGGATTCTGGTCACCGGCGGCTATGCCATGCCGCTCGTCGCATTGGTGCCGCTTCTGGTGCTGTGGTTCGGGCTTGGCTTCGCGGTGAAGGCCGCGGTGGTTTTCCTGATGTCGGTGTTTCCGATCTGCATCAACACCTGGCTCGGCGTGAAGTCGGTGCCGAAGACACTGATCGATGTCGGCAAATCGCT
>JBAUCK010000096.1:0-17131 GCA_049677525.1 Xanthobacteraceae bacterium
CAAGTCGGCGACCGGCGAAGAACGAGCTAGTCGGAAACGAAAGCTGATCGCGGGTCCGAAAGAGTTTCGCGGCATCCGGCGGAAGTGAATGGTGTTTAAACGAGCGCTGCGTGGAAGAAGCTAACGCCGCACTGGTTGCCGACGCCACAGCGCCGGTCCCGGCTTCCATGATACTGAAGCGGCTAAACGACCAGGCACCCACTGATCACTTCACCCTGGGCTGGCTTCTGGCCAGACTGAGCAAGCACTCTTTCGGTATTCTCCTGCTCCTCCTCTCCGTGATCGCCGTCGCACCTGGTGTCGCGATCGTGGCCGGCGTGCTGCTTTTCATCCCCGCTTTCGAAATGATCGCCGGCAGACCTGCCCCTGTCTTCCCGCGTTGGCTCGCCGCTTATCCGCTGTCTACGCCTCACCTGGCCGCTGTAGTGCAGCGAGCCATACCGGTGCTGAGATATCTCGAGAAGTTCACCCATCCGCGCTGGCCGACGCCGCACGAGGCGACCAAGCGTACTGTCGGCATCGCCGTGGCCCTTCTCAGTCCTAGTCTGGTTTTCCTTCCGATCCCTCTTAGCGGTGTGATACCGGCTATGGCGATCGGCATAATCGCGCTGGCCTATCTCGAGGAGGATGGGCTCTTGCTGTCGGTTGGCCTGTTGGCCGCCATCATCGTGCTGATGGTCGAGGTTGCGGCGATCTGGGCAATAGTCCGCGGTGCAAAATGGATTGTTGGCTTGTAACTTACCGCGGGACTGACGATCCCGACCATCATGGATCTGGTCACGCTCGCCACGGCGCAGATGCTTGTCGCGATCCGCTCCGAGGGGCGCATTTCAAAGTGCTGGCGGTAGCGACACCTGCGTGAGGAAACAATTGGTACAAGCCGCCAACCTCGCGGCAGCGCTAAGACACGCGATCCTATGTTGAATGAGTACGGCGCGGGGCGGCATCCGCTTGCCCCGCGCGTCAGCCAACCGCTGATCATTTGTAATCGCAATATGCCGGATACCGGCCGCTACCTGGCCTGCAGAAGCCGGTACAGCAATCCGAGTCTTTGGTGCATTCGCCATAGACCGGATAGCAGCTTTTGGTGCTGGTTTTATGCCGAGCCGCTGTCGCTTGTCCCGACATCATCGGGATTGCGAGCACGGCGGTGAGGGAAACGACTGCGATTTTGCCTGTCATGACGAACTCCATAGCAGAAGCCCCGGCTTGTGACCGGGGCTTGGACGGATCGCGCTGTTTCGCGCCTACCCCTGTCCGAGATCAACACGATAACGATAATCAATGAGCATTGCCGGCGAGATACGCGAGGAGCGGCGCAGCGTCCTGGGCGACCAGAACACGTTTTACAATTGGCCGGTTTGATCCGGCTTCGTTCACTCCGATTCCGGGATTTTTTGTAAAACGCATCGCGTTGAATCTGCAAGCAAAAGCGCGTAAGCGGTCAACGCTCGAATTTAACGATGCGACAGCGGCTGCCGGCTTTAGCGGCGGGCTCGTAAGGGTCTCGGATCACGAGACAATCAGCCCGCGACAGCGTCACCATCATGGAACTGTCCTGGATCGGGAACGGCGTCGCTACCAGTCCGTCATTGCCCGTCTGCAACGTGGCGCGGAGGTAATCGGCGCGCTCGTCGTTGGCGGCGAGGTCGCAACCGAGCAGCGCCGATTTGATGGGCGCGGCAAGATCGCTGCGTCCGCTCATGCGGCGGATCAGCGGGATGAGAAACAGGAGGGCGCAGACATAGGACGACACCGGATTGCCCGGCAGACCGAGCACCTGCGTCGCGCCGAGCCTGCCGTGCATCAATGGCCGGCCCGGCCGCATCGCGATCTTCCAGAACGACAGTTGCATGCCTTCGGCGGCGAATGCCTTCTGCACCAGATCGTATTCGCCGACCGACGCGCCGCCCGTGGTCACCAGAATGTCGGCGCCGAGCTCTCGGGCCTTGCGCACCGCGGCGATGGTCTCGTCGAGCCTGTCGCCGACCACGCCAAGCTCGATCACGTCGGCGCCTTCCTCGCGCGCCACGGCGGCGAGCGCAAAACCGGTGGAATAGACGATCTGTCCCGGGCCGGGCTCGTCGCCGGGCGGCACGAGCTCGTCGCCGGTCGCAAACAGCACGATCTTTGGTTTGCGATAGACCGGCACCAGCGGATGGTTCATGCCGGCGGCAAGCTGCAGGTCGCGTGGCCGCAAGCGATGTCCGCGTGCGAAAGCCGTCTCGCCGGCACGAAAGTCGAGGCCGCGCCGACGCACGTTGCGGCCCTTGGCCGCCGGCTTTTGAATTTCGACCGTGTCGCCGTCGCGGTTCGCCTGTTCCTGGACCACGACGGTATCCGCGCCGTCAGGTACGACGCCGCCGGTGAAAATGCGCGCGGCCTCGCCAGGACCGACGCTTTTGTCGAACGGCCGGCCGGCCGCGACCTCGCCGATAACCTTCAAGCGCGCCGGCGCCTTGGTCACGTCGCTGGCGCGCACCGCGTAGCCATCCATGGCCGACAGATCAGCGGGCGGCTGGGTGCGCAGTGCTTTGAGATCTTCGGCGAGCACGCGGCCGTCCGCTTGCGCGAGCGGAACCTGTTCGGCGGGGAGCGTCACCGCATGCGCCAGCACCTGTTGCAGCGCTTGTTCGACCGAGATCAAGCCTGTGACTCCCGTACTACTGTTCGGCGCGATAATGCCCGGAGCGGCCGCCGCGCTTCTCGATCAGCCTGATGCCCTCGATGCGCATGCCGCGATCGACGGCCTTCACCATGTCATAGACGGTGAGGCAGGCGACCGATACCGCGGTCAGCGCTTCCATTTCGACCCCGGTCTGGCCGGTAACCTTCACCCGCGCGGTGATTTTGATGCCCGGCAATTTGGCGTCAGGCTCTGCGTCGACCTCGATCTGGGAAATAGCGAGCGGGTGGCACAGCGGGATCAGTTCATGCGTGCGTTTGCCCGCCATGATGCCGGCGATGCGGGCGGCCCCGAGCACGTTTCCCTTTTTCGCATCGCCCTTGCGGACGATGTCGAGCGTCTTGCGCTGCATGATCACTTTGCCTTCGGCGACCGCGACCCTCTCGGTCGTGGCCTTGCCCGATACATCGACCATGCGGGCGTCGCCGCTGCCGCTGAGATGGCTGAGCTTCTTTGCGCGGCCCGCCACGGCGTTACCGGGCGGACGCAAGCGCGGGCTTGCGCGCGAGGAGGGCGCGGGTCGCGGCAGTTACATCCTCCTGGCCCATCAGGCTTCCGCCGACGAGGAAGGTCGAAATGCCGCTGTTCGACAGCCGCGCCAGATCGTCCGGCGCGAATATGCCGCTCTCGCTAACGACGATACGGCCCGCAGGAACAAGCCCCGCCAGACGCTCGCAGGTGGCGAGCGTGGTCGCGAAAGTTTTCAGGTTGCGATTATTGATGCCGATCAGCTTCGATTTCAGGCGCAGCGCCCGCTCCAACTCACCCTCATCGTGCACTTCGACAAGCGCATCCATGCCGAGCGCCATCGCCGCCGCTTCAAGTTCGCCCGCGCAGGCGTCTTCGACCGCGGCCATGATGATCAGGACGCAATCGGCGCCGTAAGCGCGCGCTTCCGTCACCTGGTAGGTGTCGTACATGAAATCCTTGCGCAACACAGGCAGCGTCACCGCCGCGCATGCCTGGCGTAGACAATCGAGGCTGCCTTGAAATGACGGCGCGTCTGTCAGGACAGAAAGACAGGCCGCGCCGCCGGCCTGATAAGCCAGAGCGAGCGAAGCGGGATCGAAATCGGCGCGAATGAGCCCCTTCGACGGACTTGCTTTCTTGACCTCGGCGATCAGCGCGTAGTCGCCGGCGGCAAGCCGGTGTTCGATGGCCTTGGCAAAACCGCGCGGGGCGCCTTGCGCCTTCGCCTCCTGCGCGATTAGGGCAAGCGGACGAGCACGTTTGGCCGCGGCGATTTCCTCGCGCTTATAGGCGGCGATTTTTTCCAGAATATCAGCCATCGTTCGAAACCACGATCAGGCGGTCGAGCCGGCCTTCGGCTTCGCCAGAATCCACCGATTGCGCGGCGAGATCGAGGCCGGCGGCGAGGTTTTTGGCCTTGCCCGCGACGACGAGCGCCGCGGCTGCATTGAACAGAGCGACGTCGCGATAGGGCGTCGACTTGCCTTCCAGCACGTCCTGCAAGGCCTTGGCATTGGCAGCGGCGTCGCCGCCGTGGAGCGCCTCCGGCTTGACCTTGGGCAGGCCGACATCTTGCGGTGAAATCTCAAAGCTTTTCACGACGCCGCCCTCAAGCGAGGCCACGCTGGTTGGGCCGGAGGTGGTGATCTCGTCGAGCCCGTCGGAGCCGTGCACGACCCACACGCTTTCGGAACCGAGGATCTTGAGAACTTGCGCCAATGGCTCGGTCCAATGCTTTGAGAACACGCCGACCAATTGCCGTTTAACGCCTGCCGGATTGGACAGCGGGCCGAGCAGATTGAAGATCGTGCGGGTGCTGAGCTCGGCGCGGGTCGCGCCGACATTTTTCATCGCCGGATGATGCGCCGGCGCGAACATGAAGCCGATGCCGGCCTCGCGGATGCAGTTGCCGATCTGATCGGGATTGAGATCGATATTGACGCCGAGCGCCGCCAGCACGTCGGCCGCGCCTGCGCGTGATGACAGCGCGCGGTTGCCGTGCTTGGCGACCGGGACGCCAGCGCCGGCAACGATCAGCGCCGCGCAGGTCGAGATATTGTAGGAGCCCGAGGCGTCGCCGCCGGTGCCTACGACGTCGATCGCGTCTGGCGGGGCGGTGACGCGCAGCATCTTGTTGCGCATTGTCGTCACGGCGCCGGTAATCTCTTCGACCGTCTCGCCCCGCACGCGCAACGCCATGAGCATCGCGCCCATTTGTGAGGGCGTCGCTTCGCCGGCCATCATCTGTTCGAAGGCGTTGGCTGACTCGTCGCGCGTGAGCGCGGTGCCGGTCGCGACTTTGCCGATGAGAGCTTTGAAATCCACGGGCTTCGCTCTCAATCCACCAACGCGCCGGCGCGATGCGGCGCATGCCGTACCGCGCTGCCGCGACCGGCCGCTGCATTCCAGGCGGCCGCGATATCGAGAAAGTTTTTCAGCATCAGGTGGCCGTGATCGGAGGCGATGCTTTCGGGATGGAATTGCACGCCGTGCACCGGCAGCCGCGCATGCGCAAGCCCCATGATGAGACCGTCATCGGTCTCGGCGGTGACGCTTAAGTCGCGCGGCAGGTTCGCGCGCTCGACGATCAGCGAGTGATAGCGCGTCGCCTTGAACGGGCCGTTGATGCCGCGAAAAATGCCTTGGCCCTGGTGGCGGATCTCCGACAATTTGCCATGCACCAGAACCGGCGCACGGATCACTTTGCCACCGAAAGCGTCGCCGATCGCCTGATGGCCGAGGCAGACGCCGAGGATCGGAATCTTCGGCGCGGCTTCCTTGATCAGGTTGAGGCAAATGCCGGCTTCCTTCGGCGTGCACGGCCCGGGCGACAGCACGATGGCGTCGGGCTCCGCCGCCATGACGGCGCGGCTCGTCACTTTGTCATTGCGATGCACGACGACATCCGCGCCCAGCTCCCCGAGATAATGGAAGAGGTTGAACGTGAAACTATCGTAGTTGTCGATAAGAACGATCATTCCAAACTGCTCTGACTGCCTCGGCTGCGCTATGCCGCCGCGCTGCCCCTATTTTGGACAGGAATAGCATATCCGCGCTCAAGGGGCCCACGACCCAGACCTAGGCGGCGGACCTATATACCAATGCGCCGGGCAAGTCTGCGGCAAGCCTGCGGCAGATAAATCGCGCCGCGGGCGGATAAAAAAGGGGCGGTCGCGAGCGTCCCCTTTTTCAAGTCCAGACAGTCGAGTTGCTTGCAGCCAGACTCGACGCGCGCCGGTTTGCCGGGCTTGTTATTTCAGCGCCGTCGAAACGCTGCCGAACGTCGTATTGAGGCTGGTCCCAATGCTTGCGACCACGGTGACAATGGCGACCGCTATCCCGGCGGCGATCAGGCCGTATTCGATTGGGGTAGCGCCGCTTCGGTCACGAAGAAAACTCCTAAGGCTTCGACCGACACCCATTTGCATTCTCCTACTCACTCCAAACCGCTCCTAATTCCAGTGCCCCCGGCGCCGCAAACTAAGTAGGGGAAATTACTTTCGGGTAAAACCAATGGTAGAAGCTCCATGGCAAATTTACGACCGCAGATTGTTGGCAGCCGCATTTGGATGCCGGACGGTGGCCAAAAATTCAATTGTCCTACTAGATTAGGGGGAGCTTAGAAGAATTAGCGAGGGGAAATGCTATGTTCGGGGTGGTCGGATTGCGGGCTGCGGCAAGAATTCTAGCCGCCGGCTGGGTTTTTGGTTTCGCGTTTGGCTTGATTTCGGGCCCTGTCGGGCCTGAGCTGACTCCAGCTTATGCCCAGGATTATCCGAGCAGGCTGGTCAAAATCATCGTACCGACGCCGCCGGGAGGTCCGGTCGACGTGGTCGGGCGGCTCACCGCGAACTACCTGCAAACTGCGCTCGGCCAGGCCTTTGTCGTCGAAAACCGCTCCGGCGCCGGTAATACGATCGGCTCCAAGGACGCGGCTGCGGCAACGCCAGATGGCTATACGCTGCTTTATTCGGCGGCCAGCGGCCTCATCATCGCGCCGTTACTCCATCCCGACGCTGGCTACGATCCGCTGACGAGCTTCGATCCGATCGCGCTTGTCGGCGAAAGCCCGAGCATCCTCGTGGTCAATCCGGCCGTGCCGGCGAAGACGGTGCAGGAGCTGGTCGCCTACGCCAAGGCCAATCCCGGCAAGGTCAATTTCTCGTCCGGCGGCATTGGCGTGTTGCCGCACCTGATCGGCGAATTGTTCAAGTCCCGCGCCGGCATCGACATCATGCATGTGCCTTACAAAGGCGGCGGACCGTCGATAACCGATCTCTTGGCCGGCAACGTGCAAATGACCTTCGAAAACTCAAGCGTGCTGTTGCCGCTGATCCAGTCCGGCGCGCTGCGCGCGCTTGCGGTGACGACGCAGAAGCGCATTCCGCAATTGCCCGATGTCCCGACCATGATCGAAAGTGGCTTTCCGAATTTTGTCACCGTCGCCTGGACCGGCCTGTTGGCGCCGGCGCATACGCCGGAGCCGATCATCAAGAAACTCAATGCGACGATCAATCAGGGCCTCAAAACGCCGGAATTCGCCGGTGCACTGGCCAAGATCAGCGTCGATCCGCGCGGCGGCACGCCCGAGGATTTCGCGCAGACGATGAAGGCCGAGCTCGCGCGTTGGACGCCGCTCGTCAAATCGCTCGGGCTTGTCGAAAACCATTAAAGGAATTGCCGAATACAGGCGCGCTATTTGCCTTGCGCGCCGGAGAGCTTTGCCATCGCGGTCCATTTCGGCACTTCGCTGGCCATGAAATTGGCGAAATCCGCGACCGTGCCGGGATTGCCCTTGGCACCGAGCATTTTCAGCTTGGCCTGGATGTCGGGAGAACGCAGTCCGGCATTGATCGCGGCGTTGAGCTTGTCGACGACGGCTTGCGGCGTACCTGGCGGCGCCGCAAGGCCGGTCCAGGAACTCGCGACAAAACCAGGCACGCCGCTTTCGATCATGGTTGGTACGTTCGGCGTTTCGGCAAGCCGCTCCGCCGAGGCGGTTGCGAGTGCGTGCAGCGAGCCGTCGGCCAGAGGCGGCAAGACAATCGAGCTTGTTTCGATGGCGAGGTCGATCTGGCCACCCATCAGATCGGTCATGTCGCCCGAGGCGCCGTTATAGGTCACGATCAGGATGTCGGTGCCGGTCAGGTCTTTGAACCAGGCCGCCAGCATATGCGGTGGGGCGCCATTGGGCACACCGATCGCAAGCCGGCCGGGATGGGCTTTGGCATAGGCGATCATGTCGGCCATGGAGCCGGGCGGCGCCTTCGGTCCGGCAATCATCAAGAACGGCACCGTGGCGAAGGCCGCAACGGGCACGAAGACTTTTGGATCTAACCCGGCATCCGGATAAAGCGTCGGCCCGATAGCGAAAGTCGCGGCGGTGGCGACGATCAAGGTATAGCCGTCGGGATCGGCCGACGCAGCGATCTTGCCACCGAGTGTCGAACCGGCGCCAGGGCGGTTGTCGACATAGACCTGCTGCCCGAACGCTTGCGACAGGATCTGACTCATCAGGCGGCCCATCACGTCGGTCGGCCCGCCGGGCGTGTAGGGCACGATGACCCGGATCGAATGGTTCGGATAGGTCGGGTCGGGGCTGTTTTGCGCTGGTGCCGAAGAAAGGCAGAGGACGGTGAACAGCAAAGCTAAGGCGTAGCGGCGGACGACCGATCCGTTCGTCACGTTCTTTCCTCCCGATGCAGCCTCGTGGGCGGCGCCGGCTCAGTCCATGCTCAGCCGGTCCTGGGGGGAGATCATGCCCGAGATAAAACGAAGGCGGAAGGTGTGGACAGCACCTTCCGCCTGAACCGGTACGGCAACTCCGGTGAAACTCTTGCAGGCCTAGCGGGGTGTCGAATTCACAACACGATCCGCGGATACCAGTCGCACATCGTGCGGTTGCACGAGCACGCCGCCGGCGCCACGCAGACAGCCGGCATCGAGATATGGCCAGGCGTTCTGCCCGTAGGTGATGACGGGAGGACGGGCATCGATCGGGCTGGCTAACATCACCTGGGCTGGCGGATTGGCACGGACTTGCTGCGACAAAGTCGGCAAAGCAACAAAACACGCGGCCGCAATTGCGGATACAGCCACGGCGTAAAAGATCTTGATCATTGCACCGTCCCCGTCCGCAACCTTCGACGTCGGTAAAGCGCAACGCGTTCACGACGTTCTGGGTTCCTTATTTGTCTGGTCCCCTTTGGCATCGGTGCGGAACTCGGGCCTGACCACAATCACAATTCCGACGTTTGCCAATAAGCGATTGAATATACACGATAATCTTGCAGTGGCCCGCCAAGAACCGCGTTCAATTTCACAACGCGACGCGCGTTCGATCTATCGAATCGTGCGCGACCTATAGCAAAGGGACTTGCCGTTGCCAGCTTGCAGCCGAACGGGGCGCGGGCTAGACCGCCACTGCCAACTCACCAAGACCCAACCACATGCCAGCTCCCACGCCGCGCATCGCATTGTTCGCCGGATCGTTCGATCCCATCACCAACGGCCATCTCGACGTCATCGCGAGCGCGGTTCGGCTCGCCGACCGGCTGGTGCTGGCGATCGGGGTGCATCCGGGTAAGACGCCGCTGTTTCCGATCGAAGAGCGGCTGGAAATGCTGCAGGACATTTGCGCGCCGCTGGCCAAGAAAGCCGGCTGCGAGATCACCTGCGTCACTTTCAGTGATCTCGTGGTCTCGGTGGCGCAGCGCGAGAAAGCGACCGTGCTCATTCGGGGCTTACGCGATTCCGCCGACTTCAATTACGAAATGCAGATGGCCGGCATGAACGGCACCATGGCGCCCGGCGTGCAAACTGTGTTCCTGCCGGCGTCGCCGGCGGTCCGCCCGATCACCGCCACTTTGGTTCGCCAGATTGCCAGTATGGGAGGCGACGTTTCTCCCTTCGTACCCGCGGCGGTGGCAGCGCATCTGAAGAAGAAATTCGCCAAGAAATAACAAGACCCCAAGCCCTTACTGAAACCGCATTACCGAAACTGCCGGAGACACCATGATCCGCTTCGTCGCGTTGTTGCTTGCACTGACAATTGCTGCCCCCGCTTTTGCCCAGCCTGCCAGCCCAAGCCTCGCCAATCCGGCGTCGCTGCGCGAACAAGCGCCGCCGGCCTACAAGGTGGAGTTCGACACCAGCAAAGGGCCGTTCATCGTCGAGGTCCATCGCGATTGGGCGCCGTTCGGCGCCGACCGCTTCTACAATCTGGTGAAGAACGGGTTTTTCAACAATACGCGCTTCTTCCGTGTGATCTCCGGCTTCATGGTGCAGTTCGGCATCAACGGCGATCCGGCGATTTCTTCGCAATGGCGCAGCGCGCGCATCAATGACGATCCGGTCAAGAAGAGCAACGGGCGCGGCCTGATCACTTTCGCGACTGCCGGACCGAATACGCGCACCACTCAGGTTTTCATCAACTACGCCGACAATGCCGCGCTCGACGGTCAGGGTTTTGCCCCGTTCGGCCAAATCACATCCGGCATGAATGTCGTCGATGCGCTCTACAGCGGCTACGGCGAAGGCGCTCCCTCGGGTGGCGGGCCCGAGCAGGGCCGGGTTCAAAGCGAAGGCAATGCCTATCTGACCTCGTCATTCCCCAAACTGGATTACATCAAGTCCGCGACTATCGTGCCGTAGGTTTCGCGCGCGATACGACCCTGGAGGAACGAACAATGGCCGAACAAGTAGAACTGCCGCCGGGGATCGACCCCGAGAACATGCTGATCCTCGATGCCACGCCGGGCCGGATCATTATCAAATTGCGCAATGACGTTGCGCCGGGACACGCGGAGCGCTTGAAGCTCCTGGCGCGCGAGCAATTTTACGACGACGTGCCGTTTCACCGCGTCATCGAAGGTTTCATGGCGCAAACCGGCGACGGCGAACACGGCAATGGCACCGGCGGCTCGGAACATCCTGATTTGAAGGCGGAGTTTTCCGACGTGCCTTACGTGCGCGGCACGGTCGGCATGGCGCGGACCGGTAATCCGCATTCCGCCAACAGCCAGTTCTTCATCATGTTCGACGAGGGCTCGTTCCTCAACGGCCAATATACCGTGGTCGGCGAGGTGGTGAGCGGGATGGATGTGGTCGATAAGCTCAAGCGCGGCGAGCCGCCGGGCAATCCCGACAAGATCGTCAAAATGCAGGTTGCTGCCGACGTCGAATAACGCGCGTCTCAGGCGCCTTTCGCGCGCGTGAGATAGGGCGCCATCTGCTCGAGCGCTTGCGCCGGCAGGATCCGCTTCATGCCGTCCGGCGAAGGGCCGCCGGGCGGAACGATAGCGTGAATGCGTTTTGAATATTTCAGCACCGGCGTCGAGCCGAACAGGCCGAAGGCGTCCGTGCCGCCGGCGACCGCAAGATTCATCGGCGCGGAGCTCGGACCGGCGAAAAGATCGGCCAAGCGTAGCAGAGCCGCCGCTTCCGTCAGGCGAAGATCGCAGCCGTTAATGACCGGCGCGCCCGCGCTTTGCGCGATGAAATTCTGACCGCGCGCGCTGTTCATGCTGCCGCCGACCATGAACACAGTGCCTTGAATGCGCTGGCGCAGGCCGGCGAGGAATTCCGCCCAATGAGTGTCGGACCAATCCTTGTCGGGGTGCGACGCGCCGAGCCCGAGTGCGATCCAGGGCCGCGGCGCGGCGGCAAATTTCTCGCGGATCGCCGTCAGTGTCGACGCGGGCAGGCGCAGGTCCGGTTCGGTCGAGGCGAACGGTACCTTCGCCGCCGCCATCAGCGCCACCAGCCAGTCGACCGGCTGATCGTGAAAGTGGCTCTGATCGATGCCGGGATTGGTGATGAAATACCGTTGTGCGCCGAGCCCAAGCCCGATGCGCTCGGGGACGCCGGCAAGCCGCGCCGCCAGCGCCGGGCGCAGCGTGCGGTCGAGGACGAAGACTTTGTCGAAGCGCTGCCAGCGCAAGAGCGCGGCGAGCTTGAGCAGATTGACCGCACGTTTGAGCTCGGAGCCGCCGTGCTCGAAATAGATCGTTTCGGCGACGCTTGGATCGGCGGTGAGCAATTCCTCGGCGCGGCTCGACGGCGGCGCGAGAAAGGTGACCTGGCCGCTTGGGGCCGCCGCCGCGATCGCCTGGATGAACGGCAGGTGCCAGATGACGTCGCCGATGCCGCGCTTGACCTGGATGACCGCGACCTTGACGCTCGTGCCGATTTTCGTGCCGTGGGTGACCGCGTTTGCCGACACGTTGATTGCCGCGCCAAAGGTTGCGATATCCGGCTTGTAGAGCATGATCCGGAAAAGTGGAAACCGGTTTTCCGACAAGATCATGTTCACCGCGTAATGCAGTTTGCCAGCGAGTGGAAAGCCGAGCTTTGATGCGCACGGACCTGTTCAATTTCGCGCTGCCGGAAGACCGCATTGCGATGCGGCCGGTCTCGCCGCGCGATGCGGCGAAGCTCTTGGTCGTGCGTCCCGGCACCGACTTCGAGGACCGCACGGTGCGAGAATTGCCAAGCCTGTTGCGGCGCGGCGATGCCATCGTGGTCAACGACACCAAGGTGTTTCCCGCAAGCCTCCATGGCCGGCGGATCGGCCGCGGCGAGCGTGAGCCCGCGATCTCCGCAACACTGATCAAACGGCTCGATGGGGCGCGCTGGCGGGCTTTGGTCAAACCGGCGAAACGCCTCGCCGCCGGCGACGTCGTGCGGTTCGGTGACGAGGGGCGTGTCTGTTTCCTGGGCCAGCTCGATGCCACGGTCGAAGCGAAGGGCGACGGCGAAGAGGGCGGGGAGGTGACACTTGCCTTCTCTTTCCATGGTGCGGTGCTCGACCAGGCCCTGGCCGAGCGCGGCGATATGCCGTTGCCGCCTTATATCGCGGGCCGGCGCGACGTCGACGAGCGCGACCGCAGCGACTATCAAACGATGTTCGCGCGTGAAGAGGGCTCAGTCGCCGCGCCGACGGCGGGGCTGCATTTTACCCAAGCGATGATCGAAGGGTTGCGCGAACATGGCATCAGCCTGCATCGCGTGACGCTGCATGTCGGGCCTGGGACCTTCCTTCTGGTCAAAGCCGACGACACGTCCGGGCACAAAATGCACGCCGAATGGGGAAGCGTCAGCGCCGAGACCGCGGCGGCGCTCAATGCGGTGCGTCGCGCCGGCGGCCGCGTCGTCGCCGTCGGTTCGACCTCGCTGCGGCTCATCGAGAGCGCCGCGGCCGACGACGGCACGGTCTCGGCCTTTTCTGGCGACACCGCTTTGTTCATCACGCCCGGCTATCGCTTCCGCGCCGTCGACGTGATGCTGACCAATTTCCACTTGCCGCGCTCGACGCTGTTCATGCTCGTTTCGGCCTTTTGCGGGCTTGACGTCATGCGCCGCGCCTATGCGCATGCGATCGAAACCGACTATCGGTTCTATTCCTACGGCGATGCCTGCCTATTATTTCGTTGAGCGAGGTTCTTTTGCAGCCGTTCTCGTTCCGCCTCATCGCCACCGACGGCGCCGCTCGCACCGGCGAAATCGCGACCGCCCATGGCCTGGTGCGCACGCCCGCCTTCATGCCGGTCGGGACGCAAGCGGCGATCAAGGGCGTGCATCACGATGATGTCCGCACCTCCGGCGCCGATATCATGCTCGGCAATACTTATCATCTGATGCTGCGGCCGTCGGCCGAACGGGTCGCGGCGCTAGGTGGCTTGCACGCTTTCATGCACTGGCCGCTGCCGATCCTGACCGATTCCGGCGGCTATCAGGTGATGTCGCTTTCGGCCTTGCGCAAAGTGGTAGAGCAGGGCGTCACTTTCCGCTCGCATATCGACGGCGCCATGGTCGAGCTGACGCCCGAACGCGCCATCGAGGTGCAAGTCCTGCTCGGTTCTGACATTGCCATGCAGCTTGACGAGCTCGTCGGCCTGCCGGCCGAACGGGCCGAGATCGAGCGCGCGATGCAGCTCTCTCTGCGTTGGGCCGAGCGTTGCAAGCGTGCTTTCGAACGCGCACTGCCGAGCCGTGCGCTATTCGCCATTGTGCAGGGCGGCGACGATCAAAATCTGCGCGAGCAAAGCGCGCGGGCGCTCACCGATATGGGTTTTCACGGCTATGCCGTCGGCGGGCTCGCGGTCGGCGAACCGCAGGAAGTGATGCTCAAGATCGTCGGCGATACCACGCCCGTGCTGCCGGCCGATCGGCCGCGCTATCTCATGGGCGTGGGAACGCCGTCGGATATTCTCGGCGCCGTGGCCCGCGGCATCGACATGTTCGATTGCGTTTTGCCGACACGCAATGGCCGCCACGGTCTGGCGTTCACGCGTTTTGGACCGATCAATATCAAGAACGCGCAGCACGCCGAGGATCCGCGTCCGCTCGACCCGGAAAGCCGCTGCCCGGCGGAGCGCGATTTCTCGCGCGCTTATCTGCATCACCTGTTCAAGGCCGGTGAAGCGCTCGGCGGCACGTTGCTGTCGATCGCGAACCTCTACTATTACCAGGATCTCATGGCCGGCGCGCGCGAGGCGATCGCTGCGGGCTGCTTTGCAGACTATGCCGCGCAAACCCAAGCGCAATGGACGGCGAAAATAGATAAACCCGCCGGGTCCTGAAATGGTGGACCGGCGGGCTATCCACGTTCTGCAGCTCGCGCTGTCGGTAGCAGTTTCGGCTGCGTCAGCGTTGGCTGCCTCAGCTCACGCAACAAACCAGTGCGCTTTACGCTTTCACGAGCTGGCCGCGTAACTCGCCACCAGGATTCGCGGCGGTGTGAACGTTGGCGTACATCAGTCCGGCCTGCAGGTCAGAGGCTTGCGCATCCGTGAGCGTGGCCGAACCCTTGAGCGGGCTGTCGAGCGTCTTACCCTTTTCCGAAATCCAGATCGCGACGCCGGCATTCTTGCCCGGTTCCGCCGGGCCATGGAAATGAGCGGCCGTCGCCGGGCCTGTGAGGCCGGAGAAAGTGCCCGACCAGGTCAATTCCTTGGTCGCGGGATCGAAGCTTGCGGTGACCGTGCCGGTACCGGTGGTCTGGTTTGGCGGGACTTCGGTCGCCCCGTTCATCGTGGCCTTGAAATTAAGGGGCGCAGCGCGCGAGGGCGTCGCCGAACCCAGCAAAATCGCACCGGCTGCGCCACCCACGCAATAGCCCAATACTGAACGACGATCGAATGCCTGATCTAATGCTTTAGTCATGTGATCCTCCTTCTGGACGGTTCCGAGCCCGCAACAATATCAACACCGCAAGGCCCCAATTATTGCGCGCCGCTGCAGCCGCGCCTAGGGCGGCCAATCGCCGCCCCGCCGCGACATCCAGAACACAGATACCGAGAACGCAGGTGGGGAAATGTTTACGCAGAATCTTCGAGAACGCCCGCTCACGCCGGCTGCACCAGCGCCGAGCGGCACCGCCGGGCCTTTACCGAGACAGCAGCCGGATGGAGGTGACGAATTCGTTGCCGCATTCGTCGCACGACCAGGCGTGATCGATCCGGCCCCGAATGTTGAACCAGGATTCCTCGGCCATGAGCAGCATACTGCCGCACTGCGGGCAATTTGGCCGCCCGAGGCTTTTGGTCACTCGATCTCGTGTCGCGAACGCGAGATAGGCGGATTGGACAGTCATCGTCGGTCCTCCTCGACGCCTCCGCCGCACCCTTTGATTATCCTGCATAGGGTCTGTGGCGCCACAGCGACGAGGGCGTGAAACTCTCGTGGCGGAATCCACAGCTTGCACAGCCCGCACGCGGTCCCGGCCCGTCGCGATGCGCGTCACATCGACGCTAGTGCGTGTTGATGGGGGCGCAATTGGTGCGGCCCGACATCAAACAATCTTCGAGTTTGCCGCTGACATAGAGTTCGCGCGCCAGAAACCAGCCGACGGCAAACAGCACGACAACAACGCCAAGAGCGACCAGAGGCCCGCGCCGATTACCGTCTTCTTCATTGCCGCTGGCCATTATTGTGCCGGGGACCGTAACAACGATTGCAACAAGGGGTACATCAAGCGCATTGCGTTACGGAGTATTTTTAGTGTGATGGAACAGGCCTAATTTATTTGTATTTAACGTGAGCCGCGGCGTCCTGAAGCGTAACGATCTGAAGCCGCAAGATCTGACGCGAGGATATGCCGAACTCCCACCGTTGAAGCACGAGGCCGGCGGAGGGTCGAATGAATTCGCGGTCATGTTCAGGCCGCGACGCGATGCATACCGGTACCGTCGCGGGCACCGCGGATCGCTTTGACAGACTTTTCGATGGCGATCCAAAGGCGGGAGATCTCGGTCGCCGAACTGTCGTCGGCATCGTATTCCTTGATGCCTTCGCCCTCGGCAAGCGCGAGCGAGTAGTTCGCCCGATGCGTGATCTGGCCGTCCCAGACCGGAATCTCCAGCTTGTTGAGACAGTCGCGCGCCGCGGTGACTGCCGAAGATTCGCTGTTGCCGCGTTTCGGCGGCGCCCCGTTGATGACGACGGCATAGGGCGTGCGCGCCTCGCGCGCGACGGCAATCGTCTCCTGAACGGCGTCGAGATCGAAAATGCTCGGCCGGCACGGGATCACGAGCAAGGTTGCCGATCCGATGGCTTCGGCGACACTGAACGAGGCGTTCGGCGGCGTGTCGACAAAGACCCATTCGATCTTGTCGCGCTTTGCCGCTTTGAGCACATCCGAAATGCTGCGCTCAATCGTTTTCAGGGGCAGCGCATCGTAATTGCGCAGCGTGTTCCATAACCGCAACGAGCCTTGCGGATCGTCATCAATGAGCAGGCATGGCCGTGACGGCTTATAGACGTGCGCAGCCAGATGCGCGGCAAGCGTACTTTTGCCCGATCCGCCTTTGCGCGACGCAAAGACAAGCACATTCATGACCGCGCCCCAAAGCAGTTTGGGCGGAAGCTAACTGAGCGACGGCCGATTCGCATCAAACACGACGGTGCTCGGCGGACGAATCCACCGTCATAAAAGCCGTATTGTGTGTGACAATTATTTGTCGCGAACCGCTATTCAGCGGAAGCTAGTGGATTGAATCTAACACTTGGTGCCCACGCCTGGCAGCGGCGATGATTTTGTCTGGGTCTGCAGTCCAGGTGAACGGCTTGGGATCATGGTTGGTCTCTGCGACGAAACGGTTGATGGCGGCTTGAAGATCGACCACGCCTCGGAAGACACCACGCTTCAGTCGCTGCTTGGCAAGTTTTTGCGAAGAACCCTTCGACTGCATTGAGCCAGGAGCGCGAGGTCGGCGTGAAGTGGAAAGCGAAGCGCGGGTGCCGGTCGATGCCAGTACAACCAAGATCGACCCCACTCGGCACCTCCATTTACGGATCTGACCTGCTTACCGATGCTGGCTTCGTTCACTCGGCGGAGGCCGAGCGCAAACCGGCACGCTTTTCGTCACGAGCCCACATCATTGCGTGGTCGGAACGAAACCCGCCTGACGGGGATCGCGCTTTAGCGCTGGCGCGGCCCTTTATGGCCCTTAGCGGCGCGGCAGCTACCAGCAC
>JBAUCK010000097.1:0-4225 GCA_049677525.1 Xanthobacteraceae bacterium
GGCCGTCCTCGGGTACGGCCTTTTCGCATTGGTCCTGCGGATTATTTCTTTAGATATCCATCGGCGACGCAACCGAGCACCACAATGGCAACAGTGGATCGCTTGAGAAGGCGCTTGCGCGCGCAGCGACGTCTTCAACCACTTTGCGGGCCTCCAACCGGTCAACAAAGGCCTCGTTATCGTTGAGGGCACCACGCAAATACAGCGCTTCTCGGAGCACCTCCCGCAGGTGCTGGCGAAATTGGTCACCTTTCGGGTATTCAAGCGCGATCAGACAAAGCGCCGCGCATTCAATCGCAACATTGTAAGCAATGCTATCAACGGCATGCTGTGTGATGGCTGCTGGCGGCGCGGACAGTGCCAGTAGTTCGCGCGCCCGTGGTGGCGCATAAATTAAAACGGGATCGAGATTTTTATGAGCGGTCCTATCGCCAGCATGCCGTGTAGGCATTGCCAGCGTAGATAGCGCCAGCTCGTGGGCCCACGGCAGCGCATAAATTAAATCAGCATCGAGATCGTTAGCATCATGGTTCGCAGAACTCATGAGCAGATCCCCGTGAAGCTCCGATTGCGCCATCAGGGTGCGCCGTCCGGCTTGCCGGCATCTAGGATGCAGAACTGCGGCAACGGTCGGGACCATTATCGTGCCGGTGACGACGCGAGCCACTTCGGGGTTATGAAGCCCCGGCATCGTCCGTCAGGCCGAGACTTCCATACCGAAGCCTAACGAGTCCCTAATAGCCGTTCATGGTTTACGGCGAGTTAAAATCACTCACTCGGCCGGTACTCGACACCTTCCAACATCAGCCCATCTGCAGCGCGAATCGCGCGATTGTCGCGGTTCCATCGGGCGGAACGCCCGCTCAGGCGTGGATATGAACCGCAATGGAGCGCTTGGTTAAGATCTTATTAACCATCTACGCCCAGCCTACTTCTGGGGCAATCGTTCGCGATCCAAATGCTTCGCGCTTTGTAAGCGTAAACGCACCAAATGGGGAGATGACGATGCTCGGACATCAATCCGCTAACGCCGCAAATCACTCGTCGCTGGAATGGCAAGAAGACTCGTCGCGGCTGACAACCATCGTTCGCGATCTCGTAGGTTACACACTTGAGGAGGTTGAACGCGAGGTCATCCTCAATTCACTCGACCAATATGGTGGCTGCCGGACCTATACGGCCAACGTTCTTGGAATGTCGATCCGATGCCTGCGTAACAAAATTAGCCAATACGCAGCGATGGGAATACCGGTCACGGCACCAGGCCAACGTGATGACGTGACTACCGTTCGGCATCCGCCCGATTGCCTAAGCTGCGGCAGGCCGATGCGGTTTGAACGAACCATTACTCAGGTCCACAGGTCGCCAGAATTGCAGGGATTCGAATGTAGACCGTGCGGCTTGGTAGTTACGGCCCAGAACGGCTCATTCATTCCCTATACTCAATACCTTCATTCGTAATTACACCGACGCGGAGCGACACGGAGACGCTTGCCGTGTCCCCCGGCCGCGGCCTTGTCGGACCTCGGCTTCGACGCGCCGCCAGGGCGGAGGTCGCAAAATCGTCACACTATGTGTGAGGTTTATCGGGTATTCGATGTAGTTAGTCGCGTTACGGGGATCACAAAATGACCGACACAGTAACGTTTGACGTGGTTCCTGCGTTAAAGGACGGAGGCACTCTGGACGAACTTTCTAAACAGATCGAGCCCGCGACAGACTGGGGCGCTGTGGAGCGAAACCAGAAACTCATCGATAGTTTCATTCAAGAGAACTGGCGGGAACCAGCGCTGTCGAACTGACGCTCGATCGGCCAGTCACTTCACTTTCTTTCGGCGGATGACTGAGCAGCGCGCGCACGTCGACGTCAGGGCGCGGAAGCGACGCGCATTCTGCGTAACGGCCCGGCTGCGAATCCGGATGCCACATGGCGCGTAACCGCTCCTTTGACCGGGCTGACGCCTAAAACGTCATGAGATCGTTTGATCTAATCCTGATGAGACCGCTAAAGTCGTGAATGACAACCAAGAAACGTCTTTAGTTGCAAATTTAGCTTTTCCGCAATGCAACGACTGAGCATTCGATCTTTGCGATGGCTTCACATAATCAGCTCGGGTTTGGCCGCGTCATACACGCCCGACGGCGCCTCCTAGGCCGCGTCCTTCTTGTGGCGCTTATGACCTGGGCGTTGGGAATGATCCTTCCTGATTTCAAACGCTTGATCGAGCCGTTGGCCTCTTTCGGCTTTCGCATCGACAATGATGGTCTTGTTACCGACGTACGGGCGGCCTCGCCCGCCTTTCAGGCAGGTTTACGGTCCGGCGATCAACTGGACCTTGGGCAAATGCGCTGCCGTCCTCTGAATACGCTGATGTGTTCGAGTGCGATGGCGGCTCTCGGAGGCATGGCTCTCGTCAACGAAGGGCAAGAGGCAAGTCTGCTGCTCGTCAAAACACCCAACAAGTCCGCGCGACAGATCAATCTTTTGGCGAAACGCCTTACTTACAACCGTTGGATGTTGGCGGTTCTTGTGCTCGATCAACTGGCTGGGATCCTTGTTGTTCTCGCGGCTGGCTGGCTGGTCTGGACTCGGCCAGGAGCTATGACGTGGGGATTCTTTCTGTACGTCATCTGGTTCAATCCTGGCCAGTCCGCAGCATATTACGCATTATTGCTGCACTACTCGCCGGCGGCCCTGTTGACGCAGAACATCGCCGGCGCGGTGGCCCAAGGTGCCGGTTCTGCAGGCTTCATCTGGTTCGCCATCAGAGCGCCGACAAATGCAACGACGTCGCGCTGGAGAACGCTCGAACGAACCTTACCGGTGCTGGCAGTCTTCGTCACATTGGTGCTCTCGCTCAGCTATGCCAACTTGTTCGGCTATCCAACCGAAACGCTGACCAGGGCGGGGGTGTTAAGCGCGTTGATCGTTGCCGCAGGGGCGTTCATGATCCTGTTGGCGCGGCAAGGGGAGCTCCCGCCGCAGGACTATCAGCGCCTACGATGGGTGATCTGGGGTTGTGTCGTTGGATTGCCCGCACTTGTCATTGCGGATATTGGCACCGGCACCACACTGTTTGATCCGGTTTGGAATGGCAACCCGCCCCCAGAACAGCTATGGGGCCTCCTCTACCTCGTGAACGGTGTGCTTTGTCTCTTCGTCAGCGAGGCTATTCGTCGACCCCATGTGGTGGCCGTAAGCATTCCGCTGCGCCGCGTGACCATTCTGGGGTTGCTTCTCAGTTTGCCGATCTTATTCCTGCATCAGGAAATCGATCATGTTCGCGAAGCCATTAGAGAAAATGTCGATTTGCCGGCCTGGGTGTGGGTCGCGATCGCAAGCGCCGTGCTCTTTCTTGTCTCCAAGCTTCATGATTCCGCAGTCCATGTTCTAGATCGGCTTTTTAATTATCGCACGATCAAGGCGGGCGAGCGCCTGGGCGAAGCGATCTTGCATGCGAAGACTGCTTTCGAAATAGAATCGCAATTGGTTCAGGGAGCGCGCAAGGCTCTCAGTCTTGCTTCGGCCAGTTTGTTTCGCGAAGACAGTGGAGTTTTTCAGCGCAGCATGGCCGATGACGCTTGGGACGATACGACGACGCAAACACTCGACCCAAATGACCCGATCATCGAGGCCGCCCGCGTTCACCGGCCGTTCAACGTTACCGCCCTGGCCGGAACGCGCAGCCGTCTTCCTGTCGGATTGATGCGACCGATCCTCGCCATTCCGGTCGGCGACCGCCTCCGCTGTTTGGCACTGTCGCTCTATGGTCCCCACCTGTCAGGCAACGACCTCAACCACGATGAGCGCACGATGCTCGCGGAGCTCGCTGACAAAGCCGCGAGTGTGTTGATGAAACTCAATGACGACGAGCTTCGCGGACGGATAGCAACCTTGGAAAGTCAGCTGAGGGCAGTCCGGGAAGATTCTGCTACCGCGTACTGATAGACACTACAGCCGCGGTCCATGCGAGAGTTTGGAGCCGCAGCAAGATAGTTTGCTGTAAACCGCAAGGGCTATGTCCGCTTTGGGTCACGTGTGGACGGCGCCCTGGCAAGAGCTTTCTGAGGTAGCTGCAGCATTGGTCGGGTGCGGTCACGTGTCCGGCCTGTTGATGCGGCGGGTACGGCCGCTGGCCCTAATGCTCTGCGCGGAACGGGTCCCAATCGAAAACACGCATTTGACTATGCGTTGACCCAAACGGGTTCTCCCGATCCCCGGAAC
>JBAUCK010000098.1:0-2245 GCA_049677525.1 Xanthobacteraceae bacterium
GTCGTACAAGATGGGGTTCTGGAACGTCGAGGGTTCCGACGCTTATGCCGTCATAGCGGGGGCGCTCGCGGTCACCATTAAGGGCCAAACCGCAACTCGGAACGGTACCCTCGCATACACGTTTTCAAAGCACGGCGAGGAGTGGAAGATCGACGCACAGGCATGGGGGCGCACGTCGTAAAGCGTGCAGCTTCGCTCAGCCATCATCAAGCGCGCCTTTTGATTTTTCCCACAGTCTGTGCCGCAAAAGCCATCGGCGCGTAATGCGGACAGCGCCCGCAATACACCCACCACCAGGAGCTAGAGCGCTGCAGCTTCATCGTTCACACATTGAAACTGTCCGAGCGCGCACCGCGCAAGCGACATCGGGCTGACTTGTCACATTGACTTGATTTTGACATCGGCGCGCAGCTTTCCCAAGGCTGTGTCCAATCCATTGCGGCAACGCTCGGCAAATTGCGGATCACGGCGCTGGCACTCAAAAAGCCCCGCCACCCGCGGCGACAAGCGGAAGTGACGCGTTCTTAGCTTTCGAGATGCTCACGTAGCCCGCGCAGACGGTGGCGCAAGTGATACAACTCGCCTTCCAGCGGCGTCGGAACGCGGATCGAATCGATTGCGGTCTCGGCCTCGGCAAGTCGCGTGCGGATTTCGCTCCGGCGCACTGCGATGTCGCCGCCCGCGGCGTCGCGTTCGAGGTCTGCGAGCGCGCGGTGCCAGCGCCAGATTCGCCGACCGTTAAACCAGTTATAGGCCGGCACGACATACCGGCTCAGCGGGATTAGCACCGCGACCAGCGGGATCAGCACGATCGCCAGCCGCTCAAGCAGTTCTGCCATCCACACCGACATATATTGCTGGAGAAACGGCGGCCCGGAGCGATAGAAGCGCTCCGCGGTGTCCGAAAGCGGGAGGTCCTGCGCTTGTGGCGCGGGAAACTCACCAAAACGCTGGAACGGTCCGGCGCCGCCGTGAACCTGTCTTGCGGTTTCCAACATCAGCAATTGCAGCGCCGGATGCACATCCTTGCGCACCAACAGCGCATTGCCGAGTCCCAGCATGTCAAGCGCGGCCGGTGGCTGATCGGTGGCGAGGCTCAGCATCGCGCGCGGCATGACGATATGGCGCAGTGCCGGCACATTGACTGCGATCGCATCCGCCTCACTGACATTCATGATACGGAGGCCCGGTAAAGCCAGCGCCATCTCGACCGCCGGACCTTTGACATCAGCGCTCGAAATGATCGCAGCGTCAATCCGGCCGTCAGCGAGCGCCTGAACGGCGTCGGTGCTGCTCAGCTCCGTGAGCCTAGTCGAGGAATCGAGTGCGCCAGCATCGCGCATGATTTTCAGAGTGAAGTCGTGCAGCGTCGTGCCCGCGATTTCGATGGCGAGCCGCTTGCCGCGGAATTGCGCGAACCGGGTAATCGTTTCGTCTGACCGGTAAAACACGAAAACCGGCGTCACGAATACTCCGCCGAGCGAGACGATCTCCGTGGCATCTTCCAACCGCGCGGCGCCGATCGTACTGAATGCGGCCTGCACGCCGGAGCTCTTGTCGCGCAGCAGATTGAGATTGTCCGCCGATCCCAGCGAGGGACGGATGCCCAGGCGCACGCCCTGTTGCGCCAGGATGTTCCGGTAACGCTCGGCGTATTCCTGGTAGCCGGAGCTCGCCGATGCGGTGGCGATGACGAAGGTTCGCGACGGTGGCGGATCGACTAGCCGGGCCGCGGTAAACAGCGCGGCGGCCACCCCAAGCACGGCGAGGCCTGCGAGCAACGGCGTGGTTCCGCGCGGGTGTCCGGTCGGCATGCGCCATATTAGACTGGCGCAGCGGCGGCCGGGGAGGGGCAACCAAGCTCATGAACGTCGGCTTTTGGCACTTAGGGGACGTGCCGAGCTTCCGTCTTCGTTTCCGTTGTATCGAACCATGTGCCTTGCCCCGGAGCCTGCGTTTGTGTCGGTGGTGGTCCTTAGAGACTAAATCTCAGAAGGATTTCCCCAAAATTAACCGCCTGGGTGCGTGTTTGTCCGCTAGGGCCAATTTCTCAACAGTGCCTTTCTTCAGTTTCTCTACTCGCATAAGTCCCGACGAGCCGGGTGAGGAACATGCCGGAAACGCGTTACAGCGATCCACATTGCACGAAACGTGTTTCACGGAGCGTCGCGCAAGCGGTGGAGGGGTAGGGCACCGCGGCAGTTCCAAACCGTCGAAGAGGACACGCAGGCCATCGCCAGGGAAG
>JBAUCK010000099.1:0-9936 GCA_049677525.1 Xanthobacteraceae bacterium
TTGCCTTCCTTACTGAGAATTGTTGCCAAGGCGCGCAAGAGGCATGCGCGCCCGCGGCGCTATGCAAACCCAAGGTCAAACTAAAGGGAGTGTCAATGAAGCAGTTTCACGTGCACGTCGCCGTCGATGATCTGAAGCGATCCATTGGCTTTTATTCGGCGTTGTTTGCCGCCGAACCGAACGTCGTCAAAACCGACTATGCGAAATGGATGCTTGACGATCCGCGCGTCAATTTCGCCATCTCGACACGCGGCCGGTAGCCTGGCCTCGACCATCTCGGCATTCAAGCGGAGAGCGACGGCGAACTGAGAGAGCTTACGCCCGCTTGCATGCAGCGGATGGCAACGTCGTCGAACAAGGCACACGGCTTGCTGTTACGCCGAGTCGGAGAAGTCGTGGATTGACGATCCGGCCGGTATCTCATGGGAGACGTTCCACACGACGGGCGAGAGCATCGACTATGGCGATGGCAGCGGCGAGCGCGTGGCGCGGGTCGCGCATGAGACGTCGTGCTGTGCGCCAGCGCCGCAAGTTGCGGAGCCTGCCGCCGCGCGCGGCTGCCCCGCGGCGTGAGCGTGCCATGGTCGATCAATGTTGCAGTGGCGACACCGCCTACCTGTTGTTGCAGATCAATATCATCTGCCTGTTGTTGGCCTTGATCGGCTCGACGGCGATCGTGAAGCATCCCGCTTGGTTTGGCGAAGTGCCTGCAACCGTCGCGCAAACCTACGCTCAGAGATAAGCCGTGGCCGATCAGCCTTTCAACATGTTGTTTCTCTGCACCGGCAATTCGGCCCGCTCGACGGCGGAAGCGATCTTAACAAGGTGGGCGCGGGCAAATTCCGCGCCTGCAGTGCGGGCAGTCAGCCGAAACTATGACACATCGGGCTATCGCTCGAAGTCATGGAATGAATTTGCCAAGCCCGGCGCGCCCGCGCTCGATTTTGCCTTTACCGTTTGCGACAACGCCGCTGGCGAAACCTGCCCGGTATGGCCGGGTCAGCCGATGACGGCTCATTGGGGCATTCCCGATCCAGCCGAAGTCAGGGGCAACCCGGCACAAGGACGCCTATCGGATGCTGAACCAGCGCATCGGCCTATTCACGGCATTGCCGCTTGGCATGCTGGATCAACTCAGCCTGCAAGCAAAGCTGAACGAGATTGGCCGCAGGTGATGCCGTCGCTGGCGCAGCGGAGCGTTGCCGAGGGCTTGGGGACGGCCTTTTTGCTCGCGGGCGTCGTCGGCTCGGGCATCATGGCGGCAAAACTCGCGGGGGGTAACGGTGCGCTTGCGCTGCTGTGCAACACGCTTGCGACCGGCGCAATCTTGACCGTGCTCATTCTCACGTTTGGCCCGATATCCGGCGCCCATTTCAATCCTGCTGTCAGCGTGGCACTGGCGTTGCGCCGCGAGCTGCCAGCGCGCGTCACATCCGTCTATATCGGCGCGCAAGTGCTCGGCGGGATCGCAGGCGTATGGGCCGCGCATCTCATGTTCGAGCTGCCGCTGTGGCAAGTGTCCGGCACGGTGCGACAGGCCCTGGCCAATGGTTCGCGGAAGCCGTCGCCACGTTCGGGTTGCTGTTGACGATCTTGGGATGCAGCGTACGAATGCCATCGGCATTGCCATATGCCGTGGGTCTCTACATTGCGTCCGCCTATTGGTTCACGGCATCGACGTCATTCGCAAATCCGGCGGTGACCATTGCCCGGTCGCTCTCGGATACATTCGCGGGCATTGCTCCGACCTGCGTTGCCGCCTTCGTCGCCGCGCAATTCGCCGGGATGCTCGCGGCGATCGTTGTTAATCGCTGGCTTTGGCGAACATGAATGTCCGCTTGGGGTCGAAAGACGTTTGACGAGTCAGCTCAGGACCATCCAGACGCCGCCCAGCAGCAAAAGCGCCGATAGGATGTACCGCAGCGTGCCGGACGGCAGATGTTTCACGCCAAGCCACGAGCCAAGTATGGCGCCGATGGCAACCGCTGCGAGCCAAGACGGCAATTCGGGCGGAAAGACAAGCGAGGTACTCCACAAGCCAGCGAGCGCGGCGGCAGAGTTCAGCAGATTGAACAGCGCGGAAAGTCCCGCCGCGTGTCGCGTATTCAGCCAACGCAATGTGAGCACCAGCGGCGCGATGAAAATGCCGCCGCCGATGCCGGTCAGCCCCGCGACAAAGCCAATGATCGCACCCGCGATGATCGACCACCACAAGGGCGGATGCGGAGGCGTGAGTTCATCGGTCGCGGCAGCCGAACGGGCCGACTTCACCGTCTGCCACGCGGCCACGATCAGTAATATTCCGACGACAGGATGATAAATCGAAGCGGCTAAATGCGTCGCTCCGCCCAAGACCGAGAAGGGCAATCCAAGGAGGATGAACGGATAGGTGCCGCGCGGTGCCAATCGCCGCGACCAATGTATTGAGAGCAAGCGCCGCCAGCCTGATGACATCGGGCGTAAACCTGATCAGGCCCCGCCGCGATATATCCAGTGGCACGGGCTTGTCCCACGGCGGCATAGGCCGTCGCGATGATTGCCAGCACAAGCGAAAAGAGGGCCTGTTGCAAAGCCACAGCTTCGGCTGCGAACGCGCTATGCGTTCGGGTCGTTAGCGTTCGGATAGAAAAGCTGCTGGCCGTTGATCTTGTATCCGGCGATGATCCTCTGCCCTTCCGGCGAAATCAGAAAGTCGATGAACTGCTGGCCGAGGTCTTTCTTGACGCTCGGGCATTTCGCCGAGTTCACCAGCATGACGCCGTATTGATTAAAGAGGCGCTTGTCGCCTTCGACAGCGATGACAAGGTCACCGCGATTCTGAAACGCGAGCCAAGTGCCACGATCGGACAGCACGTAGGCGTTTGACGCTGACGCCATATTGAGGGCAGCGCCCATGCCTTGGCCGATTTCCTTGTACCAAGGCCCTTTATCGTTCACGATGTCGATACCCGCCTTTTTCCAAAGATCGATCTCGGCGATGTTCGTGCCGGAGGGGTCGCCACGCGAGATGAAGGGCGCTGCCTTCGCTTGATCGTTTGCAACGCCGTCAAAATGTCCTTGCCCTTGACCCCGGCAGGATCGTCTTTGGGGCCGACAAGGATGAAGTCGTTGTACATCACGGGATAGCGTTTGACGCCGTATCCCTCCGCCAAGAATTTCTCCTCGGCGGACTTGGCATGAACGAACACAACATCCGCATCGCAGCGCCGCGCGGTGTCGAGGGCCTGGCCCGTGCCTTGGGCCAGCACCTTCACCTCGATACCGGTCCTCTGTTTCACTATCGGCAGTAAATAACCGAACAAACCCGAATCTTGCGTCGATGTCGTCGAGGCGACGACGATCGATTTCTCCTGAGCGAAAGCCGAACCACACAGCAACGCGGTTGCTGTCATGAAAATTGCGATTGCAGAGGCTTTCAAAACGTGCGGCCATCGGTTCATACGGACTTCTCCCCGGCAGGATTGAAAGCGCGTCCGTTCGTTCAGCGACTCGTCGGGGCACGTCCGAAGAAAAGGCTCAAGGCGCTTACAGTCATCGAAAGAATGATGAGAATGATCCCCAATGCAAGGGCGAAGCTCAATTCGCCTTTGCTCGTCTCCAAGGCGATGGCCGTTGTCATCGTGCGGGTATAGCCCCGAATATTGCCGCCAACGATGATGATCGCACCGACTTCAGCAATGGCCCGGCCGAAGGCCGCGAGGAAGCCGGTCAGCAATCCCTCCCGGCCAATCAGCATGATCTGCCTATGGCTCGTAAACGCGAAGCGCCGTCGACCAAAAGGGCATCGCCATAGGCGGCCCACACGTCCACCGTCATCCGATGCACAAGCGCGATGACGATTGGAGTGGCGAGAATGGCCTGCGCGACCACTATCGCGGCCGGCGTGAACAGGATACCGAACGATCCAAGCGGCCCGGATCGCGACAGAGCAGATAGACGGCAAGATCGACGACAACCGGCGGCAGGCCGAGCAGTGCATTGGCGATAACAATGAGTGCGCCTTTGCCCCGGAAACGATATACGGCCAACGCCGTGCCAAGCGGCGCTCCAATCACAAAGGCGCAAATGCTCGCTGTGAGGCTCACGCCGAGCGACAGCGAAACGATTTCGCGCAGCTCGGCGTCAAAGTGAACGATCAGGCTGGCCGCTGTGTCGAGCGCTTGGGCAAAGTCATTCATCTCGCCTGAATTGCGTAAGTGCGCAATTGGATAAAGCGTGTGAGCGCCGTCACGTCGCCGGCGGTGTCGGAATCGACAGCAAAAACTCGGTGCCTGGCGTGCGCGGCGCGAAAGCGGGGCGGATTGGCGCGCTTAGAGCGCCCACGCCCGCAATGTGTCTTTTATCTTGGCTGGATCGTAAGGTTTGGCAAAGAATCGGCCGCCCTCCGGCAGATCTTGCGGCGCGATCTTTTCGCGCCCCGAGGTCACGATGATCTTGATCGGAGGCCAGCGATGGCGCACCGCATGCGCGAGTTTGAGACCGTCCATCGAACCGGGCATGTGGATGTCGGTAAAGATCACACGGATGCCCCTTCGGCTTTCCAATATCGCGATGGCTTCATCGGCGTTTGCGGCCTCGATGACCTCATAGCCCCCGTCCTCGATGGCTTGGGCCGCGCATAGCCGGACCAAAGGCTCATCTTCGACGATGAGAATGCTTGGCACTATCGTGCCCGCTCCCGCGATCATTCCTACCTCTGACGATTTTTAGGCACCCCAGCAGAGGCTGTCCTTTGACTCAGAGCAACGTCCCGGCAACGAAGGTCGTTCCAAAAAATCGTCGGACGCCGCTCGCGCGGCCGGCTGTGCCGAGCGGTGCATGCCCGGCGACACCACGGCGGGATGTAACGAGAGGTAAAAAGAGAGCAAAAGGGCCGCGGCGAATTTGCTCCGCCGGCGGCGTGACTATTCCGCGGGAGGCGTGACTATTCCGCCGGTGGCGCTTTGGGCTTCGTCTTCACGAACGTGCCCTTCAAATTATCCCAAAGCTGAATCTTGGCGCCGTTCCGGTGCATGATCACGCTCTGCTGCGCGACCGAGAGCGAGTTGTTCCAGGCCCAGTAGATCACGAGGCCGGCCGGGAATTTCGCCAGCATGAAGGTGAAGATCAGCGGCATCCAGTTGAAGATCATCTGCTGCGTCGGATCGGGCGGCGCGGGGTTGAGCTTCATCTGCACCCACATGGTCACGCCCATGATCGCGGGCCAGAAGCCGAGATGCAGGAACGAGCCGACCATCGGCACGATCGTCGGGTCGAACGGAATCAGGCCGCCGAGGGTGAAAATATTGGTCGGGTCCTGCGCCGACAGGTCGTGGATCCAGCCGTAGAACGGCGCGTGCCGCATCTCGATGGTGATGAACAGCACCTTGTAGAGCGAGAAGAATACCGGGATCTGAATGGCGATCGGCAGGCAGCCGGCGATCGGATTGATCTGCTCTTTCTTATAGAGCTCCATCATCGCCTGCTGTTGCTTCACCCGGTCGTCGGCATAGCGCTCCTTGATCATCGCCATTTGCGGCTGCACCGCCTTCATCTTCGCCATCGAGGCGTAAGACTTGTTGGCGAGCGGGAAGAACAGGATCTTCACCAGCACGGTGACGATCAGGATGGCGATGCCGAAATTGCCGACGACATGGAAGAAGTAGTCGAGCGCCAGGAACATCGGCTTGGTGAGGAAGTAGAACCAGCCCCAGTCGATCAACAGATCGAAATGATTGAGCTTGAGCGAGGCGTTATAGCCGCCGGGCCCGAACGGGAAATCGATGCCGACGACGGAGACTTCCTTGGCGCCGGCGAACAGCCGGGCGTCGGCACTGCCCGATGCGCCGGCCGCCACAGTCACCGGATCGAGCAGATAATCGGTCTGATAGGTCTTGGTCCCGTCGGCGTCGCCCGAGGAAAAGCGCGCATGCGCCCTGGCGTCGGTATTCGGCAGCAGCGTCGCGGCGAAATATTTGTCGGTGAAGCCGAGCCAGACATTGGTCGCCTCCCAGCTCTGCGACTTGCTCTCCTCCATCTTCTTATAGGTCACGGTCTGCTCGCCGTGCTCGCCCATCACGCCGATCAGGCCTTCATGCAGAATGTAATAGCCGAGCACCGGCGGCGTACCGTGGCGCGAAATCAGCGCATAGGGAAACAGCGTCACCGGGCTGCCGCCGGCATTAGCGACATTGTCCCTGATGGTGAAGAGATAATGGTCGTCGATCGCGATGGTGCGCGTGAATGTGAGGCCCTGGCCGTTGTCGTAGGTCAGCGTCACCGGATGATCGATGCCGAGCGCACCCGAGCCTTGCTGCTTCCACGTCGTGTCGGGGCCGGGCATCGCGGTCGTGGTGCCGGAGGCGGGCACCCAGCCGATTTCGGCGTAATAGGCGTCGGGCGCTCCCGACGGCGAAAACAGCACGATCGGCGGCGAATCCGGTTCGATGGCTTCGCGATATTGCGTCAGCGTCAGATCGTCGACGCGGCCGCCCTTGAGGTCGATCGAGCCGCCGAGCCGCGGCGTCGAAATGGCGATGCGCGGCGTCGCCGCGATGACGCTTTCACGCGAGGCCGCTTGCGACGGCGCTGCCGCGCTCGGCGCGCCCGGGATTTGCGGCGTCGCCGTGTTCGCGTTCGGCTGACCGGGCTGGGGCTGCTGACCCGACTGTGCTTGACCCGGTTGGGCCTGACCCGGTGGAACTTGCGACTGTTCTTGCTGCTTGAGCGCGTCTTGCTTGCGCTGTTTTTCCATCTGCGGATAGGCGATGAAAATCTGCCAGCCGACCATCACGACGAGCGACAGCGCGATGGCGATGATGGTGTTCTTGTGCTCACCCATTTAGTGCTCTTTCGGAGGTTTGGCCGTGTGCCCGCGGCCGCGCCGAGGCTCTGATCGTGAACCCGCTCTATGTGGGGGGCGCTTATTCCCGGCACCAGTTGCAACGCGCCGCAGCGCGCCGTCGAGTTCCCGCGTCATGTCGCCGAACGGACATGTCAGCGCGCTGCGTCGGCCGATCAGCACGTAGTCATGGCCGGCGGCAAAGGCTGTCTCGGGCTTCAGCCGCACCATTTCGCGCAAGCGGCGGCGGACGCGGTTGCGCTCGACGGCATTGCCGACTTGCTTCGACACGGTAAAGCCGATCCGGACAGCTCCTGCCGCTTGTCCCGTTTCGTCACGGCGCAGCGCTTGCAGCACGAACGGCTGCGCCGGCGCGCGTGCGCCGGCTTGGGCGATGGCCCGAAATTCCGTCCGGCGTTTTAAGCGCTCCATGAGAAAAGGCTTTGGATTCGGGTTGGGCCGGTTCGGCAGCGAAGGCCCGCGCACGCTCCGTTGCAGCCTAGGCGCTCAGCCGCTTGCGGCCGCGGGTGCGGCGCGCGGACAGAACCTTGCGGCCGCCTTTGGTTGCCATTCGGCTGCGAAAGCCGTGGCGGCGCTTGCGCACCAATTTGCTCGGCTGATAGGTCCGTTTCACGGGGGTAATCTCCGCTGCGCACGCAAATTTTGAGAGGTTAACGGCCGCAGGCCCTCTGGCCCACCGGCCAGACGGCGCGATTGGCGCGGCTTATACGGGAGCGTCCCCGGCTCGTCAACGTCGCGAGGATCGCCGATCAGGGATCTGGAATCAGGAAAATATCCTGATCTGGCAAGGGATTTGATCCTGATTCCCGATGCTGATCCCTGGCCGAATATTGCGGCCGAATATCCGGGTCGTGGCCGGTGTTATCGTGCCGTATCCGACCTCTTCGGAGGTGGGCAAACGGGCGGCGATGAGCTATTTCAATCGCGGTTTGACGTCGCCCTTGGTGCGGCGCATCATAGGTTGGCTGCGTCGGTTTGGTTGACGGTTTGTCCCAACGTCCTGTCGCAAAAGGGCCCCAATCGGGCCCGAGCGGGCTGGCAGCGAGGCTCGGCGAATGAGTGAAGAGATTGCAGCGCGGCCGGCTCCGGTCCGGCCGCCACGCTTCGGGCTTTCGGTTAAGCTCCTCGTCCTCACGATTTTATTCGTGATGATCGCGGAAGTGCTGATCTATGTGCCGTCAGTCGCCAATTATCGCGTGATGTGGCTCAAGGATCGGCTCGCGTCGGGCTATACCGCGGCTTTGGTGCTCGATGCGGCGCCCAACGGCATCGTTTCCGACGCGCTCACCAAGCAGATTCTCGATTCGATCGGCGCGCGCGCCGTGGCCATGAAGATGGGCACGCAGCGCCAGCTGCTCGCCGTCGACGACATGCCGCCGGCGATCAGCGACGATTTCGACATGCGTGACGTCATGACCTTCGATTCGATCATGGACGCATTCAAGATGCTGGCCGACGGCCGCACCGCCGGCAAGGTGATGCGCGTCGTCGGACCGGCGCCGATGGGCGGCGATTATATCGAACTGATCATGGACGAGCCGCCGCTGCGCCGCGCCATGCTGCGCTACTCGGGCGACATTCTCCTGATCTCGCTGTTGATCTCCTGCATCACCGCGGCGCTGGTCTATCTGGCGCTACATTACATGTTCGTGCGGCCGATGCGCCGCATCACCGCGAATATGATGGTGTTCCGCGCCGGGCCGGAAGATCCCGACCGCATCATGGCGCCGTCGGGCCGGGTCGACGAGATCGGCACCGCCGAGCGCGAGCTCTCGGCGATGCAGACCGATCTCGCCTCGATGCTGCATCAGAAGAGCAGGCTCGCCGCGCTCGGGCTCGCGGTGTCGAAGATCAATCACGATCTGCGCAACCTGCTCGCCTCGGCGCAGCTATTCTCCGATCGGCTGGCGAAAATTCCCGATCCCGGCGTGCAGCGCTTTGCGCCGAAGCTGATGCATGCGCTCGAGCGCGCCATCGCGTTCTGCCAATCGACGTTGTCCTACGGCCGCTTGCAGGAGCCGCCGCCGGATCGCAAGGAGATTTTGCTCGAGCCCTTGGTCGAGGAAGTGCACGAAACGCTGGGCTTGAGCCCCGACGGGCCGGTGCGCTGGATCAGCGCGGTCGAGCGCGGGCTGATGGTGGAGGCCGATTACGATCAGTTGTTCCGCATTCTGCTCAATCTGTCGCGCAACGCTTTGCAGGCGATGGAAAGCCGCGCCACGCGCGATCCCGGCCGCGATCAGATCCGCATCACCGGCCGCCGCGAAGGCGCCGTGGTGGTGATCGAAGTGTCCGATACCGGGCCGGGCTTTTCGCCGAAGGCGAGCGAGCATCTGTTCGAGGCGTTCCAGGGCTCGACCCGCACCGGCGGCACCGGCCTCGGCCTTGCCATCGCCGCCGAACTGGTGCGCGCCCATGGCGGCGATATTCGCCTCGTCGAGGGCACGATCGGCGCGACGCTGCGGCTCACGATTCCCGATCGTGCCGTCGAGCTTGCGGCGCATCGCGGCGCCAGAGCTCACGGGTAATTGGCTCACGGGCAAGGGGAACCAACATGCATGCTGCGGTCGGATTATTGATCCTGATCGGCGTCGCCGCATTCGTCGTATTTGCATTTCGCCAAGGGCAAGGCATCAAACGCGACCGTCGCGAGGATAATCAATCAGCCGTCAACATCGGCAGCGACGGCGGATTCCACCATTCCGACGGCGGCGGATTCGGCCACAGTTAACGAGGCTGCGCCCATCTTGCCAATAAACGCCGGAGCCTGTAGCTATGCCGCGCGCTGCAGGGCCGCTTCGGCGGCATTTGTCCCATGCAGCGCAACCCGCGCCCGTAGCTCAGCTGGATAGAGCACCAGACTACGAATCTGGGGGTCAGGAGTTCGAATCTCTTCGGGCGCGCCATTTCCACTGCCGGGGCCAGCATGGGTCGACCGCTCGGCGGCAACTGGGCAGCGTTTGCGCGAGATGACGTTTCGCTCAGCCTAAGCTGTCAGCCGTCGTGGGTCGCATAATCGACCGGTTAGCACACCCTCGTTGTTGATCTCGATCTGGAAGATTTCGGACAAGCCCGCCCTTCCAGACGACGTTAGT
>JBAUCK010000100.1:0-4005 GCA_049677525.1 Xanthobacteraceae bacterium
TCCATAGCCCCGATAGCCCATGGCGATCTTGGCCACGAGCCGCAGATGGCTGGTGACGAGCTTATGCGCAGCGTTGCGGTCGCCGTGCTCGCGCCAACGCTTCGCCAGCATAAATTCTTCTTGCGGCTCCAACATCGGGAACCGCCGGATTTCTTCCAAATACCGGGTAAGGCCGGTCTCGCCGGACAGGACCGGAAGTGCTGCAGTCTGGGCCATGATAGCGTCCTCCATTTTCATGCCCCCGCAGAGCGGCGGGCTATTGGGGCCATCGCTCTCCGAGCCGACGGCGCCCAGTTCCATTTATCTCGCACCCGCAACATACACGGTGGAATCGGACGCTCGGAAGAGAGTTCGGCGTCACATTGGCGCGACGCGGCTGTGAACCACAATCCGATCCAAAGCTAAACCATTGATACCGGTAAACTTTTAGTTGCTGCCAGGATCCGGCTTGCGTTGACGCATAGACGTTATGTCCGGCTGGGTGTCGACCACCGCACCACGCAAACGGACAAAATCGGGCGGCAGTTCCGATCGGAACTGGAGAAATTCGCCGCTCGACGGGTGCTTCACCGACAGCAAATGGGCATGCAGGGCCTGCCTGGCAAGGGCGGTTAACGCCGCCTGAGCGGCGGAGGGCAAAAGCGCCGCTTTGGTCCGGAAACCGCTGCCATAGACGTCATCGCCCATGATCGGGTGGCCGATCGAGGCCAAATGGACCCGGATCTGATGGGTCCGGCCGGTTTCGAGCCGGCAGAGCAGGAGGCTTGCCACCGGCTCGGCGGACGCACTGCCCTTGTTGTTGCCCTTGCGGCCGGTTTTTGCCGCCTGCACGCCGTAGCGCTCCAGCACCTGCCAGTGTGTGACGGCGTCGCGGCCGCCTTCACGGATCGCCATCCGCTCGCGCGATTTCGGATGCCGGTCGATCGGCCTGTCGATCGTGCCGTGCGGGCGGTCGGGTGCGCCCCAGACCAAAGCCAGATAACTTCGCTCGAACGGCCCGCCGCTTTTGCCGTGGTCGGCGAATTGCGCCGCCAGCGCCCGGTGGGCGCGGTCGTTTTTAGCGACGACCATGGCCCCGGTCGTGTCTTTGTCCAGCCGGTGCACGATGCCGGGCCGGCGCTCGCCGCCGATGCCCGACAGGCTGTCGCCGCAATGCGCAATGAGCGCATTCACCAGCGTCCCGGTCCAGTGGCCCGCGGCGGGATGAACCACAAGATTACGGGGTTTATCGATGACGATGATGTCGTCGTCCTCGTAAATGACGCGGAGCGGGATAGGTTCGGGCACAGGCTTCGCCGGTAGCGGCGGCGGCACGTCAACCAAGATGGCGGAACCGGAATTGACCTTGTGGCTCGGATCGCGGATCGTCTGCCCGTCGACGGTGACCGCGCCAGTTTCAATCAGGAGCTTGAACCGCGAGCGCGACAGTTCGGCGACGTGACGGGCCAGCACCCGGTCGAGCCGATCGCCGGCCTCGTCGGCGGCGACGCGAACCGAAGCCCGCGTGACCGAAGTCTGCGTGACCGGTGCGGGCTTATGCGTGCGATTGGAAGTGGGAGATGACATGAACACTCTATCCGGCAAGGGCCGGAGCAGTCTAACAGCAGTGGGCGCTCCCGCCGAATCCGAGCGGCTGGCCGCGCGCGCCCGCACCATGATGATGATATCGGGGCTGACCACGGTGCTTACCATCGCGGCCGTGGCGACCGTCATCGGCTACCGGATGTATTCCGGCGCCGGCAATACGCCGGTCGAAGACGCCATCACGCTGCCGAAAGGCGCGCGGATCGTGTCGATGGCGGGCTCCGGCGGCCGCGTCGCCGTGCTGATCGACAATAACGGCACCAGCGAGATGCGGGTCTTCGATCTGAAGACGATGAAGGAATCCGGGCACCTGCGGTTTACCAACGAGCAGTGAGGGCTCGGAGCGCTGCCGTAGCACCTGAGCCCGCATATCCGCTTGCACGCCGCCTGCATCGCGGTTATTTCGGGGGCAGGCTCCCTTCGTCTAGCGGTCTAGGACGCGGCCCTCTCAAGGCTGAAACACGGGTTCGATTCCCGTAGGGAGCGCCAGTGTTTTCAATGTCTTAGGGTTGGTTTTGGCAGTCGTGTCCAACTGGTGTCCAATAAGCGATACTGGAACACGCAAAGACCAAAAATGCGAAAATTACGTCGCAGTAGGGCAGATCCTCGCGGTTAGTTGTTCTTTGAGGGCGGTCGCCGTCGTGCAGAGGTCGACAGTCACAGAGCGAACCCGAATGCACGTTGATGACCTTGAAGACTGGATTTCCGCCGCGTGTGACGATGGCTTCGATCCGACCGCTCACGAGTGGCTGGAGGAGGACGACACTCCGATCGGCCCTGCGTTGCAGGACAGTGAGTTGCGGACTGCCCACGAGGCACTGACCGTTCCGCGTCCTGCGACCGACTTCCGGGCCTCTGTGAAGGCCTTCCACCGGCGTACGACCCCAAAGGTGCTGTTCAATAATCCGCGGCAGAAGTTTCTCCTCGAAGCATGGACCTTGGCCGAATTTGCCACCCGTCTTAAATCGGTCGATCGGGTGTGGCTCTCCGGTCCTGATGACCAATGGCCCGACGGCTATGTGCGGGTTGGTGGGAACGTCAAAAGCGTCGAGCTGACGGTCGCCCTCATGCCGCGTCGCAAAATGGCAGAGGAATATCGGACCGACAGCGGCATCCAAGATGATCCAGTTGAAGATTGGGTCGCTCGCGCCGACGCCATTCCCGAAGCTCTCGAAGTAGCCATTCGCAAGAAGATTGCCAAGCGCTATGGCAGTGGCGTTTGGCTGGTGATCTACCTCAACCTCAACGATTACGGCATCCGCCAACAACAAACAGAGTTGGTGATTGCGCAACTTAAGCAGAAATATGCCAATGCGTTCGACGCTCTATTTGTCCTTTGGAAGGATAAAGCTTACTGACCGCCCTACGGATACGCCGACCACTATCGGCGTTTATTCGGGCCTTCACGCGCTGCGCCAGATGAAGCCCAGATCGGAATGGTCTGGCATGTCTCGTACATCGAAGAGATAATTGCCGGCAACACGCGGGACACGGACTAAGCGGTAAGTTCGGACCAGTTATCCGAGGCGAATTGCGCAAATCTCACGAGGCGACCGAGCGCGGTATGCGCTTCGATCTCCGAAATCTCGGACGCCGCCTTTACGGCATCGCTGCTAATTCCAAGTAGCTCCTCCAAGCACTCTCACTGATCCGTGTCGATCGGCCGAACTTCATCGTCTTCAGACGTCCAAGCTTGATGTCGCTATAGAGCTTAGCGCGTCGCGGGCCGCCCATCTGAGCGATTTGATCGATCGTGAACAGGCGCTCTAATCCAGCCGGGGGTTGTTGTCGAGCAGGCGGTGCTGCGACGTCGCTCATTCGATCCTCCCAGCGTTAGGTTGGACCGCCGGAGCATCGCCTACATGAGGCAGTGGGTCGGCCTCGGTTTCGATTTCGGTTGAAGGCCGTTTCATGAGCCAGCCCCCAAGTCGTCCAGACTGTCGCCAAGGGGACCAAGCGCGGGCTTACGGTGTTTGCGATAGACCAGGATCGACGTGCTGCACTCTATGGCCGCCTCACTTTCAGTTAGGGCGACTACGGGACGACCACACAGCAACCAAATTAATCCTGTAGCGTCATAGCGCGATAATCTCGAATAGGTATGCGCCGGCCGCTCGGGCACCGCGTGAAGGCCAAATAGATCCCGTGATGTCCACCCAAGCGCGTGCGCCTGTTGTCCCCATTTGGCCAGAAAGGTATCGGCGTCTCGGACGGTCTGTTGCCAGCGGGGGCTTTCGATGGCCGCCGGGCACTTGGCTCTTAGCGATGATGCCGTGGTCGAATATGGCGACTGTCCCGCGGTTGTCCCAAGCGCTGTCCCGCTCAGCGCCCCGCTGTCCCGCTGTCCCGTCCCTAGGGCGTGGGACAGTGGGACAAAAGCCTTATCGCATTGATCTGGCGTGCTTTTTGCTGTCCCAGGGC
>JBAUCK010000101.1:0-6511 GCA_049677525.1 Xanthobacteraceae bacterium
TGGCAAAGCTGTCCTAGGCCGGCCGCGCTGAAAAAGAACTTTCGATCGCATCGTCGCAACCGCGCAGTAGCAAGTTACGCCATCAATGATCGAAGTGAAAAAATACGGCTGCTTTGCCGGCTTTTGACTCTGACAATAGGCGATCGGCGTTGCCGCGGAGCATATAGCCAGCGAGCAGACGAACTCCATCCTCGTTTTCACGAATGTATTCATCCGAAGGGCGCTCTTCCGGAAATTGCACGGCTTCGCCGTCGTATGAAACGCGGACATCCAGATTGAACTCATCGAAGCTTGCATCAACTGTAATGTCGCTTTGAACTTCGAGCACATCAAGCAACTGCAGCACGCCATATATTGTACGGTCTACGATGTCGCGCCGCGCCCCCCAATGAGCACCTTGCTCGGAGAGAAATTGTGCAACGGCCTCATGGGTCGCGTGCCCCGCGGCGAAGCGAATCGAAACGCGTTTGCGCACGCCGATGCGCATGAGCAAGTTAAGGAGTACGGCGGAAACCGTGCCGATCACGAGCGCGTTGTCCAGAATCGGATGAAGCAGGAGCGGAGCGCGCGCCATCAGATCATGGTTGATATCGGCGATCATCGCCATCGCAAACGAAAAACCAATCACGATGATCTTGCGTGAATCCAGCAGGTGCGCTGTTATCGTCTGCAGGCCGCTGGTGAAAACGAACGCGGCTGTGAAGAACAGCGCTGCGCCAATGACCGGAGGAGGGATTGTCGCAACTACGGCCGCTGCCGGCGGCATAAGCGACATCAAAGCGAAAGCGATGCTGATAACGTATGCGAGAGAGCGGCTGGCGATTCCGGTCGCCGCGGACAGGCCGATGCTTGAACTGTAGCTGTTGATCCCCAAACTACCGATCGTAGCGGAAATCACCGAAGCGATGCCGTTGGCGACTAGTCCTCCGCTCAGCGATGTGAAATTGGGCCGCGCCCAGTCGGCGTCGTTGATGCGTTGCGCGATTGAAATATTGCCTATCAGATGCAGGGTTCCGGCGACAGCAACGATTGCGAATGGCGCGACCAGACTCGCGTCGAAGCGCCATTGCAGCAAGTGCAGGCTGGGAAAGCGCAGAAGGGGCAGTCCCTCCCTTGGCATTGAGGCAGTAAAATCTAGTACGCCCAGCACAGCGCTGGCGGCATATCCCACCGCCATGCCAAGCAGAACACAGAACATTCGCAAATAGCCTTTGGTCCAAATGTTCAGGATCACCATCGTCGCCAACGAAACGGCCGCAATCGCGAGATACTCGGACATCATTCCGCCGTTGGTGGCACTCTCCAGGCTGTAGCGCACGCCGAGCACCGCTATCGACAGACCGACTACGGCGATGACAAGACCGGCTATCTCGGGCGGCAGCAGAAAGCGAACCCGTCGCAGCGTGGGCGCGATGACGGTTTGCAGAACGCCGGCGATAACGGTCATCCCGAATACCAGCGGCAAGCCTCCGATCTGCGCTGCAGACAGGGAAGGACCCAAGTAAATTTGTGTGTAGGCCGCGGGGCATAGGTATCCGCACCCGACGAAACGATTTTTCGCGCAGAGCAACAGGGTCGCTATCGCGAGGCACAGCATCGAAAGAGAAACAAAATCGAGCAGTCGATCCGGTGACAGGTGCGCTTCTCGACCGAGGATTAGTGGATAGACTAGCGAATTCGACATCAGGGCTACCTGTTGGAGCCCCGCGACGATGAATACCGTTCGCGGTGGGGTCTCGTCGACCGAATAGAGCAATCCGGACGGTCGGGCGGGCTGGCGAGCTGGGCGCGTCTCGACCCGGGGGTGCCAGATCTTCCTCACGCAAACCAAGGATTGTGAAAGCATTGAGCAAACCGTCGTCTCAATGGGCTCGCGCGATTGGAACGCGCCGCACAGCGCCAAAAGCTATCTGGTCTCGGCTCGCATTTCGAGCGGGCTTCTGTGTGAATCGCTCTCGAATCGCCGTTGGCCCGCATGACAACGCCAGATACGTCAATCCACCACCACCGCCGGCTTTTCGGGCGGCACACGTTCGGTTTGGGCGCGCTGGTATCGGCTTATTGGGCAGCCCCGTCTCGCGCCCTCTGAGGCCGACGAGCAGATCGTAGCACATCATGCGGTCCGTTGTGCATTACAGCAAAACTGGCTGGCACTTGGCGGCTCCAGGTCAATGGCTGCCGCGACCGGACTAACTCTGGGTGTCAGCTTGCCCCCGAAAGCGGACACGATGCCAAACGGTCGTCGCGGCAGCTAAGGGCCGATGCTGTTGAAAAAGGCAAAATTGAACCAATCAAAATTTTTGCCTGCGCACCCGTCGAAACCGGTTTTTCGTAATCCAATGCATCACAGAGAGCTTACGAAGCCCGCTGACTGAAAATCGGACCGATTATATGTCCCCCTACATCATTTTCGGACTACCGCGCCGGTGCCTCTGAAAAAATCCGTTCGACCCCCCGAAAAACCTTTTTCAACAAGTATCGGCCTCCCTTCTCGAAAAGCCCTGTTGCCGTGTCTCTTGGGAAAATCTCTGAAGATTATTGCAGGCACAACAGCGGCCGGTGGTAAGTCGAATAGAAGATCATGTGAGCGCTCTGGAGCAAGCTCGCGTAAATCATCCAGAGTCGCCTCGACAGTCGCCTCGACCCTCTTGATCAATTCTCGAACGTGAGCCTTCTCGACCCAAAGCACATTGAATCCTCCCGCATCTAAGCGGAATTTCTATACAGGACTTAAGAAATCTTTACCCACGCGTTCTACGATTGTGCGGATACAGCGGGTCGTGCCGGTTCTACTGAAAAGAGGGCGGCCTTTTCCCTTAAGCTAGCTGCATCCATGACAACGACACCGGCGCGGGTGCATGAACGATAACTGATTCTCAATATGCAAAATTAATCTTTGGTTTATGCCCGCCCGCCGCTTCTCGCCGCCTTGGTCCGTCGAAGAATTGGATGCCTGCCTTGTCGTAAAAGATCGAGGCCAGTTTGATTATTAGGCCCATTAACCAAGAAATGAATGATTTAGTGAGTGAGCCGGGCGCCGTCTCAGTTTCGCACATTTAGGAAAGTCTCCTGTTAGCGGTACGCTGGTATGAGAGCAGCGATCCTTTTTTCGGGACCTAATTCCATGTACAGGTTTCTGCCGCCGATCACCTGCGTATTTGTCGTAATGGTTGCGACTCTGCTTTCATCTTGTGCGCGAGATTGTGCGGGTCCGGGAGCTGCCTACGCGGCGCCGCCCCCTCCTGGTCCGGGGTACGGATCAGGACCCGGTATCCAGCAATACGCGTTACCTCCGCCCGCGGCGCAATACGGCTCGCCTTCCGGCGCTTACCCCTACGAAGCATCTCCCGGGACGCCTCCATACGGCCCACCTCCCAGCGGGCAATATGTGCCGCCTCCTCCCGGCGCGCGTTGAGTGGTTCACAACCGCGCAGGCACACGCTTCTGGGTCGCGTTTGCTATCAACATCGCAAAGCTGCCGGAGCTATTGCGCCCGTGGTCCGAAGATCATGCGGCAATACCCGGTCCCGCACGAAACCAAGGTTCTGCGTACCGCCTTGATTGAGGAAATGAAGGTCCAACGCGACGCTTTTCTTCACGCGACGGAAGGCTCAAAGAAGGCGAACGATAGCTCCAACGGGGAGCGAATTTTCGAAGCAACTCTTTCAAAGGCAGATAGGCGTCCAAGACAGCAGCAACTTCCTCCGGAGTGAGAAGCCCCAACTTGCTCAACGAGCTATCAAAAATGTCCGTCCACCGTCGCAGTAGCGTCAAGGCGCGTTCCGCCGAACCAGCGGAGAGTAGAATACGGTGAAGGGCCACCTGAAGGTTATGCGTTGGTCAGCAACAAAGACGTTACCGTGCTGGCCGAGTTGCATTCGATTTATGTCCCCGCCTTTGATATGGCAATTCAAGCTTTGAGTGCGCAGCTACAACGCTGATCGACACACAGGGCTTCGATCACGGATGGTTCACGCCGGTCCACCACTGACGGAACCGCACGGCGATCATGGCACCGCCGAATCGAAGCGGAACACGCCGTCCCTTCAATTTTGGTCCTTAAAAGGGCAATGGCACAATGACGGTGCTATCGTTCTCACGCGCAAGATAGTCCTCGTTCGGCAGCGTGCGCCTATCTCGGCCTCGCGCCTCACGGCTGGAGCCTTATGGTTTTTGTCTTGTTCGTTACAGCTGATTTGCCCCGGCGCCGCCATTTTTCGGCCGTATTTGAGATCGTCCTGAACCATAATGTAGTCAGCCAAGAAACAAATAAGTCTGATGAGAGGCGACGCGTAAGAGCGTGATGATCATGAGTGCTCCGAATGACGACAACACGGATCCCGAACTCAAGTATGCGCCTAAATGGTCTCGCCAGCAGCCGGCAATGCCCGATACCGAACGACCACCTTACGTCAGCGTTTCGCCTTTGCCCAAAGAGGAATATCAGGGCCAGCGGATAAGGGCGTTATGGCCGCACCCCGTTCCGGATCCACCGCCATCGGATTGGGTGCTAGCGCTGTTGGGCCGGATTGCAAAGGTGGCTGGATTTGCGGCTTTGGTCGCATTGTTGGCCATCTTCGGGAAACCGCTATTGCAACGTCTCGCGCTGCTCGAACCAGATTCACAGACAACGCAGGTCTCCAAACCATCTGATCGGGTTACGGCAAATGACGCGCCGGCAAATAGGGCGCTCGTTCCAGCCACGGTGATTGCGGCGGCCTCTAGCGCGGCGCCGTCCGCAAGTGCGCAGGCGCAGCAAGCGCCGCTTCCGCCTGCGCAGGGGCAGCAAGCATCGCTCTCGCCGAGCTCAAATCCGGTTGGGCAAGAGAGCAACGCCAACAGTGCCGTCCGCGGGGTGACCGCCAGTGAAATTCGCTTTGGGATTTCCGCACCATTCACGGGTGCGGCCAAAGAACTCGGCCAGAACATGAAGCTGGGCATCGAGGCGGCGTTCGGCGCAGCCAATGCTAAGGGCGGAGTGTATGGCCGGCAGCTCCGGCTCATCGCAGCCGACGACGGCTACGAGCCGCCACGGACTGCGGTGACAATGCCGCAGCTCTATGAAAGAGACCAAGTTTTCGGATTAATCGGCGACGTGGGGACGCCCACGGCGGTGGTCGCATTGCCCTATGCGCTTGATCGCAAGATGCTGTTTTTCGGGGCATTCACTGGCGCGGGCTTACTGAGGAACGATCCACCCGACCGCTATGTATTCAACTACCGCGCCAGCTACGCTGAAGAAACCGCCGCGGTGGTGAACTATCTGGTGAAGGTGCGGCGGCTCTTGCCGGACCAGATCGCCGTCTTTGCCCAACAGGACGCGTACGGAGATGCCGGCTTTGCCGGCGTGCAGAAGGCCATCCGTTCACTGCGCGGGGGCAATGCGAGCCCGATTTTGCGGCTCAATTACCAGCGCAACACCATAGATGTGGACGATGCCGTCGCGCAACTGCAACAAAAGAGGCCCATCCCCATAAAAGCGGTGATCATGGTTCCTACCTATCGGGCCGCGGCTAAATTCATTGAGAAGACGCGCAATCTCTATCCCGACATGATTTACACCAGTGTTTCATTTGTGGGCAGCACCGCGTTGGCCGATGAGTTGATGCTACTGGGCAAAAAGTTTGCAACGGGGGTCATCGTGACGCAGGTCGTGCCGGCGGTTGATGGTCACTCGTCGTTGGTGCTCGATTACAAATCTGCGCTCGCCAAATACTCGCCTGGTCAGGCGTCGGATTACGTGTCACTCGAAGGTTATGTGGACGCCAACGTGTTGATCGCAGCGTTGCAACGCAACGGCTCTCAGCTCGACACTGAAAAACTAGTAGGAACTCTGGAAAATCTCCACGACCTCGACATTGGGCTCGGCACGCCGGTGACCTTTAGTCGATCCGATCACCAGGGTGTGCACAAGGTGTGGGGCACCCAGCTCGACGAGACCGGGCATTATCAACCCATCGACCTGCAATAACTGCGCTTTGAAAAGGCATCAAGCCGGCTCAACTGAGCTCGCGCTGGGCCTTACGCTCCATCTCGCCGCCGATCTGTGGTCTACCGCCAGTCGCTGATCCTCGCCCGGGAAGGAATCGACATTGACCGAACCATGGCCGATTACCCCATCTTTCGGGGGTAAAGCGGACATCGCTTTAGCGGGCGGCGATGTCTGCTGATGACCCCAAATCGAAGTAAAATTCCTTACGCGGCTGTGCGACTTTTCAATTTTGAATCATCAAGACCGTACTCAGACGTCTCAGACCTTTCGTCTCATCGGCACGACGGTAGTGTCATCGGCAACGCCGAGTATTGGAAAATGCGCCCGAATGGTATCGGCGACATAGCTCGGTGCCAGATGGGCGTAATGTTTTTCGGTCATCCGTGTGTCTTGATGGCCGAGTTGCGCCGCGATCACGCCCATCGGGACGCCACGCATAGCAAGTGTCGAGGCATGGGTGTGCCTGAGGATGTGGAATGTCGGGGCAGGGGCAATCTTGGCCCGCTCGGCCGCCGCGGC
>JBAUCK010000102.1:0-14429 GCA_049677525.1 Xanthobacteraceae bacterium
GTCGGCTCCAGCGGCCGCAAGCCCCAAGGCTACTGTTTTGCCGATTCCCGAATTGGCGCCGGTTACCAGTGCCGGTTGGCCCCTTAAAACGGTGGGGTAATCAACGCGCGGAAGGGTGCGACTGTCGTAATTAACAGACGCGCCCAGATCGCTTGAAGGGACTTGTGTCAAAGCGGTTCCCAATATTGTGGTCGGCAATCAACATTGACCGACCGGCTGTGATCTCATTTGAATTGAAACTTGTAGATTGTGATGTCTCAGGGTGAAGCAGAGATGACCTTAGGATTTTGACAATTCTCTCAAAGCGTCGTCGCCATTCTGAGTGGCCGTTTCCCATGAATTGAATTTTTCGCTCGATTCTTTCACTGCGAGGATCGTATCTTCGGAATAAATTTCCCAGGAGTACCGGTTCGACGGCAAGTGCCGGTGTTTTACTTCAACTCGAAAACGGCCAGTGATAGACGGTTGATACATAGGCCGCTCTTCAAACGAAGCGCGTGACTAACTTCTGACGATAACACAGAAGTCGACCTCATGGTTCCGGTTTACGGAAGAGACAGAGAGGGCGCTGGTGCGACCCAGGTCGCGTCGCCGAAGAGCATGACCGTTGACGAACCCTTCCCGTCAGTGGGAGGCCTCAAAGGTAAGTAAGTGACCATCCGGATCACGCAAAATCGCGCGAAGTGCGCCCCGTTCAAACCTTACAGGCCCTGACAGGAGGGTACTGGGGCTTTGTGCACAGAGGCCTTTCAACGTCACCTCGTTCTCTACCTTCATCACAAGGCTAGTCGCCGCAATGTCATTCGTGTCGGGAAGAGCTGTTTCGCCATCGAAACCGCCTCGATAGCAGAGCAGTTCGACGTGAGGGGTTGAAAATGTCGGAGGCGCCAACGCTGTGACCTTGACGACTGCTCCCGCAACATCGTCGAGCTTTTCCTGCGCTGGACCGATGTTGAGCGAGCCCCCAATGCGCGCCAATCCCAGCCGCTCGTAAAATGCGATACTCCGCTCCGTAGCAGTAATTGAAATCGCAGAATGATCGATACCGAGGCATTCCGCCGCAGAGGACCTTTGCCATCTCGCGGGTGTGGTGCCGGTTGGAAACGCGATCAGTTCGAGCGGATGACCCTCCGGATCGCGGAATTTGTATGCCGTGACGCCGCCCGATGAAGCAGGCAACAATTGTGGGCCGTCGGTCGATATCGTTTTCCAACCCCCACGCGTCGATAGTCGCGCGTATGCAAGCCTCATGTCGGAGGCCACGATAGCGAAATGCTGAAAGAGAGAATTCGGCCCTAAGACAGATCGAGGATAGAGCCGGCCTAGCGGGTGAACGCCCAAGAGTTCTATCTCTTCCTCGCCTAATTGCAGAGTGATGCTGCGGGCCGTGGCACCAGCAATGCCCAGCAGTTTAGCGAAGGCTGGTTCGATAATCGAAACCTCGCCTGTTCGTGCGAAGCCGAAGGCGGACTCGTAGAAAACGGCCAGCCGTTCAGGCCCGCTGCAAATGAGGGTAATACGAGAAAGCTTCTGCACTACGTTCACGGCGTTTGAACACCACGGCAATTCAAGAAAATGGAATAAAGCGTGCTGGAGCCGCCAATGAACAGACGGTTTTTTGCGAGGCCACCAAACGTCAGATTTGAGACGCGGTATGGTACGAGGATTTTGCCAAGCAACTCCCCGTCGGAGTTTATGCAATGCACACCGTCGGCGGCGCTGCTCCAAATATTGCCGTCCTCGTCGACACGCATGCCATCGCAGTAGCCGGGTTCGACCTTGTGAAAAATATCTCCCCCGGACAGAGATAACCCTTCATCAGCAACGTCGAAGACGCGAATATATTGGCGCGGATGCTCTGCTGTTTGGTCGCCAGTTTCAGAAACGTAAAGCCTCCTCTCGTCGGGCGAGAAGGCGATCCCGTTCGGGCCCTCGAAATCACCTGCCACGATGCGTATGTCGCCACCTTTCGGATCGAAGCGGTAAACCGCGGGCGGCTGTTCGGAGACTTGCCGACCGCCTTCATAATCGTTCGATATTCCATAGAGCGGATCAGTGAACCAGATCGAGCCATCGGATTTCACGACAACGTCGTTCGGAGCGTTCAACCTCTTGCCATTATGCCGATCGACTAAAGTCGTGACCCAGCCGTTACATTCGGTGCGGTAAAGACATCGTCCGCGATGTGAGCAGGCGATCAGCCGTCCCTGGCGATCTCTCGTCTGTCCGTTCGCGTAGTTCGACGGCGACCGATACACCGATGCGCCTACCCCCTCGGTCCAGCGCATCGTGCGATCATTTGGTAAGTCCTGGAATAAGAGGCAGTCGGCATCGCCCATCCACACCGGACCCTCAATCCAACGGAACCCGGAAGCAAGCGTCTCCAATGTGGCGTTGCTCAGAATATAGCGCGCAAAATGCGGATTTCGTATTTCAACCCCGTCCATAGCTTCACCGAAATCGACAGGGTGACGCAAGCGTCGCTGTATCGAACTGGACGATCATCAGCACAGCGGGTTGGTCGCCAAGGGTCCCGGATAGGTGTCCCTGCTTGCCTGCTACTTTCTTCGTGTTCTTATCCTCACCGAAGGATATATCGCCGGGCCCCATCTCGATGCGATGTCCGTCCATCGCTTCGACGAACCAACGTCCTGATAAGGGAATGATCCATTGCGGCCTCGGATTTTCGTGCCAATCGCCGATCCATCCGACTGGGAGTACCGTAACGAAAACGGTTGCGGCACCCGTCGTTTTGAGACCAATCCATTGTGGCGAAGCTTGCGGCTGAATTGCCGCTTTTTCGAATTCAGTCATCGTGCAGCGCGTCTGGTGGCTGAGGCCGTCGGCGTCAGTCCAAAGATGCCAATAAGATATGGCCGGCGGGGGATCCAAACTCACGGTCGAACTTGCTCCTGTGCCACGCTGTAGGGGCGGGATGACGACAGTGGGTGCGCGAAGAAGTCCCCTACAGAAGCTGCATTGGTACCGAAGGTGATGAGCAGGAAGCCCGCGCCGAGAGCGACGTTCTTTAGAAAATCCCAAAACAATGTGCGGCCCCGACCTGTATCGGAGCTCCAGAAGTCGCCGGGTCTCCAAAACTGCTTCCAGAGCAGAGCGGTAATGCCGCAATACCCCGCTAATACGAACGCGCAGGCTTTGTCCGCAATTCCACTAATGACCCCAAGGGACATGAATACCTCAATAAATAAGCCAATACATATCAATCCAGATGCGACAGTCGCGTTTGATGCCACTTCGCGCGCCTGGGCGACCGCGTCGCGGAAATTGAGGATTTTGTCCAGAGCGCTGAAAGGAAGAAACAGCAGGACGAGAACTATGCGGATTACTGCCGTTAGACCGATGTTCAGCATCGTCATTGCGTACGATCTCTCAGCCGCTGCGGGCATTATTTTCAGGCATCTGTCTAAACGCTGAACCTTCGTCAAAGTTCAAACGTTGCTGTTCCGCGTGCCAAGGACGATGCCATGACCAGCACCAGTGAACATTACGATGTTGTCATTATCGGCTCCGGCCCTGGCGGCGGCACTATGGCTTGGCGTCTAGCCCAAACCGGCAAACGGGTTCTCCTTCTGGAGCGCGGCGGTTACCTCCCCCGTGAACGCAAGAATTGGGACAGCCAAGCAGTGTTCGTGGATGCGCGCTATCAGGCGCCGGAGAGCTGGCACAGTTCGGATGGTAAGAGCTTTCATCCTGGCCTTCATTATTTCGTGGGCGGCAACAGCAAGGTCTATGGTGCCGTTCTGCTGCGGCTCCGAGAGCAGGACTTCAATGAGATCAGACATCCCGATGGGATATCGCCCGCATGGCCTCTGAAGTACGACGCGTTCGAGCCTTATTACCAGGCCGCCGAAGAACTTTATTACGTTCACGGCCTACGTGGCGAGGATCCGACCCAACCGGCATCGAAAAAGCCATACGCGTATCCGCCCATCACGCACGAGCCGCGCATTCAGCAACTGTTTGATGGACTCAAGCGAGAAGGCCACCATCCGTTTCATCTGCCTGTCGGCATTCTACTTGAAGAACGAGACGGTAAGCCGCTGCCACACTCCGCATGCATCCGCTGCAATGCCTTCGACGGCTACCCATGCTTGACCAACGGCAAAGCGGACGCGCAAATCGTCTGTGTCGACCCGGCGCTGCAGGCACATTCAAATCTGATGCTGCTAACGAACTCGTACGTCGATAGACTTACAACGGATTCTGGCGGCCGCAGAATCTCAGGCGTCGAAGTGGTGCGAGGCACCGAGCGAACGACCTACTCTGGCGATATCGTCGTTGTTGCTTGTGGAGCGCTCTCGTCGGCCCTCCTGATGTTGCGTTCGACGAACGACGACCATCCACACGGGCTCGCGAACGGCTCTGGCCTCGTGGGCCGTAACTACATGCGGCACAACAACTCTGTCGTCATGGCTATTTCGCGCACACCAAATCCCACCAAGTTCCAAAAGACCTTGGGACTGAATGACTTCTATTTCGGCTCGAGCGATTGGGATTATCCGCTTGGTCATATCCAAATGGTGGGAAAATCGGACGGCGTCCAGATTCGCGGCGAAGGGCTACCCGATTTTCTACAATGGTTTCCGGAAAAGCCCTTCGATTGGATCGCTCAACATTCTCTCGATTTCTGGCTGACCTCGGAAGACTTGCCGATACCGCAGAACCGAATCTTCTATGACAAACGCCGCGTTATGCTCGATCTGACTGAGACCAACATAGAGGCTCACCAGCGATTGAAAGACAAATTTCGCGATCTCTGTGGCAAGCTCGAAATTCATCCGCATTTATTCGATAGATCACTCTACCTCGGACAAAATGTCCCGATCGGCGGTACAGCGCATCAAGCGGGAACGATGCGCTTTGGCTCTGATCCCGCGCAGTCTGTTCTTGATCTCAACTGCAAAGCTCACGGGATCGATAATCTTTATGTTACGGATGCAAGTTTCTTTCCCTCTATTGGAGCCGTAAATCCTACCTTGACCATCATTGCCAATGCACTGCGAGTTGGAGACCAAATCATAGACCGATTCAAATGACGGCAGTCGTTTTCTAGCCCTTCGCTATTAGCAGATACAGGAAAGGAGTCGCACATGGCGTTCAAGGTTCAGGTCGGCCCTGCGCAGATCGCCATCCATCAGGGCCAAACGGTGTTAGTGACTAGGCCCGACGGACAGGTGAATTGGCCAAGCACGCGCGGGCTCTATTTCGAGACACCAGAATGATCAGCGCGTGGGCGATCTATGCTAATGGCGAATTATGGGACCTGTTGAACGGCGGCGCCGTCGCCTATCACGCCGCGCGCATCTTTTTGACCAACCGCGCTTTAGATACTGAGGATGGCCCAATCGCGGCGCGCACGCTCGGCCTTGTGATCGGCCGCCACATCAATGGCGGCCTGCACGAAGATATCGACATCACAAACAACAGTCAGAAACCGGTGCGCTTCAATCTCGAGATCGCGATCCGTTCAGATTTCGCTGATATATTCGAGGTGAAAGGACACAAGATCGTACGGCGCGGCCGTATTACCACTTTGTGGTCGCATGCACGGCAAGCACTGCGATTCACCTACCACAACAAAGATTTCTGCCGCGAAGTGATCGTCCATACCGGCGACGGCGAGCCGGCGCTGAGCGCCAATGGCCGGCTGAGCTTCGATATCGCACTAAAGGCTGGGCGAGCCTGGCACCGCTCCCTGAACTACGACTTGGTTGATGGCGCAAGCACCATTCGGGCGCCGCGCGAATGCACCGATTCCAGCGCTACGTCGAGAGACGTCGGCAAGATGGACGAGTGGGAACGGACAGTACTGAAGATCAAAACCAGCAATGAGGAATTTTATCGCTGTTACAGCCAGGGCGTCCAAGATATGGCCGCTTTGCGTTTGCCGCTTAAGGGCACGGATCACATGGTTTTCGTGCCCGCCGCCGGGTTGCCGTGGTTCGTGGCGCTGTTTGGCCGCGATACGCTGACCGTCTCATTGCAGACGATGATTGTCTATCCGGAATTCGCCGCTGCGACGTTGGATTTGCTAGGGCAGTTTCAGGCGAAGAAACGCGATGATTACCGCGACGCCGAGCCCGGCAAAATAATGCACGAGCTGCGCTACGGTGAGCTGGCGTATTTCAAGATGGTTCCGCACACACCGTATTACGGTACAGCGGACGCGACGCCGCTGTACTTGGTAGCGCTTCACGCCGCGTGGCAGGCCACCGGAGACCGCGCATTGATCGAGCGACGTTTACCGACCGCTGAAGCCTGTCTGACTTGGATTGACAAATACGGCGATCGCGACGGTGACGGATTCCAGGAATACCAGACTCGCTCGACGGCCGGCTATGAGAATATGGCGTGGAAGGACTCCGGAGATTCAGTGATGTATCCCGACGGCACGTTGGTACGCGGGCCGAAAGCGTTATGTGAGTTGCAAGGCTATGTCTACGACGCCTGGCTGCGTATGGCCGAGATCTACGACGAATTGGACAATAAGAGGCGCGCAACCGCCCTACGCAAAAAAGCGGTGAGACTATTCAAGAAATTCAACGAAGTCTTCTGGGACGAGAAATCTGGCTTTTATGCATTTGCACTGGATGGCGATAAGAAAAAGGTGCTCTCGGTCGCGTCCAATGTCGGCCAATGCCTGTGGTCGGGCATCATCGCTCCAGAACGTGCCCGCACAGTGGTAAAGCGCCTGATGCGTAAAGATATGTGGAGTGGTTGGGGGATCCGTACTCTGTCGGCAGATCATCCCTCATTCAATCCGTACAACTATCAGACCGGGGCGGTGTGGCCGCACGACAACTCGTTGATCGCTATGGGCATGCGCCGTTATGGGTTTGCCGCAGAGGCGGCGGCCGTAGCACGCGACATCAGCGGCGCGGCGAGCCATTTCCTATTGAACCAATTGCCTGAGTTGTACGGGGGCTTGCAGCGCGATCCGACGAGTTTCCCGGTGCAGTATCTCGGCGCCAACGTGCCGCAGGCGTGGGCGGCGGGATCGCCGTTCATGCTTCTCCAGGCAATGCTGGGGCTACAGCAGGACGCCCCGCGCGGCAAGTTGTACCTCGATCCCGCGTTGCCGGATTGGCTGCCAGACATCACCCTTATCGATCTGCGCCTGGGCCGACGACAATTCGACATCCGCTTCTGGCGGGACGGTTATGAAACAAAATTGGAGGTGCTTAAAGGGAATCACGATGCGGTCGCCAGGCGCAATTACGCCAGCGAAAATCGTTTGCGTGGAGACGCTGACGCCGCCAGACCTCGATCACGATGAGAGGCTTGCATCACTCTCGGCGGCGAATGCCCTCTGCTCCAATCTAGATCCACTTTTGACTGCTCGTTCAGCGGACCTGGGCGGAGATCGCAAACACCAATTCTAATGTCTGCTTTGTTCTCTATAGCCCAGGCTGGTAGTGGTCGCCAGTAGTTTGCAGACGAAGAGCAGCGCGAGGAGTTCGGCGCCCGGGAGCTCGCCGTTCAGAATGCCCTGGATCGTCGCGTAGCCGACGCCCTCGACGTAATAGTGACCGAAATTGCGATACAGCGGATAAATCAAAATGCCGACGAGCAACATGCCAAACATGTGCCGGAGGTATCGACCTGAAATCTTGTCGAACAAATCTTCGGCGAGATGCAAGCCACGGGTGAAAGCCGCCGCGGCGACTCCGGTCAACACGCCAAGTACGACATACAGCACAAGCGTGAACGCGCCGGCGCCAAGATGATTCGGGAGTGGCGTTACGTTCGGCACAAAGAACGCTGGATCGAGGCCGAAGAAGAGCCGACCGAGAAAGGTGGCGATGCCGGTCGCGGTGGCAACCGACAGAAATGTGTTGGCACTGACTTCCGGCAGCATTAGTTCGGTGACGAACAAGACGCCGCCGATCGGCGTGTTGAACGTGGCGGCGATGCCGGCGCCCGCTCCCGCAGCAACGAGCGTGATGCGCTGACCGGGCGACAGCTTGATGATCTGGCCGAACGTTGAGCCGAGCGCGGAGCCGATTTGGATGATCAGCCCTTCGCGGCCGACGGCGGAGCCGGTGCCGATGGCGAAAGCCGAGGCAATGGATTTCACAGCGGCAACGACCGGGCGGATTACGCCGCCCTTGTAATAGATCGCATCCATGACTTCCGGGACGCCATGACCCTTCGCCTCCGGTGCAAAGTTCGAGACGATGAAAGTCACGATGACGGCGCCGACGACGGCACGAGGATCACCGCCGCACCCCATGGTGGGCGGGCGTGAACTGACTCGAATCGTAATGAATAGAGATGACGCCCAGGAAGAACAGGTTATGGACGAAGCTGATCATGGCCCGAAATAGCCATGCGCCTTGCCGACGACCGCCGCCAAAGCACACAACGAAGTGAGGCCGAGGTGAACTAGGTTCTCTTTTGAATCGGCACGGCTTCGTGCGTCCGTGGCTGTGCGAACCTGCAGGTTCATATGGAGACCCGGCCGAAATTGATGGATCGATGACGGATCGAAGGACAGGCGCCACAACCGTTCAAGCATTCACGGCCGTTTTCTTCAAGACCTGGAGCACTTCGGCTGGCTCCGCCCGATCGCGATAATCCGCGTCCTTGTGGGCATAGATAATCTGGCCATCTTGGCCGATGACGTAGGTGGCCGAAATGGGCAGTGCCCATTCGTCGCTACCATTTCTGCCGGGAATATCTTGGCCAAATTGCTTATAGGTCGATATCAACTCGTCGCTAAAGGTGTAGACCAGTCCGAATGCGCGGCCGACCTTTTGGCCGGCGTCGCTCAGAACTTCGAAGTCGAGCGCATTTTTTTCGGCGGTCGAAACCGTGTCATCGGGTTTTCCGGGCTGATCGCTACAAGAGACGCGCCGGCGGCCTTGATCTCGGGAAGGATCTGCTGAAAGGCTCTGAGCTCGAGATTGCAATAAGGACACCAGCCGCCGCGGTAGAACGTCACGATAACCGGCCCGCGGACGAGAAGTGATTTGATATCGACGATAGTGCCCTTGGCACTGGCGAGAACGATCGGGGGCGCCCGATCACCGGCCTTCAGAGCCGTCTTCGCGAGACCGTTGCGGAGCCCGTTGATGTGGCGTTCCATGACGGCCAGGCGTTCCGCCGGAACACGCTTAAATCAGCCGCCGCGATATTCGGCGAGTTGTTCTTTCAGGGACATGAGAACCTCATTATGTCATCAACGGTGGAGATGCGGCTCAAACGTCATACGCCGGCGACTTGCGCGCCAAGCCGCCGAAGCGATCGAGCAGTCGGTCGCGCCACTGCCTGACCGGATCGTCTTTTTCCAACAGCTCGAACGGGCTGATGCAGCGCGCCCATTGGAACGGGCCGAACACGGCGTAGTCTGCATAGAGCGACTCATCGCCGCCGAAGAACGGCTGCGCCGTCAGCGTGCGGCGCAGCGGCGTGAGATTGGCACGAAACGCAGAAAGCTTCGCCTCGCGGTCGGCGACGAGCGCTTCCAGCGTCATCCCGACACGTTTCTCGCGGCTTGCTCGAAAATAATCGCGGTCCTCGACGGCGATACGATCAAAAATATCCAGCGCGATGAACGGGAAAATCGCAGCCACCAAACCGTCAGCGAAAGTCGAATAGTAACGCGTCAGGCTTCGTCCCGCGGCGCCGTCAAATAATGAGGGACGATCCGGATAAGTATATTCAAGGTAATTTGCGATATTCCAAGAATCGGAAACCCAACGATCGCCGTCGACCAGCACCGGGACGAGTCCCTGCCCTGACGCCGCGATCTCGGCCTTTTCGGTGAAGCGCCATGGGATGGTTTCGACCGGAAGTCCTTTATGCGCCAGCGCGAGCCGGGTGCGCCAGCAGTAAGGGCTGAAGCGGCGATCGGGATCCGCGCCTGCGAGGTCGTAAAGGCGAAGCGTCATTCAGTTCACACTCGGTTTCAACGGGCGGCCACAGCTGCTGTCTGGCCAAAGAGGATCTTCTTGGAGTCCTCACTGACGGTCGGTTCGGTGTTGATGTCTTTCGCCCGCGCATAGGCGCGGACCACCGCTGGGCGCGCGAGCATCGCCTTGAACCAGCGCTTTAGGTTCGGAAAGTCCTCGAGTCTCTGGCGTTGCCTTTCATGGGGAACGATCCAGCGATATGTGGCGATGTCTGCGATCGAATAGGTGCGGCCGGCGACGAATTCATGTTGCGCGAGTTGCTTGTTGAGCACGCCGTAAAGGCGGTTCGTCTCCTTCACGTAGCGCTCGATTGCTAGGGTATCTTCTCCGGGGCGTATTGCGAGAAGTGGTGGTTCTGGGCCGCCATCGGCCCGAGCCCCGCCATCTGCCAGAAAAGCCACTCCATGACGCGGTTCCGATCGCGAAACCCGGTCGGCAGGTACTTACCGATCTTTTCGGCGAGATAGACAAGGATGGCGCCCGATTCGAAAACCGAGATCGGGACTCCCCCATCCTTCGGCGCATGATCGACGATGGCCGGAATACGATTGTTCGGCGAGATTGCGAGGAATTCCGGCCAAACTGCGCGCCTTTGCTGATATTGACCGGCACGATCCGGTAGGGTAGCCGCGCCTCCTCAAGAAAAATCGTGACTTTGTGGCCGTTCGGCGTCGTCCAGTAATGAAGATCAATCATTGTTCCCCCCTTTTTTGGTTGCGTCCCGGCAGATCGAGCAGCGCAAGCGCTGGGCGCACCACGCCCTCCAGCACGCTCCGGCTCGGATTCGTGCGCGCGAGCACACGCACACCGAGCAGCACACCTAAAAGGAGCTTGGCGACATCATCCGCGTCGAGATGGAGCGGCACCGTCGCATCGGCTTGTGCAGCGAGAATGCACCTCGCAAAGAAGCCCTTGATGCCGTGAAACTGCCTAGTGATGACGGTGCGGCATTTGGCATGATGCGGCGCGATTTCGATTGCAGAATTGATGAGAAAGCAGCCCTTGCGTTGGCGGTCGCTGACGGAGTGCTCGACGATCTCAGCGAAAAAGCGCTCGATCGCTTGTTTGGGTGGCAACGTCTCCTCAAGCCGGCGCAGCCGGCCGCACGTATTACGATCAATATAGCGCTCCAAGGCGAACGCAAACAGTTCCTCTTTGTCGCCGAAGGCGTTGTAAAGGCTCGGCGCCGTTATCCCCATCGCCGCGGTTAGATCGCGTAGCGACGTGGCCTCATAGCCGCGGTGCCAAAAGCACTCTATGGCCGCTTCGAGCGCAGCCGTTTCGTCGAACTCTCTCGGTCGCGGCATGATGGGTGGCTGGCGGCGTCGCCGAAGCTCCTCTGCGGATCACTGCAATCGCCGTTGACGTTATATAGCGGTCGATACAAAATCAACCCGCGCGTGGGCAGGTGAGCAATTTCGGGAGCGGCACATTATGGGCGTTCTGATCGAAGGCAAATGGACCGACGGCGAATTGCCGCAAGAGATCAGTCAATCCGGCCAGTTCAACCGCATCGACAGCGTGTTCCGCGATCGCATCACCGCGGACGGTTCGTCGGGCTTCAAAGCCGAACCCGACCGCTATCATCTTTACGTCGCCCATGGCTGCCCGTGGGCGCATCGCACGTTGATCTATCGCGCGGTCAAGAAACTCTCAGGCCTCATCTCGGTCGCCTACTCGGTGCCGGGCCTCAAGCAGAACGGTTGGACCTTCGAGCGCGACGCCCGTTACCCGGATTGCATTCCCGACGAGGTCAACGGCTTCCATTATCTGTACGAGGCCTATGTCGCGAGCAATCCGGCTTATACGGGAAAAGTCACGGTTCCGACGCTGTGGGATAAAAAGACTAAGCGGATCGTCAATAACGAGTCGTCTGAAATTATCCGGATGCTCAACACCGAGTTCAATGCGATCACCGGCGACCGTACCGATTTCTATCCGCAGGCGCTGCGCACCGAGATCGACGCCGTCAACGAACGCGTCTATCACAACGTCAATAACGGTGTATATCGCGCCGGCTTCGCCAAGACGCAAGGCGCCTATGACGAAGCCTATGACAGGCTTTTCGACACGCTCGACTGGCTCGAGGCGCGGCTGTCGCGCCAGCGCTATCTCGTCGGCAATCAGATCACCGAGGCCGACTGGCGCTTGTTCCCCACCCTTGTGCGCTTCGACGTCGCCTATTTCTCGTTGTTCAAATGCAACCGCCAGCGGATCGCCGACTATCCGAACCTTTCGAACTATATGCGCGAACTCTATCAGGTGCCGGGCATCGCCGCGACGGTAACGCCACGCTACTACGTCATCAACTACTACTCGATCGCCAAAGTGAACCCGACGATGATCATACCCAAGGGAACGCCGGTCGATTTCGGTCAGCCACGATCGCGGCAGATTGGCGGCGTAATCGCCAGCGGCCGGGGGCTTCACATTAACAAGAAATAGATATGGAGGACGGAATGCTCGAGCTTTATCACAACATCAATTCGGTCTGCGCCCAGAAGGTGCGGATAGCGTTGTATGAAAAAGACCAACCCGTCAAAGAGCACCTGCTCACATTGCAGGGCGACCAGAACGACCCTGCCTATATGAAGCTCAATCCCAACGGCGTAGTGCCGACACTGGTTCACGACGACAATGTCGTTACTGAGTCCTCGCTGATCCTCTATTACATCGACGAGGCCTTCCCCAATCCGCCGCTGATGCCAAAGACACCGGTCGCCCGCCATCGCGTCCGCCTCTACAACAAGCTGATCGACGAGTACATGCACAACGCCTGCACCATCATCACGTTTGCGACGGCCTTTCGTTCGCGGTTTCTCAAAATGGCACGCGAGGAATGGCTGGCCGAGATCAACAAGGCGCCGCTTAAGCGTCGCGCCGAATACAAGCGCAGCGTCATCGAGCACGGGCTGGATTCGGAATTCGTGATTGATGCGCTTGGACAGCATCAGAAGCTGATTTCATGGATGGCAGAGGATCTGAAACGCGGCCCCTATCTCGCCGGCGAAAGCTTCTCCAACGCCGATTGCGCGGTCGTTCCCTATATCCTCCGCCTCGAACTCCTCAAGCTCGGCGCCATGTGGCAGGTCGAGCCGGCGGTCGCCAACTGGTGGGCGCGGGTGCAGAAGTGCCCCTCCGTCAAGTCGGCGGTCTTTGATCGCATGCAGGAAGCTGACTGGGCGCCGTTCAAAACGCTGTCGCCGGATCCGTGGCCGAAGGTGCAGACGTTGCTCAAGGCGGCCTGACGCAGACGGAGCTCAGATGGCTTGTCCGATCCGGCGGCGACGTCCACTAAAAGATAAATTCAGCGATGTCGGACCAGTCTCAGTGCCCTCGAAGCGGGTCTCCCCAAACAAATTCGATATTGAAAATTCGCGATCGGAGACTGGGCCGATAATTGGCCTGCGGTCGAAGTACAAGCGCGTATCTTGGGCTTTGGAGACCTATTGAGAGCCGCCTAAGAGGCTGAAGTGTCGGATACTTTCTCGCAAACCGGAGATGGCCCATTGAGACGGCACTGGTTGGCTGAGGCGGCAGTCTGTATGGGACCAGTCTCCCCTCAAATTCCCTGCTAACAGGGAAATACGCGAAATCCAGCCTTCCGCTGCGATTGGCGTGCCGAGTCACCCGCTAATTTCAATGGCTTGCAGACAAATTCCCTACACGGCTGAACAGGGAATTTCACAACATCTAGCAGGGAAATTACCCGAACGATCAGGGATCAAACCGCGCCGGCCGCATGTCCGCTCATGTGGTAAGAGCGGCGGCACCAATTGGCGTCGCCGCGGCAGCTTTTGATGCTGTGGACGGCGCCCACTCTACGGCATCGATGCGCCAAAGGGTGGTTATGTGAAGGCCTATCTCAAGCGTAGCAAGAACGATGCGAACGATGCGGCAGCGATCTGCGAAGCGGTCACGCGACCGTCGATGCGGTTCGTTCCGATCAGGACCAAACAACAGCAGACGGCCTTGATGTTGCACCGGACCCGGCAATTGCTGGTACGTCAGCGCACGATGCTCAGCAATGCGCTGCGCCCTGGCCGAACTCGGCGTGGTGTCGGCCAAGGGCCGCAACGGGACGGGAGAGTTACTGAGGATCATCGCTGACGCCGATGACCACCGGATTCCCCCGGCCGCCCGCGGCATTCTCGATATCCTGGCGCGGCAGTACCTCGCGATCGGAGCCGAGATCGGATCCATCGACAAGAGCATTCTGGCCTGGCATCGCTCGTGCGAGGCGAGCCGGCGGCTGGCGGAGATCCCGGGCATCGGCCCGATTGTCGCCACGGCTATGGTTGCCGAGATTGGCGACTGGAAGGCATTTGCATCGGGGCGCAACCTCGCCGCCTGGATCGGGTTGGTGCCGAAGCAACATACGACCGGTGGCAAGGACAGGCTCGGCAGTATCACCAAGCAGGGCAATCGATACTTGCGATGGTTGCTGGTTGTCGGCGCGATGGCCGTCATCCGCTATGCACAGAAGCATGGGAC
>JBAUCK010000103.1:0-4484 GCA_049677525.1 Xanthobacteraceae bacterium
CGTTTTGCCGTGCTTTGAAGACAAGTTTGAACGCAAGTCGCCGTTTGAACGCACGTCCCGGCAAGATCGAAGCCAAGATCGAAGCTTAGTCGCGCGTCTTTGGTCAGTCGTTCACCGCCGCACGACAAAATCCCTGCGCGCGACGGTATCCTTGTATCGGCTATCGGCGTCACTTAAACAACGATCCAAATTGGCAAATAGCCGGAACGCCCCGCACAACTTTGCACAACACCTCACTACATCCGGCAAGGGAAAAGGGGAAACGATGAGCACAGCGAAAACGAAAGCCGCCTTGGTCACCGGAGCCGCGCGCGGTATCGGGTTAGCAACTGCCAAGCGATTCCTCGCCGACGGCTGGAACGTGGCGCTCCTCGATATCGACGAAGCGACGCTCAATCGCACCCACGCGGCGCTTGCCGGCTCCAGCACATCCTTCGCCATTCACTGCGACGTCGCCGAGCGCACCCAAGTCGCGGACGCCTTTGCTACGGTCGCGCGGCAATTCGGCCGGCTCGACGCGCTGGTCAATAATGCCGGCATCGCGATCTTCAAGCCGATCCTCGACGTGACTTATGAAGATTGGTCGCGCGTGCTCGCGGTCAATCTCACCGGGCCGTTCCTGTGCACACAGGCCGCCGCACCGCTGATGCGCGATTCCGGGGGCGGCGCCATCGTCAACATCACATCCAAATCGGGCCTGCGCGCTTCAACCCTGCGCGCCGCCTATGGCACCAGCAATGCCGGGCTCGCCCACCTCACCCAGCAACAGGCCATCGAGCTTGCCGCGCTTGGCATCCGCGTCAATGCCGTCGCCCCCGGCCCGGTCGATACCGCCATGGCCAAAGCCGTCCACACGCCCGACATCCGCGCCGCTTATCACGAAGCATCCCACTCAATCGTTATGGCCTGGAAGAAGAGCTTGCCGAGGCGATCTTCTTTCTGTGCAGCGACCGGGCGAGCTACATCACCGGGCAGACCATCGCGGTCGACGGCGGCTTTGAAGCCACCGGCATCGGCCTGCCGTCGTTGCGCCAAAGCGGCCGCAATACCTAAAAGCGGTTCAAGACGTCGAACCGGAACGCCTAAACGTGCGGCCAGTGGCGATCGCGGAACCAGTTGCGGTAGTCCGCCATCTTCGCGCGTTGCGCGGCCGGCGCATGCCGCTTGCAGGTTGACGCCTCGTCGCTGCCGTCCGGCGCGCCCCAACGCAGCTCGACGCAGTCGTTGGGGTTGTACGCCATTTCGAGATTGCCGCCGCGGTCGATCACGTCTTTGAGCGTCAAGGTCCATTGCGAGCCGTCGCTGCGCGTATAGGTGACTTTGCGCGACGACAGTTCGGCGCCGAGCACGCTCTGCAATTGCGCCTTCACGTCGGCGGGACTCCTGCCGCCGATCGCATAGCGATCCGCGCGCCGCGCCACGTGATCGGGAAAACCGCGCACCACGTCGATGGCGATGAGCAATCGGAGATCGCGCGCCGGCGTAGAGAAATCCTCCCAAGCGCCGTTGGTCTCAAAGATCGACGGGCCGTTTGGCATATCGGCATCGCCGCGCCCGCTGCTCTGGAATTTGCGGCCATTCTCGACCGCGGTGACGCGTGTATTGACCTGCTGTTCCAACGAAGTAATGGCGTCTTCCATCGCTTTCGCCGGATCGAGCGGCTCGGGCGACATCACGTCATCCATGCGGTCGTAGAAATCTTCAAGCGAGAGTTGCGTCTGCTCCAGTGAGAAATCGCCGTAGTTCCGGTTCTTGGCGATCTCGTTGTTGGTCAGGCGCCGCAGCGCGCCGGTATTCTCGCGCACGATCGGCCGGAAACGCTTGAAACCAGGACTGCCGAGCGAAGGTTCGTGGACGAACAAGAAATTGCCGCGCCAGAAACGCTTGCGCGTCACCGTGCCGTCGGGCTCGGCGTCGACGGCGAGGAACACGCCGGGCGCGCCGTTTGCTTCCGGCACACGATGCACCAGCATCAGAACGTGGCCGTAAGGATCGGCATAGACGGTCCCGGGGCGCAGCGTGTCTTGGGTGAGCGGCACCATATAGAAATCGGTGTTGTCGTCGGTGGCCGCGACTCGCACCGAGCCGGTATGCACGACATCGCCGACGGCGCGCAGATACTGGCCGAACGACGCAAGCCCGAGCCGCTTCGGCGCCGGTGCGGGAGCCGGCGCAGGAATGGGCGCGGGAGGCGGCGCGCCCTGTTGCACGAACATCTTCTGCAATAGGCTGGGCTTCGGCGTATCTGCCGACGGCGCCGGCGCGACTGACCCTGTCTGTTCGGGCGGCGGCGCCGGACGCGTCACTTCAGGATGCTGAATGTCGAACCATTGGTAGCATTTCGGCGGCGAGCCGCCGGCGCCGCGCGAGCAGTTCGAATAGCCGAACGGCAGCCCCATCTTGAAGGCGAAATAAGCGCGCAGGAAATAGACGAAGTCGGCGCAATCCGGACGCAGGCTCAGCGCCACGTTGTCTTCGCCCATGCCGAGATAGTTGAACAGCATGTTGCGCGACTGATCGCGCAACACTTCGTGCCATGCCTTCCATGACAGGTCGACATCAGGCGGCGCATCGAACAGCTTTTCGATCCAGGCGGAATACAGATTTTCCGTCGCCCGATTCCAGGAATTGCGCACCTGCCACATGCTGCCTTCCGGCCTCGGCAGACCGGGCGGCTTTTGCGCGCTCACGGCGATGTCGCGCGTGATCTTGCTGCACGCGCCTGAGGCGTGGTCGCGTGCGAGCGAGGCATGCCACGTGCCGGCAGAAGGCGTGGCGATCTCGGCGAACCAGAAATACGGCGGGCCGCCGTGCCGCTCGGCCGATTTGGCGGCGACGCTCCCGTCGGGCGCGATCAGCGACAGCTCGCCCTCGACCGGCTTTTCGGCAACAACGAGAACGCGCAGCGGCGCGCCCTTCCAGGGCGCAAGCGGCGACGGCAGGACGGCAAAATCGGCTCCGTCATCGCAGCCGCTGGCAAGGCTTGGGGCAAGGCTTGGCGCAGGGTTTTGTGCAGCACTTTGCGCCCGTACATCCGTGGTCGCCAAAAGCAAGCACAGGCCGGCGAGCGGCAGCAATGCCGTCACAGCTGCAGTAAACCGGCGTGCTAGAACCAACCGAGCCTCCCCGGACCGCGCTTAAATCCGCATTTCCATCCACACCCGCCGCTACGACTGCGGGTCGCAGGATACCCCAATCGGCGGCGATCAGTAGTGAATATGAAGGCGATTTTGCGTTCCGCGGGCCGCCGTAAAGACGCAGCAGGTCTAGGATCGGCGGCCTGAATCCGCTATCCACACTGCGGCCGGCCGGCGGGGTGGATTATCCGGACCCCCGGAAGCGTATTCCGCCCGAAGTGCCTGACGGCCCCGTAGCTCAGGGGATAGAGCAACAGCCTTCTAAGCTGAAGGTCGCTGGTTCGAATCCAGCCGGGGTCGCCCAGTTATTTCAATAGCTTATAAAATGTTTTCAACCGATTGTTTGACGCCAAACACGCCGCGGGGTAACGCCTGGGGTAACATCAAACCGAAAAGTTTGGACGGCGAGGCATGTGCGCGCCGCGCGAACGTTTTCGGGCCGGCGGTTGCAAAGTTGCGCGGTCGTTGGGGGACATCATCCCCTCCCCATGACAAATCAAGGCACCTCTTACACTCTTAGGCCCAAGCCTCGATGTCCTCCAAGAAACGCCGAAACGCAGGCTCCGGGCCAAGGCGTTCGATACGTATCCACGAAGGGGAGCCAAGTTAAATCAAAGACTTAAGTGCAAATCGCTAGACCGCCAAAACCTTCAAAATCCTGATTTGGCAACGCCGCTGGCAACAATCTACAAAACTCGCAAGCGGCGCGAAGGAAGGCGCGATGTCCCTCGATGATCCGGCAACCCTTGAGGAAACGCCGGGGAAACACCGCAAGGCGACGGGATGGGCTGGCTTGATCCCAAATACTTGGAAGCCGATCGCGGATCTTGCAGAAGATTGGAAAGCGATCGTCGGCGGAGTGACTGCGCTGATCGCTGGCTGAGTTTGCCTTTGGCGTCCTATTTCCAACCTGCTTGCCAAATCCCGTCGAGATTCCTCTAAACCCGCCGAAGCGGCCCCTCCAATTTGTGCAAACCGATAGAGCGAGTTTTTGGGGGCCAATGGTGCAGATTCGAACCGTCGGCGTGAACTTCGCATTAAGCTGCATTCGATAAAAAACAGAAGCGCGAAGCTGAACTAAACGAAGTTCTGAAACAGGAGGACGCGCGCCGTGCTACGGCAACGAAAAATATGCAGCGACTTCGCGCGCTGCGAATCGAACGCGACGCGAAAACTCAGACCGCAGAAAAAGCCAAAAACGCGCTTGATCCGCAACGCGTGGCGGCTTCTTTGTTATCCTTGGACTGATACTGCCCACAGTCGTCTCGGACGGCGCCATGATCGGTCTTTTTCTTCCTGGTAGTACGGCCATGGGGTGCTAGGCCGGGCATGAGTCTAGCCCTGTAC
>JBAUCK010000104.1:0-4087 GCA_049677525.1 Xanthobacteraceae bacterium
GGCGTCATCGCCTACAAGATCGCGGCGCACGCTTCGGACCTGGCGAAGGGCCATCCGGCGGCGCAGCTGCGCGACGATGCGCTAAGCCGCGCGCGCTTCGACTTCCGCTGGATCGACCAGTTCCACCTCTCGCTCGATCCCGACACCGCGCTCAAATATCACGACGAGACGCTGCCCAAGGACGCGCACAAAGTGGCGCATTTCTGCTCGATGTGCGGACCGAAGTTCTGCTCGATGAAGATCACGCAGGACGTGCGCGACTACGCGGCGACCTTGAACGACAAAGAGCAGGGTATGGCCGACATGTCGAAGAAGTTCATCGACATGGGCGCGCAGGTTTATGTCGATAAGGCGGAGGCGGTGAAGGAAGCCAACAAGGCGCTCTAGGCACCGCACTGCTCGCTCGTCATGCCGGGGCTTGACCCGGGCATTCATCTGAAAAAGATAAGGCCGGGCTGAAGTTCGGCCTTAATCTTTTGGAGGCAAGCCTGCGCAACAAATGTGCCGCGGATTGCGTGCTATTTCAGTTACTCCGCGCTTTCCAGGATAGCAGCTGCGGCGTCTACGCTCCCGGCCTCATACTGGTGTGTGGGGATCGAGACGTAATCCAAGGCATCCTTATTAATAACGCAATCCGGTGTCTGCCCTCAGCCGGTAGCCTTGGCCCTACGGCGCGATAGGGCGCACGATCATCCAGATCAACCGGCTTGTTAGCTCTTCGCTTACCGTCTCTTCCGCCAATCCAACAACGACGCGGCCGAAGCTACGGCTGGGTGCTTTTTCGTCTTGCCGGCCTTCTTCGTCGGCGCGGCGGCGGGTATGGCCGCGTCTCGCGCCAGCCGAAGCGCCTTGAGGCGCGCGATCTTGGACGAAAGCGCGTCGGCGCGGACTTCGTATTCGGATGGACCCTTGATCCTCGATCCGCGTCAGCTTTTTGAATTGATCGTCGGCCCGCTTGTTGATCGAAATGCTCGACATGTTCGCCATGCAATCTCCTTCGCAATCCCCGCCCGCGACGCGGGCGAGGCCGAGCTTTTGTTATCTACGCACTATTTGCGCTCTTCGTTCTGCCGCCTGCAGACGTTACCGGCAATAGTGGCGATAGCCGTCGTCACCCAGGAAGGTTCCGGAAGCCGGATCGAAGGATTGGTAGCGCGCGGCGCAATAGCTCAACCGCGCGTTTTGCGCTTCCAAAGGCTGTGCCGTCACCACCGGCGCACGGCCATCAGTCCGAGCGGCGCATAGCCGGCATTATATTCGCCGGCATTGTAATATTGGCCGGCATTGTACTGGCTGTCGCCATAACCGTTGCCGTAGCTATCGCCTAGGGCGACGACGCCACCGTTATAGGAATATCCGGCGACCCCAGGCGTACCGTAAGAAGAATATCCATAGGCCGGAGCGGCCGAATAACCGGGCGCGGCGTCATAAAGAGGGGCCGCCGCATAAACGGGAGCGGAGTTCACGACATATTGTCGCGGCGCGTATGCCGCGGTGCTGGTCCCGTCGCGAAAGCCGCGAAGATAGGCGCTGCGAGACGCTTGCGCGTCACCTCGTCGAACGCCGGCGTCGTAGATAGCGGCGGCGCTCATAAACAGCTTCTTGCTGCCGTGGCTCGTCGGCACTTTGAATTGGTTCGCCGGCGTTGCCTGGTCGCGAGCCTCGGCCTGCACCGCAAAGCATGCCGTGCCGGCGAGGAGCGCAACTGCCGTTGCGCAGATTGTCGTTTTCATTGTCATGATAAAGGGACCCTTGTTGGCCCCGTGCCCCTTGTCTTTAACACGCTGCCGCCCGCCGCGAGTGAACCAAAAGGATCACAATTGCGAATAAGCTGAAATAAATAGACGGTCCTGCGCGTCTTTCTGGGCCTTTTTCATGGAACCATTTGCGACCGGCGCAAATTGTGCGGCACCGGCGCCTTCATCTTCGGCAGGCAGCGATTGCGCGCCACGTCGTGGCCATTGTTCCGCATATCGCTTCGCTCATGCGGGCCACTCCTCACGAGTTGCTCGCACCCCAAGCCACTCCAACAATGCCGCGCGAAACGCGCTCATGCCCCGATAGCGCGCGACGTCGTCCGGCATGGTACGCACCGCCGTCGCCAAGTCTTGCGCGCTCTTGGCGTCGCGGATGGCTTCGCGCAATTGCGTGACATGCGTCCTGATCGTGAACAGCACGGCGCCGCTCGCGGGAAGGCGGCGTAGCGTCTGCCGCTCGACGCGGAGACACAGTTTCTCGCCGACATTGGCGGGCGTGATCGCCGCGGCTGTGGTTGCATCGAGCTTGTGGCCGGCCTGAAACAGTTCGGGCGTTGCATGGATCAGCCAATTGGCGCGCCACATAATTGTGTCGGCGGGTAGATTCTTGAAAAACCGGTCGACCGGGCTTGCGAGCTTTTCGGTGTAGCCCGGCACCGGATCATGCACGTCGGCGAGTTTCTTGCCGATCTTGTCGGCAAGCCGCCAGTTTGATGGAAAGCACACGGCGCCCGCTGTGAGGCGATAGGTGTCGCCCAAAGTCTTGTCGTCGGATTGCAGGATGCAGAAATCTTCCTGAATGAGCCGCCCAACCTGTTCCAGCGGGTGCAGTGATGAATGCGCAATGTCCCATTCTTCGCCGGTCGCGCCATTGCACAGCTTGCCGCCGTTGAAGACGAAACGGTCGGAATGATAGGCGCGCAAGTGATCGAGCAGGAGTGTGAGCGCTTCCTTTGACGCAGGCTGTGATTCCGGCAGTGCCTGAAGCACATCGGCGTGGCGCGTTGCCAAGAGATCGCGCTTCTTCGCAAGCTGCGCCACATAGGCTTCGTCGATCTCGATCCATTGGTCGGCCGGCAGCGGCTGCAGGCCCATGCGCAGCGCAAAGGGTTTGCCATCGCCGAACGGAAGGTATGGAGCGGCTGTCGTCATCGGGAGCCGGGATCGTACATTTCAGCGCGCGAGGCAAGCGTGGTCCGAGTTGAGTGGGGCGACATCAGCGCCGTTCAGACATGACGAAGCGGGCGCGCATTGCCTTAGTCTGCTGCCCTTATGCTACACTGAAGCGAAGCAAGGAGCCGGTCATGAGCGAGCGTGCGCTAGGATTTGTCGAAGAGTGGATTTCCGAAAATGTCAGCGCCGCCGATCACCGGCCTGAGGGCGACGATTCGCGGGCCAAGGCGCTGGCGAGCCAATGCCTCGCCGCGGCCAATGCGCAAGGCATTTCGCAATCCGAGATCAGCGAGGCGATCGACGATCTGCCGGCCTTCATCGCCGGCGCCATCGCAGAAGCGAGCGAACGTGACGCGCACGCCAAGGAATTCGAGACCGACGAGGAAATAGAGCTTCTGGTCGATCCGGACCGCTTCGAGAACGCTGAGGAAGATGCCGCCGAGGATGCGGACGACGAGAAGTAACGATGGCGCGTGATCGCGGGACAGGCCGCTAATGCCGCGCGTTATTGCCCGACATCCGCCGGTGGCCGCGGCGCTAGATCCGGCGGCAAGGGTTTGTCGTCGCGGAGCTTTTCCGGCAGGTGCTTGAACGCCGAGAAAAAGCCGCCGTCGTCCGGCCGGGCTTGCGCATCGGTCTGCGCTGCCGGCTGCGGCGTAGCGTCGACGCCAGCGACCGGCATCGATTTGATCTCCACAGGCGCAGCCACCGGCGCGATCTGCATCGGTGCCTGCTGCGCCGCAGGCTGGGCGGCGGCCCGCATTGCGGGTTGCGGCAAGGGCTGAGGTAACGGTTGCGGCGCCGGCTGCGGCAAGGGTTGCGACACGGGTTGAGACGTCAGATCGGCGGTGCGCGGTGCTTCGACGCGCGGCGTGGCGGCGACCGCACCGGTCGGCACATCGGCCGGCCGCGGGGTCGGTACGCGCGAGGCCGTATCGAGCGGATTGTCGGTGCGGCGCTGCGCCGAGTCCGGCTTCGCATCAAGCTTGGTGTCAGCTTTGACCGGGTGCGCGGCATCGGCATGCGCGGCATTGGCATGCGCGGCGTCAGCTTTGGCGAGTGCGGCGCGTACCTCGGCTTGGATTGCCTCCGCGCTACGCGGCTTGGTATCGGTGACGTCACGCGGCTTTACGTCGGGCTTGGCGTCGGCTGTGGCC
>JBAUCK010000105.1:0-3255 GCA_049677525.1 Xanthobacteraceae bacterium
CCATCGAGTGGTTTCACATTTTATTTGCCGTTTTTATTTTCGCCTTCTTTAGCGGCCGATGGCAAAAAGCGTGCGAATTATAAAAAGGAGCCAAAAAATGGGACAGCGTCGGGCAGAGCCAACCTATCTTGAAGCACTGTGGGGCTGGTTACAGCAGTATTGGACTGATTGATAAACAACAAACAGAGCGAGTCTCTTAATCGCGCCAGAAGTCCTTGAACCGCTGCTGGCTCAATTCCGTATAGCGCGCCGTATGCTGGATTGAACGATGGCCGAGCCAGTCCTGAATAGCCCGCGTATCGTGGCCGTCGTTGGCCAGCTTATAGCCGCAGGCGCGCAGCATATGGACGTGGACCGGGAACGGCAGCCCCGCACGCGCACCAATGCGCTTGATAAGCCGATTGACGGCGTCTGTCGAAAACGGGCCGCCGCGTTCGGTGGCGAAGACGTGGGGGCTGTCGGTCTCGGCCTTGAGCTTGTGCAAGGCCCGCAGCTCATCGCCGCGGATGGGGTGTGCCGCCGGCTTGCCGTTCTTGGCGCGCCGTACGTGCAGCGTGGCATTCCGCCCGAACTCCACCTGCGACCATTCCAGATCGCAAATCTCGATGGCCCGTAAGCCGTGACGGTAGGCCACCAGGATCAGCGTGGCGTCCCTATGCCCATAGCGCCCATCCCGGGCCGCCTTGATCAGCGTTTCAACCTCGCCAGGCGTCAGGTATTCGCGCGGTCTGAGATCGTCATTGCTTGGCCTGACCGGCACTGTCCGGTTTTCGTTACGCGGCTCGACGACTCGGAGATGCGCGATCATTGGACTTCCCCGCTCTTGTGCAGTGTGACTGACCGGTTAATGCACATTTTCCGGTAAGCTACGCACGACGCAGCCGATGTCCTGAACTAGGCTGCATCGTTGTCATCTCCGGTGCGCGAGGCGGCATTTGCGATGAATTTGGATAATTCCCAGAGGAACCCGTCGACCGCAGGCGGTAACGTCCGCGCGTGCTTGTCCCCTTTAGCCTTGCGAGCCACCGCATCTTTAATGATCGCTTCAAATGTCTCCTCTAACGGTCGGCTGCCGCATTTGTCGGCGGCAATCGCGTCGATCATCATTTCCGCGTAAAGTCGACCACGACGGCAATCAGTCTTGTGATCAAATCCCGGCGTGTCGTTCCAGAAAGTAATGGGCCGCCCGAGCACCGTCGCTTCATCCTTACGCTGGACGAAAGGTAGCGATTTAAAGGCCGGCGCAAAATGTCGCCGAAGTTCGGCCAAGGTCCAGTTATGCGCCTTCGGAGGATCCTTCGAGGTAACGTTGCGATGCGCCGCAAGGTCGATCACATCAGCGACAGTGCCGCCCGAGTGCTCGGTCATGCAGTCCTCCCGTCTATCAATCCGCGACGGATGCACTCATCCTTGACGCGCCTAAGTGCGGCGGATGCCTTGGCATACTTCCAGCGCACCGCGGTCACCGCGGTTTGTTCTGCCTTTGTGAGCGCCCGGTCGGGTACTTTCTCGTAATAATAATTCCCTTGGAGCTGCGGTTCATGGCCAGTCCGAATGAGAACGTCCAGATATTCGGCCGGATCGAAAGCGGCGTTGCCTGTCTCTTCGTCTTCCCAGCCAGCGCATGAGGGCAGCTGACCGCCCAGGGCCGTGAAAGCTACGCCCACAACGCGGCCGATCAGTTTTGGTTGAAGGTTCTCGTCCGATACGGGCCATCGCTCATGCCGGCATAGATAGGGCAGCCCAACACTTCTTCGTCAGTCCTGCGCCAGCACCGCAGATCGCCGCGCTTGGTGTTCCCGCACCTTGCGCGGCCGATAGATTTTGTGTACTACGTTTATATGAAGAGGTCAATAGGTGTAGTACAAAAAAAGAGGGGTCGGCCGGCGACGGGGCAAGACCCCGTGACAGCTATTCGTCTTTCTCCCAATCTGCGGCATCGCATAGATCGATGGGCGGCCGCAGAGCCAGATTCCCCGGGCCGATCCGAAGCAATTCGACGGCTCTTGGAGCTATCCCTTGCGGGAAACGCCCCGAAGGTGAAGCGGTAGCCACCGTTCGACTGGGGACAACATCGGCCTGACGCGGTTTAGGCGAGGTACGCTTTTGAGAGTGGGAATTATAAAACTCTCAACGAAAGACTCGCTTGGCAAGTGGGGCGCTCTGAAAGAATTACTGCTTATTATTGCGGCTATCGCAGCCCTTGTCGCGCTGGCGCGGTATTCCGATCCGACCGAGAATTTTTTGCACACCGGGCAAACCTGCCGCGAGATCAGAGAGCATCTAGCAGCAAAGCAGTATCGCGACTTGACGCCAGCCGAGGAGACCGACATGGCGAACTGCAACTAACATGATCTGCGCGGCATCCGCTTGCCCCGCGCTAGTTAGCCCATGTGACATTCACCACCGGAACTAATAGGCACGCCCAACGCTTAGTTGAGCAGCCGAGGAGTTATAAAGCCGTGGGGTTCGATTTTTCCCTATTTCTCTTTGCGCTCTTTGTGCTCTCAATCTTCTTGATCTGCGGCTGTTTTTATATTGTCAGGGACAGCCGCCAAATAGGCCATTGATCTGGCGCTGCGGTGCCGTGGCTTTTTCTTTAATTCTTTCGGCCTCATGTGGAGAGGCTTCATTTGTTTATGGACGACCCTCGTGATATTAACCGACCCACTTGCTCTGCGTGCGGCAAAGCAATGTCCATCACCAATCGATCACTGTCAACTTTCCGGAATCACCATCGATCACAAAAATATGGCCGCTGGCTGGATCAAAGACGATACCGTCCGCGTCGGCCTCAGCCTTGATTTGTTTGAGCACCGTGAGCGTCGTCAAGTCGAACTCAACAACAACGCCAGCCTTGCCGTCGTCTGTATAACCCCTGCCGGTAGCGTGCGACACGGCGATGCCATGCGTACCACCCGGCATTACTTCAGGTAGCGGCGAAGACGTTTTATCCGTGGCTGTACTGGGCGACGATCGTCGCCTCCACTACCGCCGGCACCACCATGGCCGACTTTGCCGACCGCTCGCTCGGCATCGGCTATGCCGGCGGATCGTCGCTTCTGTTCGCCTGTCTCATGGCCACGCTCGGCGCGTGGTATTGGTCGCAGGGTTCGATTTCGGTCGCGACCGTCAACACGCCGAAGGTGGAAGCGTTCTACTGGGTTGCAATTACCTTCTCGCAGACTCTGGGAACGGCTTTGGGCGATTGGACGGCCGACGACACCGGACTTGGCTATGACGGCGGCGCGTTGC
>JBAUCK010000106.1:0-3778 GCA_049677525.1 Xanthobacteraceae bacterium
GTCATCGCACTTTAAAGTGCGTGCTAACGATTGGGACCCGATCCGCGCAAAGCATTATGGCCAGCGGCCATATCGGCCGCACAAACAGGCCGGACACATGACCGCACCCGACCAATGCTGCAGCAACTCAGAAAGTTCTTGCCAAGGCGCCGTCCACACAATTGAGGCGTTGCGAAGAGTTCATTCGATCGCATCGTCGGCGCGGGCAAGGATCGACTGCGGAAACGTAAGCCCTAGCGCCTTGGCAGTTTTGAGATTGATCACAAGCTCGTATTTGGTCGGCGCCTGCACCGGCAAGTCGGCCGGCTTCTCGCCCTTGAGGATGCGATCGACGTAGCCGGCCGCGCGGCGGCACTGGTCGAGGAAATTCGGCCCATACGAGATCAATCCGCCAGCAGCAACATATTCGCGTTCGTAGTACACCGCCGGCAGCTTGTACCGGGCGGCAAGCGCGCTGATGAGTTCGCGATGAACCACAGCCAACGCGCTTGCCGTCACGATCAGGCCGTAATTGGCGGACTGCGCGAAGGTCGTGATGGCGCGCTCGATCTCGGTCGCGTCGCGCGGACCGAAAGGGTTCACCTCCACGCCGAGCGCCGGCGCCACCGACTGGATGACGGCGAACTGGCCGGTCCCGGCGGTTATGGCGGGATCCCGAAGGACAGCCGCTCGCATCACGCCCGGCGCGATCTCCTTGAGCAGTTCTGGCCATTTCGCGCACAAGCTGTATTCGAACATCATAAAGCCGGTTGCGTTGCCGCCCGGCCGCGACAGACTATCGACGTAGCCGGCGCCGACCGGATCAGGGGTGATGACAAATACAATCGGCACGGTACGGGTTGCCTCGAGCAATGGCCCCATACTGGCGGAGCCAACAGACAGGATGACGTCAGGCGCAAGTGCGACTAACTCAGCCGCGTATTTGCGCAGGGCGGCGGCATTGCCTTCGGCCCAACGGCGATCGATGTGCACGTTGCGGCCCTCAGTCCAGCCTAGCTGCTGCAGCCCTTGCAGGAATGCCGCGTATTCTGCCTGAGCGGTCGGATCGTCTGCAATGCCAAAAAGCATGCCGACGCGGCGCAACTGCTCGGGCTGCTGCGCGTGCGCCGCGAACGGCCACGCAACGGTGGCGCACCCGAGTACAGAAATAAATTTCCGCCTACCGATGTCGATGGACAATTGATGCCTCCCCACGCTCACCGCAACGTGGGGAAGGATATCACGGCGCAAATTGCAGGTCTGCGACGTACTTGACGGCCGGCCGGCGGCGAAGAGGTTCTCTTGTTTTGTGTGCACGGCGGGAGGCCGTTGTTGGCCCAAAGCGGACGCGACGTTCCGCGGCAGCCGCGGCAGCTTTCGGGGGTAAAACGGTCCACGGTTGAGGTCGGAACGAGTTGCTTAGGGTCACATGGCGCGGGCCCGGCATCGGCTTTCCCGCCACCGTTAAGCGGCGGCTAACTGTGAACGCTGTAAGCTAGGAACCGCTCACTGTCTCGATTGTTTGCTCTGGTTACGTCCCAAACTGGACCCGCCGGGCTTTTGAGTTCGGCGGGCTTTTTATTTTGGGCGCCGAGTGGAGCGGGCTCCGCTTGCCCCGCGCTTATGCTGTGCGATCCGATAGCAACTCAGAGGCTCAGGCTAAAACGCCGCAGAGCCGAAGCAGCAGCCAGCCTAAGAACGCCGTCCACGCAATCGTTATGCCGAGCACTAGCAAAATTAGCGCGGCTGAAAAATCATATCTCGGCGGGCAAGGCATCGTGCCGTGCAACGTGGCCTCCGATGTCTTTGTAAAAGACTCCAGCCTCTCAACCGAAGTTCGGCCTTGACAAAAATGTTGGCAGGCACCGCGTTTTAATAATGCAAGCGGAGGTAGATTTTTACGTTACCCAATAAGCTTAATTACCGCGGCCCAGGGCGGCATCCGCTTGCCCCGTGCGCCTTTGTTTGTTTAATTTCATCATGTCGGGAGTTTTGAAAGAATCGCTGCTTATACTTGCGGCTATCGCGGCCCTCGTCGCGGTGGCGTGGTTTGCCGGGCCGACCGAACACTATTTATTCACCGGGCAAACTTGCCGCGAAATCAATAAACGTCTTGCAGCGAAACAGTACCGCGGCTTGACGCCGGCCGAGGAGACCGACATGGCAAATTGCAGCTAGCGTCCGCAGTTCCGCGCTTTTTTCTGCGCGCTCAATCACGACTCAGATAGTGTTGCTAAATCCGCTGTGCTGACGCGGCGAACCTCCGCCTCTCTGACACACGCGCGCGTCAGCACGGGCGGTTTCTCTCTCGTGGTGAGGTCCTAGCCCTGGCGACGATGCTGGGGCTCTTTTTGCCCGTTCTGCCGACGGTCACAAATGGAACATGGCGCACCGACCGTCAAATCGGAATACGTTGCGGCAACTCTACATATTGCGGCGGCTATCGCGTTACTCGCGATCATCGCGGTGCTTCTCTTCGCAATGCCTTAGAGCTCGCTAAATGCGCGACTACGTGATTCTCACTGTTGTTGTTCTGGGCGCACTCTGGGCATTTGATCGTTATAAATTCGATGGTCGTCATACCGCGGATATGTGGCAGCAAACAACCGACGCAGGTCGAGATTTTTCGCGTGCGGTGCAGGGTGCGGTAGATCGCGCGATGTCAGGTCGTTGACCTGCGCTATTTCAGCCGGTACTCGACGCCTTCCAACATCAGCACCACCTGCAGCGATGCCCATAACACTGTCGTGTCACCGTCGGTGGCGGCCTGGTTTAACCGTGCCTCGACGTGCTGCCACGTCGACTTCGTCCGCGTCTCTTCCGGCAGATGCCCGATCAGTGTCCGCACGTCGGCGAGCGTGACAAAATCCATGACGGTTGGAATTGTCAGCGGCCGAGGAAGGGGCTGCGACCAGTTTGGGCGGGGCATCATCTTGGCGAAATGGTCAAGCGCCGGCCAGCGATTGTGATCTCGCCGCGGCTGCGGCACCGCGACGGCCTCTGTACCGTTGTGCCCGTTTCAAGCATCGAGAGCGACGCAGAAAATATGTGGTGCGCCTTGAGTTCGATCCGTGCCTACCGGAGCCCTTCTCCGATGCGATAGTTTGGGCGAAATGCGACATGCTGGCTACGGTCGGATTCGAGCGACTCGATCTGTTCCGCACGGACCGGAATCAATACGGAAAGAGAACATACCTGCATCCCAGATTGTCGGATGGGGATCTTAATCGTGTGAGAATTGGAGTTTTGCACGCCATCGGGCCGGGTAACTTGACTTTAACCAGGGACTGACAACATTTCGCACGATCGCTCGCGGGAAACCGCTGAGCCTCAAGACCCGCAAGGGCGGCCCTGCCTAGGCGATTCCAAGCCCCGGCAGGGCTCCTTGTTTCAGGATGAGCGCCCGCGCTGTTCCGGCCACTTCTAGAGCGGTCCCGCCAGTACCAACCTCAAGAGACTGGGAACGCTCGGCCGCCCGTGCGAGCATCGTCGTATGGGCTTGAATGGAACGAGCGCCAGGCCCAGGCATCGGCCTCCCTGGCACTCGAAACGATGATGCCGCCAAGCAGCAACAGAGAAACGATTCCGCGTCTGCGCACGCGGAGTTTATCGCGCAGGCTGTGTTGGGCCACGCGGCGCGGTGGTCGTCGGACATCTTTATCGTCATGTTTACGGTCGTGCTTACGGCAGAGTCTATCGCTAGCAATCTGCTAGGCCGCCTCAGTTGGCGGCCTCTTTCATTTTGGCACTATACCTAGTGGCTGGATTCCGCTCTCTGAGCCGTCCATCTGACTAGCCG
>JBAUCK010000107.1:0-6559 GCA_049677525.1 Xanthobacteraceae bacterium
GTTTTGGTCTTAATCGGCATTATTGAAATCTACTGCCGGATACAAAATCGGAGGCGTCTTCGTGCCGCTGAAGATGCTGATGCCGACCTTGATAAATTGAGGCCAAACAGTTCAACCGAGGCAGTCATTCGGAAATTGCGGAGAAGAGTGCAGCAAACGGAGAATGCCGGTGAGCCGTTTCTCGCTGCCGACTTGCAGCTTGCCATCAAAACGCTTGAGCGCCTCGATCTCGAAGCAACGTCAAGTGGGCAACCGGCTCGGGCCGCGTTAGCGCCTGAGCCAATACCGCCAGCCTGAGGTGGGTGGTGCCGAATTGAAGTCATGCGTGTTGGTAAAATCGAGAAAGGTGCAGAACGGCTCGGCTAAACCGTTGTGCGGCGTTATTCGCGGGACTCTCGGGGTTGGCCTCGGCCATTGCTCAATTGGTATGAACGAGTTGGACCGTCATGACCTGCCACTGAGTTTTTCCTCCACGGAGGATTAGAGTCCGGCCCATTGCACAGGGATGAAGAGGACGGAGATTGGCCGGCAACCACGAGAACGAACTGGGCAACGGACCGATCGGGTATCAGGATCGAGACGGCAGGAGCGTTGCCGAGCGAGGTAGGGCAGGTTTGCCTGCCAAGACCGATGTCTGCCGTTCGAGCAGGAGCAGACGATCGCCACGTTCACGAAGATGTCCGAATGACCCATTAGTGGACCTCAATCGCGATTTTGAGCGGTTTGAGCTGGCGGCGCGCTACCAGGCCACGACAACGTCGTCGTTATCCCCATTTCCTGCGGGGCACGTCAGATCACTGCAATCGCTTCGACTTCCACCAAGAAATCGGGATGTGACAGCCTGCGCACCTCGACGGTCGTGCTGGTCGGGAGGGCCGCGCCGAAATATTTCATTCGTACGTCGACGTGTTTGAAAAATTCGTCGATGTCGGTCGTGAAAGTCTGCGTCCGAACAAGATTGGCGAGTTTGGCGCCTGCCGCCTCCAATGCGGCTTGGAGGTTTTCGCCGACCTGCCCGATTTGTGCTGCCATGTCGCCTTTGCCGACGAGTGCGCCCTGTTGGTTTCGGGCGAGCAGGCCGGACACGAAGACGAGCTTGCCTGGTACGACCGTGACAACGGGAGCGTAGAGCACGTGGCGGCCGACCACGCGCTTCGACAAAGCGTCTGGAAAAATATTGGCGCGTTCGACCATGGCTCAAAATCCTTTTCGGCGGCGCGGCAGAGGCGACGCAAATGCCGAGCCTAGGTTTCTTTCGGCGTGCCGTCGGCGGCGCGGCAGCCGCCGGTTCGAAGGCCCGTTGGTCCCAGACCGGCGTTCGGCCATAGCGCTTGGCGAGGAAGTCGACAAGAGTGCGAATTTTCGGTGTCAGGTTGGGTCGGCAATGAAGTGCGCGACGAGGCTTTCTTCAAACGTCCCGTGGGGGACCCACTCCGGCAGAAGCAACGGTTGGTTTGAAGTCTCGGTGGCGTCGACCTCGGACGCAATCCGCGTCGAGTGCGCATAAACCGAGTGTCCGAATTCAGTGAGACTGAGCTTGCGCGTCGTGCGATTGAGGAGCCGCACGGCCAGTGTCCGTTCGAGCAGGGTAACCTGCTTGCTCGCGGCCGATCGCGACATGCCGAGGCGCCGCGCCGCGGTTGAGAAACTGCTGGTCTCCACAACCTTGGCGAAAACCAGCATATCGAGCGGATCGAGCACGCCTTACGCAACAATCACGTTCTACTTTTTCGGCTTGCAGACGAGCGACATTTGGCGACACTCGTTCTCTCGTGACCAAGGAGTCATCATGATCGTCGAACCGATCCACCACGTTCCGATGAAGCCCGAATATAAGAGTCCGTTCTCAGCCGCTTATGCAATCGAGGGTGGTCGTCTGCTCTTCTTTTCCGGCTGCTGCACGGTGCCGACCTATCACAAGCATCCGCATGATCCCGCCGAGGAGGCCGAGTGGCTGAAGGGCGATTTTCGGGAACAGACCGAGCGCACCTTCGAGCATATCGGCCAGGTGCTGAGTGCCGGTGGCGCCACTTTCAAGGACGTGCTCAAGCTCAACATCTTTGTGACGCAGATGGATGGCCAGAATATCCTCAACGAAATCTCGGCTCGTTACTTCGGTCCTAACAATCCCCCGGCGCGGACGCTGGTGGGTGTGCCGACACTGGCCCATCCTGGCATGCTGATCGAAATCGACGGCGTTGCCGCGGCGCCAGCGAAATAGTGTATGCGTCATGCATCGGGAGCCGCACCCGATGGCACCGTCCTTGCGTCGCGGCGAGACTGCCGGCATCGGCGGGACCGATGCTGGCCCCAAAGGAGAGGACCATGACCGATAAACGAACGCTCATTGCCCGGCGCAGCCTGCTTGCCGGCAGTGCCATGCTAATCGCTGGAGCAACGGTAGGCGCGCCGTTCGTCCGCCGTGCGAGCGCAGCGCCGGTCACGATCCGCTACGCGACGGGTGGCGGCATCGGTCCGAACGAAATGGAGACCGTCATCTTCCTCGACTGGATGCAGAAAAACGTACTCAAAAACTACGGCAAGGATTACACGCTCGACATGACCTTTACCCGCGGCACACCCGAAGCCGCGACACTACTTGCAGCGGGCCAGGCGGACATGGCGACATTGTCGTTCTCGGTGTTCGCCACGTCGGTGCTCAATAATATCGTGCCGAATGGCATGACGATTATATCCGACAATTACCAGGATGGCCGGCCGGGTTACGCCCAAAACACGTTTTTCGTGCGCAAAGACTCTTCGATCAAGTCAACGCAGGATCTCAAGGGCAAGATTGTCGGAGTCAACGCCTTCGGTTCGGCCGTCGATCTAGCCATGCGCGTCAAGCTGACCAGAGATGGCATCGATCCGAAAAAAGACGTCCAGGTCGTTGAGGTCGCATTTCCAAACCAGGCCGTAGCGATCCGCGAGAAGCGCATTGATTGCGGCATCCTGATTTTGCCGTTCATGAACGCAGAAATCGCCAAGGGCGATCTGCGCCCGCTGTTCACCGGGGGCGACGCCTTCGGACCCTACGCGGTGATCTTCCAGGTGGTGACCAACGATTTTCTGAAAGCGCATACCGACGCGGTGAAGGCTTTCCTCGCCGATTACGTCACCGGACTGCACTGGTTCTACAACCCTACTAATCGTGCCAAGGCCGTCGAGATCACCGCGGAGTTCACCAAATCGCCCGCTGCGGTGCTCGATTCCTACTTCATGACCGGCAAGGACTATTATCGTGACCCGAACGCCTGCGTCAGCGCGCCGATCATCCAGACACCGATCGATGCGATGCTCCAACAAGGTCTCCTCAAGAGTGCGGTCAAGGTCGCCGACTACGTCGACACGTCGTATCTTCCTGCTGCTTGTTCGGCATGAGCGGGATTGTCATTGCGCATCTCAACAAGGTCTACAAGAGCCGGACCGGCAAAGTTCCGGCTCTCATCGACATCAACCTCGACGTCGGCGACGGCGAATTCGTAAGCGTCATCGGTCCGTCGGGCTGCGGCAAGAGCACGTTGCTCTATATTCTGGGCGGATTCATCGCGGCTGACGGCGGATCGGTGCTGGTCGACGGTAAACAGGTCAACGGTCCGGGTACCGACCGCGGCATCGTGTTTCAAGAATATGCTCTGTTCCCCTGGCTTACCGTCGAACAGAACATCCATTACGGCCTGGAGATGCTCGGCATGCCGCGCCGCGAGCGTGACGAGATCGTGCGCAATCTGATTCACACGGTGAATCTCGAAGGCTTCGAACACCGTTTTCCGCGCGAGCTGTCAGGCGGCATGAAGCAGCGCGTGGCGATCGCGCGCACGCTCGCCTACAATCCGCACATCTTGCTGCTTGATGAACCGTTCGGTGCGCTCGACTCGCAGACGCGCGAATCGATGCAGGACGAATTACAGCGGCTCTGGCTCAAGGAGCGTAAAACCGTGGTGCTGGTCACCCACGACGTGGACGAGGCGGTCTATCTCTCCGAGCGTGTGGTGGTCGTGTCGAAGCGGCCGGGTCGTATCGTCGAGGAATTCAAGATCGCCGTCGACCGCGAGGGCGGTCGCGAAGCCACTATGCTGTCGGAGGCGTTTACTCGGCTGCGCAACGAGGTTTGGCTCTCGGTGCGCCGCCAGGTCGGCGGTGCCTCGGGTCGAGAAGAAATAGCAGGCCGATGATGGCGCTTGCAAACTTCGCCCGAATGGAAGGCGCGCAGGCGCGCTGGTTGCGCGCGGTCGGCCGTTTCTTGCCCGTGGTGATCGCACTTGCGCTGTGGGAGGCGGTGGTCGATTTCGGCCTCGTCAACCGCGATTTTCTGCCGTCCTTCAGCGAAACGTTCGCCGCGCTATGGCACATGGCGCAAAGCGGCGAGATCTGGCTCAACCTCTTTGTCTCGCTCTACCGTGCGCTGATTGGGCTTTTGATCGGTTCATTGCTCGGCCTCGGCATCGGCCTCCTGATGGCGACGTCGGAGCGCGCGGACCGGTTTTTCGGCCCGCTCGTCGCGACGACATACTCGCTGCCAAAGGCGTCGCTGGTACCGTTGTTCATTCTCTGGTTTGGCATTGGCGACGTCACCGACATTGTCACCGTGGTGCTCGCCTGCTTGTTGCCCGTGATCGTCAGCACCTATCACGGCGTGAAAGCGGTGCCACCAATTCTCATCTGGAGCGCGCGCGCGATGGGAACCCCGGAACGCGCGCTGTTGTGGCGCGTCCTTTTTCCCGCGTCGCTTGGTTCTATCTTAACCGGCGTCCGAATTGCGCTGAGCTTCTGCTTCGTGCTGACGATTTCGGCAGAGATGATCGCCGCAAAGACCGGCATCGGCAAACTAATCTTCATCTATGGGGAAAACGGCGCCTATGCCTTCATGTTCGGCGGCCTGATGGCTGTCGTCATCGTCGCCTATGCGGCTGACCGCGCGCTCGTCGCCACTATGCATCACATCCTGCGCTGGGACGATACCATCCATTCGGTGACGGCCTATGACTGAGAGGCCGGCAGCAAAGACGAAGGGCACCGGCGCCGTGTGGCGCAAGGCCGGCTCTTTGCGCCGTTGGACGGCCTCTGCCTATCCGCTTTTGCTCGTGGTGCTGCTGTGGGAGGCGATCAGTTGGCTTAGCCTGACCCGCCCCTTATTCCTACCAAGCGTGCCGGACGTCGTTCGGCAATTCGGCACCATGTTGATGTCTGGCGATATCGGCGGTCCACTGGCGCTTTCCCTTTATCGTGCTTTCGCCGGTCTTGCGTTTGCGGTCGTTGTCGGTGTTGTGGTCGGTCTGGTGATGTCCCGCTCGCGCTGGGCGCACTGGGCACTCGACCCCCTGGTATCGATCGGTCTGCCGACGCCGAAGATCGCCTTCGTGCCGATCTTCATTCTCTGGTTCGGCATCGATAGCCTGTCGAAGATTCTTCTCGTCGCCTTCACCTGCGTTCTGCCCATGGTGGTCGCGACCTATCACGGCGCGGTCGGCGTCAGCCAGTCGGTGATCTGGTCCGCCGAGGCGATGGGCACGAGCGAGACCAGGATGCTCTATCGCGTGATCCTGCCGGCCTGCATGCCATACGTTTTCAGCGGGATACGCGTGACAACGCCGGTGGCTTTGATCACGGCCTTCACCGCCGAGATGATCGGCGGCGGCGGGGGGGTTGGCGCAAACTTGATGTTCGCCCAGCGCTTTTTCCAGACACCGACTGTCTTTGTCTACATCCTGGTGATGCTGGTCACCGGCGTCGTGTTCGACTCCATCTTGTTGCGGCTACGCGACCGGCTGATTCCCTGGTACGACGAGTCCGAACGAAATTAGCTTCAACCAAATACGAAGGAAACGAGGAAGGTACATGAAGCTTGCGGTTTATAAGCATGACGGCACCGAGCATCTTGGCTTTATCTCGGGCGACACGGTGGTTGATCCCAATCTCGGTCTCGCCGCCGATGCGCCGGAGCGCGCCTTTTTCGCCGACACTGTCGCTTTCATCCGTTCGGCCGGCGCGGGGCGGGCGGCGGCGGAACGCATGCTCAAAAACGCGCCCGCTAGTGCGCGCCTACCGCTTGACTCGCTCGAGCTTGCAGCGCCCGTGCGCCCATCGACCATTCTGTGCAGCGGAAGCAATTACCGCGATCATAATCGCGAAAAGCTCAATACCCCGATCAGCGGCAAGGAGCCGGAATTCTTCATCAAGACGGCCGACTGCGTGGTCGGACCGAACGAGCCTATCGTCTACGACGCGGCGATGAGCAAGAAGCTTGATATGGAGACCGAGCTCGCTGTCGTTATCGGCAAGGCTGGACGCCATATTCCCCTTGCGTCGGCTCTCGATCATCTCGTCGGCTCCACCGCGCGTGATCGGCAGGTGCGGACCTCGCCTGAAGGCTCGACGTGGTACGAGCTCGGCCGGAGCAAGTCGTTCGACTGCAGTGCGCCGCTCGGACCGGTGATCGTTACCGCGGAGGAGATCGGTGATCCGCAAGCGCTGAAACTGCAGACGCGGATCAACGGCGAGCTGCGCCAATCCAGCAACACCCGCAACATGATCTGGGGTTGCGCCGATCTGGTGCATT
>JBAUCK010000108.1:0-4249 GCA_049677525.1 Xanthobacteraceae bacterium
TCGATTGCTATGCCTGATTTCGCCAATAAGCTTGAGCCGTTCGGCATGACCGTACCGCGGCAGCCGAATACGCCAGCATCCTATCAACAGTTTATCGCCAAGCAGATGTCCTATCAGGGCGAACTGGCCAAGCTTCCCGGTAATAAGGACAAGCCTTGACCGCTTGAACACGAAACTCCGACATGGGTCTGATACGGTCGCCCAGCCGACGTTCGCGCAGTATGCGACCCTCACGGCTTGCTCCCTGATCGTTAGGATGATTTCCCTGCTGCACGTTTTGAAATTCCCTGTCCAGTTGCATAGGGAATTTGCGGGCAAGCCATTGAAATTAGCGAGTGACCGGGCACGTCAATCGCAGCGAAAAGCCCGAATTTCGGGAAATTCCCTGTTTATTACCCTGTTAGCAGGGAATTTTGGGTAGAGACTGGTCCGATACGGACTGCCGCTCCAGCCAACCAGTTTGGATTTTGGAGAATATTATTTTTTGAGCGGGAACGGCCCGCCAAATGCGGGCTTTTGAGAACTGGGGCTGTCTCCGTAGTTTCGAATTCCGGTCAACTGCGGTGTTTGTTGCCCGAATTCTCCAAGCAACTTCGGAGATATTCCCGTTTTCTGGAGTCTCGCTTTGGAGACCGAAGAACAGATCCACTGCGTGGTTGATCACGTACTCAGATCGAACCGGCCATAGTCTCTGCTTCCGATTTTACGGCGCGAATTTGGGTCCTAGACACGTCAGTCGCGACCTGTTGCGATACCGAACTCTGTTGGCAATTGAGGAGCTCCCGGTGACGATCATCGATTCCCAGGTTCACGCTTACGAGGCGAACACTCCGAAGCGCCCCTGGCACAGTGTGCCGAATTGGCCCGATCACGTTACGGGTGACGAGATGGTGGCGGCGATGGACAAGGTCGGTGTCGACGGCGCGATCTTCATCTCCGCCTTTTCTATGTACCGCTACGACGCGAGTTATGCGGTGGAGGTGCAACGAGCCCATCCGGGTCGGTTTGCGATAGTAAAGCCGGTCGATCCGGACAATCTGGCAGTGGACGATGTCATCGCCGACTGGAAGCGAACGCCGGGCGCCGTCGGCATTCGCATCATGTTGACGAAGGAGCCGGGGCGTGATCGCGATCCGACGGACCCGGGCCTCGACCGGATCGCGCGCTCGGCTGTAAAGCACGACCTTCCGGTCAATATACTGTGCTGGGGCAACGTGAATGCGGGCACGGCGTTGATCGACCGCCACCCCGATACGCGCTTCATCATCGACCATCTGGCTATCCTGCAGCCCCGCACGCCACCGGCCCCGCCGCAGCCCTGGGCCGACCTGCCGAAGATGCTGGACCTTGCCAAGCGCAAGAACGTGGTGATCAAGGTGAGTGGTGCCTGCACGCTATCCCGGGAACCGTATCCGTTCCCCGACATCTGGGATCCGCTCGCCCGCGTGTTCGATGCCTGGGGTTTCGACCGTTGCTTGTGGGGCACGGACTGGACACGTGCATACGCCGTCATCAACTACAAGCAGGCCGTCGAGCCCTTCGTCAAGACTGATCGCATAAGCGACAGTGAGCGAGCGATGCTGATGAGCGGCGCGTGCGCCAAAGCCTATCGTTGGTCGCCGAAGAAAAGTTAGGTTAGTCGCCATGCTCGCAAAGTAATTCGGCGTCAGAAAGACCGGTTCGAATTGGAATGCGAGAGTTCGAATCCTCTCACTGCAGCCAACCAGTCCACTCTCCAGAAAGCCTTCGTTACGATGTCGCTGAAATGCCCGTCGCCGGCGGGCTTCTCGCGTAAGGCAAAGAGTCTCTGTATCCCGAGTTCATTGGTTTCTCGGCCTAACACGTCGAAAATCTCCACGCATTATCGCCATATTTCCCGTTTTCCGGAGAATCAACTCGGAGACTTGGTTCGATTGCACTGCGTGACCGGCGGTCGTCTACCGTGCCGCACCGCAAATTTTGCTATGGCGCGCGCCGCGGATTGATCAACGTCGATCCGCATCAAAAGTGGCTCGTAGCCACGCGATGGTCTAGTCCATTCGTCGACGATTGAGGTCGGCTTAGTGATCTTTTGCGAACCACCGATCGCCCGTGCGGACAAAATATCCAAGCAGAGTTGCAGGTGGTCGGCTGCCTCACGGCCTAAAAGAATGACAGGTTACGGAATATTCGCGGTTTTAAATCGTTCGCGATCACCTCGGCGCCTCGGGTGAACACGGCCGCAGCGCACCGCTCGCCGCGCTAACGCGAGATGTCTCGATAATTGGCCTCAACGCATCAGGGTCTGTATTTCTGCATAGCCGGCGGTTCGCCACACCCGCGCCATTTACGTCCCATGCGACGGCCAATTTCTTGACAAGGCCGCATTACCTCATCATTTTCCGGCGTAGGCGAGAGAGTCTGGTTACAATCGAATCCAAGCCGCATATCTTTCGACAGACTGCTTGCACAGAATGCGGGCTTAAATGAAAGGGCACGAAAATGGTGTACGTCAGTCGCCGAAAGGTCTCTGTCGCCCTGATGACCGTAATGGTTGCCGCGGCAATTGCTCATCCTGCCGCTGCACAAGATCAAGTCAACGTACGTTTCTCTTGGAAGTTTAAGGGCGAATACGCTCCTCTGTACCTCGCCCAGGAGTTGGGCTTGTTCAAGCAGGAAAATCTTAATGTGCGCATGGGCGAAGGGGCAGGTGCCCCGGCCGCGTTGGGAGCCTTAATCCAAGGACAGGAAGACATTGTTGTCCTGCCGGGCATATTCGCACTTAGTGCGATCCAAAAGAGTATCCCGGTCAAGCTAATTGCGATTTATCATCCAAAAACTCCAGTTGCGCTCATCACGTATCCAGACAAGCCAGCTCGGACTCCTAGGGATCTCGAAGGCATGACCATCGCCGATTCAGTGGGTGAAACCGGTACCACCTATCTGGATGCTTTTCTAAAGCTCAACGGCGTTGATCCGAGCAAGGTGAAGCGAACGTTGATGAACGCACAGGCGCGCGTCCCCGCCTTCATTCAGCGCCAAGTAGATGTCGTCAGTGTCTACCAAACAAACGATTTGCCAATCATTATGGAGAAACAGGAGACTAAGTTCGTGGTCATGGATATGGTAAAGTTCGGTTTGTCCATTCCGGGTCTATCCATGGTGACCAGCGATTACAATCTTGCTAATAAAGCCGACGTCCTCAAGCGGTTTCTTCGTGCTTCGAGTGCTGGAGTGGTCGAAGCCAAAAAAGATCCCATGAGCGCCACGCGCGCTTTGCGAAAAGAATGGCCAAATGCGCCAAGTGAGCACGCCGTGTTTGAGCAAGTCGAGGCGACGCTCAACGCAATTGTGGTGCCGTCCGACCACGAGGTCGGCTGGATCGATGAGAAGACCATCACGGATGCGCTCCAATTGCTCCATTCTGTGGGTGAAGTCGATGAGCCCAAGGTACCTAGCGCCTATTTTACAAATGCTTTGCTGGAGAAGTAGTGTGTCCGACATGACAGCCAATATAATAACGGCGCTTGGCGTGGGAGGAAGAACGAAGGGGAACGGCTTGGCATTATGGAGGCGTTTTCGATTTCAACATGAGTCCTGATCATCTTGGACGCGTCGCTTGATCACTCCATGTTCCTCGCTGAGACAGAATCCCTTACGTCACCTTCATGGTCATGCCACTTGACATAAGAAAATTGTGATCACACAATGTGATCAGTAAGTGAGCTTATGGGAGACTAATCGGCTTGGCGCGGCGCTTCGCCACGAGATCTACGATTTGGAGGCAATTGAATAGAATCGGAGCTGTGGGAGAGATCGGACATCCGACGCCGAAGGAGCAACCGCCCCGGAAACTCTCAGGCAAAAGGACCGCAGCGCGATAAAGTGGATCTGGAGAGAGGCGCAGACGCGCCCGCCGAAGGGATAACATTCTCAGGCAAAAAGGACAGCAGGGGCGCATGTAGATCGACCGCCGGTCGAATCGGAGATGCGCCATGTCAAAGCGAATCGACAGAGTTGTCCAATTTTTTGATGTATCTGCCTGCTTGGTTCTCGAAAATTGCGAACAAATTTTGAATCTTTCGTCGCGTTTCTTTGCGTCTGCAGATCCCATTGATGCAGCGGAGGACGGCGCATGACCGAATCTCCGGTGCAAGACCCTCCACCACCCGAACGCACTTCGCTTTACGGGCTCCATCTCTCGCGCGGCGGACGAATGGTAACATTCGCCGGCTTTGAAATGCCGGTGCACTATTCACTTGGCGTGCTT
>JBAUCK010000109.1:0-34086 GCA_049677525.1 Xanthobacteraceae bacterium
GGCGAGAACGTAGCGCGCGACCTCTAAATAGTCGTGACCCGGCCAAACCTTCCCCATATTGCAAGCGGCATCTCCGGAAGCAATTTGGAACAGCGGCGTTGATATGACAGATCTGCCAAGCCGAAAAATGATGGAATATTCGAGCGTCGCCGATAGATGGCCGACGATGCGTATGACACTCGGTGTGGTGCTGGCATTTTGCTGCGCGTTACCCGCAGTGTGGCTGGTATCCAACCTGTTCGTTTATGGTCTGCGGACGCTCGGCCATTGAGGGCAACAGTTGTCTAGCACGGCCTTTGGTTTTGGGTCTGGCCGTAGCACTTCAGGGTGTTGTTAGATTTAAGAGATAGCGGTACGCCATAGAGCATTACGACCACCAAGGAAGCGCCGGCAACCACGAGCGTTCCGGTGAGCAGCAATAATCTCCCAATGTATCGGACTCTTCGGCTCATCGGCGCGCCGCGTTCCTACAGCTTGCTCTTCGCGTAGGCGATGGCCTTTAGGCGCAGCTTCACCTCCGCCCTGGCCGACCGTTCCATGTTCCGCAGGAGCTCCAGCTTCTCCGCCGGCAGGCCCGGCCGCATTTGCATCACCTGGAGGTTATGCACCTCCTGGCGGGTGTCCTTCAGTTCCTGCTCCAGTGCGGCCATGTCTCGCATCTATTTTTTCTAGCAGGTTCCGATCAAACCGAAATAATGAAACATGACCCCTCGACCTGTTACATACATCGGTGTAACATGTCATGGTACTAGACATGTTTCAAGGGGAGGCCAATATGAAGCCAGCCATCGGGTACATTCGGGTTTCGACCGCAAAGCAGGGTCGTTCCGGCCTCGGCCTGGAAGCACAGCAGGAAGCTTTGCGACGCTTTGCCGAGGCGGAGGGCTACAGATTCTCGGAGACGTTCACCGAGGTTGAGAGCGGCAAGCACGGCGAGGATCATCGCCCGGCGCTCGCAAAGGCTCTGGACCGTGCCCGCAAGGAACGTGCGCCGATCATCGTTGCGAAGCTCGATCGCCTCAGCCGCGATGTGCATTACATCAGCGGCCTAATGAAACACCGAGTGCCGTTCGTCGTGACCGAGCTGGGTGCCGACACGGATCCGTTCTTGCTGCATCTGTACGCCGCACTGGCTGAGAAAGATCGCAAGCTCATAAGCGAGCGCACCAAGGTTGCCTTGAAGGCCGCCAAGGCCCGTGGCGTGACTCTGGGTGGGCTGCGAGCCAAGGGCATTGAGTACCAGCAGCAGGCAAAAGAACGCGCCTACGGACTCGCGGGAGTCTTTGCAGAGCTATCGGGATTGTCCGCACGGAAAGCAGCCGAGGAGTTAAACGCTCGGGGCGTTCCCACCCCATCCGGCGGCAAGTGGCACGCAACGCAAGTGATCCGGGTTCGCGGCAGGCTGGCTCAGGAGTGATGCAGCGCGGGATGCGGGAAATGCAGGCGTCCCGCGTTCGTATCCGCAAGCCTGGATCATAAGTCTTCGGCGATATCACCTCGTGCCACTACATCTCTCGCACTGGCAATTCGCTATTCTTTTCATGGTGCCGTCTCCGACAGTTGACTGCTTTGGTTCCGCGCTCGCGCGAGGATTCGATCACGCCCCGCATGGCTCATCATTTGGCGGCGGCGATGATTTCAATCTCGACGAGCACATCGGGTCTGATCAGCCCGGTGACGACCTGCAGCATGAATGCAGGCCTCACGTCGCCCAATATCTCGCCGCGCACTTTCGCGTAGGTCGGAATATTCTTCGCATCGGTCAATGAGGTTGTGACCTTAACCAGATCGGCGGTAGTCATTCCGGCTTTCTCCAGCATGGCGAGGATGTGTTTCCACGCAAGACGGGTCTGCGCTTCGATGCCGTCTGGAACAGTGCCGTCATCCGACACGCCCGGCGTGCCGGACGTGTGCAGCCATCGCAAGCCGGCCGCGGTTTCGATGGCGTCGCTATATTTGCCGATCTGTTTCGCTGCGCCGACATTGTGACTCTTTTGGCTCATAATGGTGTTTCCTTCAGGCTTTCGAACTGTGCGCTTTACAATCGATTTCGTCGAGATAAGCCGCCCGCCGCATTCACGGCGCGCTCCAGCCGACCACGACGAGTAAGATAAGGACAACAAACGGCGGGGCCGCGCGCCCGTGACGGAATCGTCGCGCGGCGCAGGCGCTGCTCGGTCATTTGCCGAAAGAGACGCGGGCAAAGTCGACATGGCAGCATGTCGCGGCCGAGCTCGATAAGGCTGCGGCAGATGCTGCTGATGATCAGCTTGCTAGGAACCGTTTGCTTGCTTCGAAACGAGCGTTGGCTTCTTCGAACATGCGGCGGGTCTTCTCACCGTCGGAGCGATGCTCCTGAAGCGTCGACGAGTCCCATTCGCTGCGCTCAGCGGCGAAGAAATCGCCGCCGTAGATGTGGATGGCGCCGGTCAGCCGATCGATTGGGTTCAGAACAGAGTGAATGATGTCGGAGCCCAACGGCTCGGCTTCCGTTTCGCAAAGTGCTTTGGCACCGGCTGCCTCGATTTTATTCGGCATACCCCGCACACGGCGCCAAAAGATGTTGTCCTCCCGACCCGAGTAAATGCCAATCACGGCCCACATCCGATGATTATGAGGCATGACAGTCATCATCGGCGCCCACACTACGTTGAGGATGGTGAGACTGTCCGAATGGAAAAGTTTTCGGATTTCGGCGCGCTTTGGCTCGCCCAAGCCTTTTAGGACGGCCGCTGGATCGGACACCGCGCGCGCCAACACCTCACGAACCGCCCTGTGGGTTGCATCCTCGGCGAAGGCCGCGCGGCAGTCGGCGACGAATTGCTCTGCCTCAAACATCGGGACCACCTCTCGCGAACAGGCCAAGCGAACAAATGTCCTTGCTGAAGTATACTCCTGCCAGATGAAGTCGGGAATGGGTCACACCAGCAGACACGTGAGACCCGGCCACGCATTTTTGTTCTGCTCATATTTGCCGGTATGGTATCTCGGTTTTCGTTTAATTCATTAAAGCGGCATGTGCCGGGGGGCGGTCGTGGCGCTGCAATCGGCGCCTTGGTTGGATCTGGCACTGGTGCGCTCATCGCAAGCCAAGGTCGGCGTAGTCGCGGCCGCCATTGCTGGTGGCATGGCAACTGCTACTATCATGGCCGTAGCGGCAGGTGGTACCGGGTTTCTCACCGGTATTGCTGAGCGTCTAGACGAACGGAGATTCGTCACCGCCAGTGAGAGCGGCCAAAACGTCTCTCGTTGGCGTAACAAATTCTAGCGCACAAAAGAGGATCACAATGTTCTTTGTTCAAGAAGGCTTCACCTATCGAAATTTCCTGATGGATGTGCTTTCGGTGTTCGCATTCGTCGTCTGGTTCTGGCTACTCATTGTAATTTACGGCGACCTGTTCAGACGTCATGACATCTCAGGTTGGGGTAAAGCGGTGTGGGTGCTGGCGTTGGTCGTGACGTCCTACCTTGGCATCTTTGCCTACCTCATCACTCAGGGCAGAGGCATGGCCGAGCGCAATGCGCAGCAAGCTCAGCAGGCGCGCGACGAATTGCGAAGCATCGTCGGTTTCAGTGCAGCAAACGAAATTATCAAGCTCGATCGGCTAAAGAAGTCGGGATCGATAACCGAGGCCGAGTACGGACGCCTTCGCGCCAAACTGGTCTAGGACGCCGGTCTGGCAGACGCCGCGTTGCACGACGCGCGCGGGGCAAGCGGATGCCGCCCCGCGCACTGTCACATTGCAGTTGGTGGGGGCGAGGCGAGAAGGTGGGGAATTGTCCCCACCTGAGGGCACCAGCTCTAGGGGGCGGACACTAGCTCGGCGCTGACAAGCGACCCCATCGACAGGCTGACCCTGCGGAAGGGTTGCGTAAGACATAAGGCTACGCTGCAAAAGGAGTGGTCCACATTCTCGGCAGTCGATCAGCAGCAATGCACCGCTGCGGTGACGATGGGCGGCCTACCAAGCTACACGGACCTGCTGACTTGCCTGGAGATGGCGCGCGACGTCGAAAAGGACAGGGCGCAGCAGAAAAGCAAGTCAATCAAAAGCCTTCGCGGCCCCATCATCATAAATCTGCGCGCCGGCGAGCGCGTTCTTGATCTCCGAAAGTCGATCGTCAGTCGCACTCACACATCAACGCACCTTGGGGTCTCCCGGTAGTCAGCGGGTGGCCCCTACGCAATTGCAGCACACCACCTGCTTTGACCACAAGTCCGCCGACCGTCGCATTCCACTCGGCGCGCTGTCGCCAGGCACGCGACGTGGGGCGGTAACTGCGTCGGGTTCTTGCCGTTCCCGGTCGATAGCGCGTGCTGAGCACTTACATAGGGGATAGCAATGACGGCAGGGAGAACCGCAATGTCGGCACGCACACCACAGCAAATCTTTCAGCATCATGCCGAGGCGCTAGGCGCCGAGGATATCGACGACATTGCGGCGGATTACAGCGACGACGCCTTCCTCATGACGCCCGCGGAGGTGCAGCGAGGTAAGGCGGGGATCCGGCACGCATTTGCGAAGCTGCTCGCGGACATACCCCAAGCCAAATGGAACCTTAAAACGCAGCTTTATGAAAATGACATCTTGCTTCTCGAATGGACTGCCGATTCCGCCAAGGCCGAGATCAACGACGGCATCGACACGTTCGTCTTCAAGGACGGGTTCATCCGGGCCCACACAGTGCGCTACACATTACTCAAGAAGTGAGTTGCCGCTCAGCACTGGCATCTATGGATCATGCCGCAACTGCCGCCCGCACGCGCCATTCGCTGAACTCGTGAAGCTGTTGCCGCGGACCTTGCCGACGAGGTCCGCGAAGAACATCGAAAGCGTGTGCTTGGCGAATGAAAACAAAAGCCCCGAGGGGGACATCCTCGGGGCTAGACATTGGGAGGCTCAAATCGAATTTCGGGCAGGTTCAGTAGAGATCGTGCTCGTACCAGCGATAGCGCGGCCGATTGACCTGACGGAAATTGTTAAACCAGTGGACGAAGCTCTTCGTGCCTTTTCGGATCGTCGCCATGTTCAGCTCCCGTGGGTCCGTGTTCATTGGCTGAGAAGCTATTGCGCCAGCGGCAGGGCGAGTTGATGGCGATCACATCTTGGCGCTTTGGCGCCGTGATCGGTTGAGGTTACCGTGTCGGCCTGTCACGCCGTTGGCGCACCCTCGGCGAGACCAGAATCGCCCGCCTTCTCGTCCAGAATTCCCGGTGTTTTTCAAGCAAGTCTAGGCCGATCCGGCCCGCTGATCAGAATCACCTTGAACGAAATCAATGACTTGGTGCAGGTTCGAATCCTGCTGCCCCGACCATATCTTCCCACATCGAGTGACGTCCAATTCGGCAAATTGGCAATGATTTTGACGCCAGCTTGCGGCATAGTGCCGATCTAACTGCAACAGAGATCATAGCCGTCCATGACCGCCCGCATCTACAAGCCGGCCCGCACTGCGATGCAATCCGGCACCGCCAGGACCAAGGAATGGGTGCTCGATTACGCGCCCGAACAGGCCCCGGTGATTGATCCGCTGATGGGCTGGACCAGTTCGGGCGACATGAAGCAGCAGATCCGCTTGCAGTTCGACACCAAGGAAGAAGCCATCGCTTATTGCGAGCGCGACGGCATCGCCTACGAGGTGTTCGAGACCACGCCGCACAAGTTTTCCCGCATGTCCTATTCCGACAATTTCGCCTACACGCGGCGCGGCGCCTGGACGCACTGAGTTTTTGCTAAAACCGTCTTGCCCTAAGCGAGCCGCCTCGTGCGCGCGCTTTCGGCGCGCTGGCGCAACAGCGCGACGAAGCGTTCTTCCGGCATCGGCTGGCCGAGCAGAAAGCCCTGGCCGTAATCGAAGCCCATGCTCACCAATGCGACCGCATCAGATGCCCGCTCGATGCCGACGCCGACCGCAAGGCTGCCGAAACTGTGCGCGATATCGATCGCGGCCTTGCGCAGCGGAGCGCTCGCGCTATCGGTGCCACAGCCGGTGACGAAGCTGCGGTCGAGCTTGAGCTCGGCGAAGGGCAGTTCGGTGAGCCGCATCACCGCGGAATAATCGCGGCCGAAATCGTCGATGGCGAGCTTGACGTTGAGCGGCGCGAGCCGCTCGGCGATGTCGCGCGCCAGTTCGAAATCGTTGACGGCTTGTTCTTCGGTGACGTCGATGAGCAGGCCCGGCCGGCGCTCGAAGCGCGATTGGTAGCTCCGCACGATGTCGACCAGCGCGATTTTCCGCAGCGCATTGACCGGCACGTTCACCGCCATGCGCAGATTGACGCCGAGTTTGGAGAAGTTGATGCTCGCCTTGAGCGCTTCGCCGAGCGCGAGCTCGGACAGGGCGATCAGGTTTCGTTCGGTCTCCGCCGGAATGAAAGCTTCGGGCATCAGCACGCCGTGCTCGGGATGGCGGGCCCGCGCAAAAGCCTCGACACCGACGAGCTGCTTCTTGCGCAGGTCGATTTTCGGCTGATACCAGAATTCGATCCAGTGTTTGGCGAGAGCTTCGCCGAGATCAACACGGCCCGCGAGCGCGGGACGGCTTCCTCAATACCGGCAGCAGATGCAGGTGTTGTTTTTGGCCGATGGTTTGGATCTGGGTGAGGTGCGTCGCGCCGCGGCTTAAGGTGAGCTGCACGGGACCGCGATAGCCCGCGGCGCCGAGCGCCGCGAGACATTCGGCGGCTTCGGTGGTCTCCGCTCTGACGTCGAGAAAGACGATGTCCGGCATCCGCTGCGCGAGCGCGGCGCGCAGGGCGTGGCTGTCGGCGAATTCTTCGGTGTCGATGCTGCTGCCTTGCAAGACCAGGGACAAGAACTGGCGGATGCTCGCGTCGCCGTCGATGACAAAGCAGAGCTGTCGGCGTGCACCGGTCCGCTCGATCGTTGGCGCCGGTCCGACGGCGGGGCCGCGTGCCGGATTACGCGAAGGCGCCCGGCTTCCCGCGAAGTCAGGTTCGGCGGGCGACGCGCGCGCGGGTTTTGCGCCCGCAGGCGTTGCGCCTGTGAGTTTGGGACTGGCCACCATGCGTTCGGACGTTCCCCATCAGACCGATCGGGTTAACTAAAATGTTTAATCCGCGGTTGCGGCGCCGCCCCGCCGCCGGTGGATTTATGGCAATTTTACATCCATGCGCAGAACCGAGGTCTCGCGGTTAAGCTATGATTTTATGGGGTAAAGCCGGCTTTGAGGGTGACGAGAGGGATGGTATCGAAATAGCAATGCTGCGCCGGGCGTGGGGTAAAAAGACGTTGCGGGCAATGGAGCCAACCGGGGGAACGATGATTCCGACCGAAAAGACTTCAGCAAAATTCAGTCGCCGCAGATTTCTCGCCACGGCGGCGATCGCCGGCGCCGCCGGCAGCGTCGCTCCGGCTACTGCCGCGCTCGCCGAGACCTCAACCGCCGCGCTTCCGCAAGCGCGCCTGCCGTCGGCGCTGCCGCCGAACGCTCATGTCGCGGCGGCCGAGAGCGGTACGCCGCAGGCGCCGGCCGCAGCATCCGAGAACGGCCCGCCCGGTTCGGACTTCATGGTCGACGTCATCAAGACGCTCGACATCAAATACCTGCCGGCCAATCCGGCTTCGAGCTATCGCGGCATTCATGAATCGCTGATCAATTACGGCAAGAACACGATGCCGGAATTCCTCACCTGCATGCACGAGGAATCCAGCGTCGCCATGTGCCACGGCTACTTCAAGGCGACCGGCAAGCCGCTGATGACGCTGGTGCACGGCGTGGTCGGCCTGCAGCACGCCACCATGTCGGTCTATAACGCCTGGTGCGATCGCGTTCCCGTCATCATCCTCGGCGGCAACGACATGGATGCCGCGCACCGCGCGCCGGGGGTGCCGACCTTCCATTCCGCGCAGGACATCACCGCCATCGTGCGCGACTACACCAAATGGGACGACATGCCGGTGTCGGCGCAGCATTTCGCGGAAAGCTTTGTCCGCATGTACAAGATCGCGACCACGCCGCCCTATGGCCCGGTGATGATGTCGCTCGACGGCGGCCTGCAGACCGATCCGGTCCGCGATTTCGGCCAGCCGCTCTATATTCCGAAGTTCTTCGCCGCGGCGCCGCCGCAGGGCGATCTCGCCGCGGTGAAGGAAGCTGCAAAGCTTCTCGCCGGTGCCGAGCGGCCGGTGATCGTCGTCGATCGCGCGGCGCGCACGCAGAACGGCGTCGATCTTCTGATCGAGCTCGCCGAGCTCCTACAAGCCCCGGTCGTCGACCAGGGCAACCGCATGAACTTCCCCAACACGCATTATCTCAATCGGCCGCCAAACGTGATCCCGCAGGCCGACGTCATTATCGGCATGGAATTGTCGGATTATTGGGGAACGGTGAACGGCTTCGTCGATAACGGCAATGACGGCTGGGGCCACAACACCACCAAGATCAAGCCGGGCACCAAGCTGATCAGCATCAGCGGTGTCGATCTGCTTACCAAATCGAACTATCAGGATTTCCAGCAATTCCAGAGCATCGACATTTCGATGCCAGGCGATGCCGAAGCGACTTTGCCGTCGTTGATCGAGGCCGTGAAGTCGGCGGTCGGGAACGATCGCAAGGACGCGATCGCAAAGCGTGGCGACGGTATCCGCCAGGCGCACGCCAAGGGACTGGTGGCCACCAAGGAAGCGGCAGCTATCGCATGGGACGCCGTACCGATTTCGAGCGCGCGGTTGTTGATGGAGCTCTACGCCCAGATCAAGGATGAAGACTGGTCGTTGGTCTCGACCTCCGGCAATAGCAGCAACTGGGCCAACCGGCTGTGGCCGATGGAGAAGCACTATCGGTGGCTCGGCTGGTCGGGCGGCTATGGCGTCGGCTACGGCGCGCCGGCTTCGATCGGCGCCGCTCTCGGCAACCGCGATCTCGGCCGCTTCTCGGTGTCGATCCAGTCAGATGGCGACTTGATGTATGCGCCGGGCGTGCTGTGGACCGCGGCGCGCCACAAGATCCCGCTGCTCGCGGTGATGCACAACAATCGCGGCTATCACCAGGAGGTCATGCACATCCAGCGCATGTCGAATTTCCGTAACCGCGTCGCCAATATCGGCAACGACCTGGCGCCGATCGGCACCAGCATCATGAATCCGGATATTCAGTATCACGAGCTGGCAAAATCGATGGGCTGGTGGGCAAAGGGGCCGATCACCGATCCGGCCGATCTCGGGCCCGCGATCAAGGAAGCAGTGGCCGTGGTCAAGACCGGCCAGCCGGCGCTGGTCAACGTTCTGACGCAGCCGCGGTAAAGGGGCAGGGTGAGGGGAATGGAAATGCCCTTTTCGAGTTCGCGTTCTTCGCGTTCGATGAAACTAAGACTGGCGGTGCTGACAGTTGCGGCGGCGGCAAGTTTTGCGGCAGCAAACATCGCCGCCGCGGCCGATGCCGACAAAGGCAAGATCGCCTTCACCAAAAACGGCTGCTGGCAATGTCACGGCTTTGAAGGCCAGGGCTCGGTTGCGACCAGCAACGGCCGGGTGATTGCGCGCACGCAATTGCCGCTCGATGCATTCAAGGCCTTCGTGCGCACCACCAACGGCGCCATGCCGCCGTTCCGGCCCGCGGTGCTGAGCGACGACGAGCTCGACGATATCTACGCTTATCTGCAATCGCGGCCGCAGCCCAAGGCGGTGAGCGACATCCCGCTGCTCAACAACACGCGCACGCAGTAACGCCCTGATTTTTCATCGCGCATGATCCCGAAAACCGGAAAGCCCACTTTTCGGGATCATGCTCCAAGCCTTACACGATATCGTGACCGCCGCGTGCACCGCCGTGGCGGTCATTGTGATTGGCGCGGCGTGGCCGCACCGCCGTAAAACGGTCGGGCGCCGCGGCGTTGTCACCATGGCGCGTCGCACCTCGTGCGCATACGTAAAGTGCGAGAAAATGCGTTCCGGAATTTCAGAGGGGACGATAATGGCGAAGTGGAAAAGTACCCAAGCCAGGAGCCGAGCCAAGAACCAAACGAAGACCGGTCGCCGCTTCGGCTTACTGGCCGCGCCGCTTCTCGGCGCGCTGATGCTGATCCCGTTCTTCGGCTTCTTCGTGAGCCGGGTGAATGCGGCGGAGCCGGCCGTTGAAATCCCGGCGCCTGCGCTCGATCAGACTTTGTCGGCCGCTTCAGGCTTGCAGACGGTCGTATTGGCTGGCGGTTGCTTCTGGGGCGTACAGGCGGTGTTTGCCCATACCAAAGGCGTGACGCAGGCGGTGTCGGGCTATGCCGGCGGCAAGAAAGAGACGGCGCATTACGAGGATGTCGGCTCCGGCCGCACCGGGCACGCCGAGTCGGAGCAGGTGACTTTCGATCCGAAGCAGATCTCGCTCGGCAAGATCCTGCAGATCTACTTCTCCGTCGCCCATAACCCGACCGAGCTGAACTATCAGGGTCCCGATTCCGGCACCCAATATCGCTCGGCGATCTTCTACGCCAATGACGAGCAGAAGCAGGTCGCGGCCGCCTATATCGCCCAGCTCGACAAGACCAAGCTGTTCGGCGATCCGATCGCGACGAAGCTCGAGCCGTTGACGGGATTCTATCCGGCCGAGGATTATCACCAGGACTTCGCGGTGACCCACCCGAACTATCCGTACATCGTTTTCAACGATGCCCCGAAAGTGGACAACCTCAAGCGGCTGTTCGCCGACCTTTATCGCGCGACGCCAGTCACCGTATTGGCCTCGAACAAACCCAGCGAGTAGGGTTTGTTTCTCGGGCTTTTTCCTGAGGTCTTTTTGTTGCAAACGGGCGCATCACCACGCGCTCGTTTTTCGTTGCACTGCACCAAAAAAACCGCCCGCACTTATTAACGGCGCGACCATAGACCTATAGCCAGCGCTCGGCCGGTGCGTATATTGTCGGTTTCAGGAGGCGAGCCGGAAGAGCTCGTCCCGTTGGATATAAAGAGTAATTGGGGAGAAAAACGCCATGGCAATGGCTGCTGCAACGCCCGGGGCGCTGCCCGACGCGGAACATAGTGTGCAACTGCGCAAGGCGGTGATCGCATCCACGATCGGCACTGCGATCGAGTGGTATGACTTCTTTCTGTACGGCACGGCGGCCGGCCTGGTTTTCGGCAAGTTGTTCTTTCCGAATCAGGATCCGTTGTCGGCAACGCTGCTCGCCTTTGGAACCTATTTCATCGGCTTCGTCGGCCGCCCGATTGGCGCTGCGATTTTCGGCCATTACGGCGACCGCATCGGCCGCAAGGCGACCCTGATCGCCACGCTGCTGTTTATGGGGCTGGCGACCTTCGCCATCGCCTTCGTGCCGACCTACGAATCGATCGGCATCTGGGGCGCGGTTCTCCTGACACTACTGCGGGCTATCCAGGGCATCGGAGTTGGTGGCGAGTGGGGCGGCTCCATCCTCCTGTCGATGGAATGGTCGCGCACGCACAGCCAGCGCGGTCTCGTGGCGTCGTGGCCCCAATTCGGCGTCCCTTGCGGATTGCTTCTGTCAACTTTAGCGGTGACCGTATTCAGCTCATGGTCCGGTGATCAATTCCTGGTTTGGGGATGGCGCATTCCTTTTGCGCTTTCGATCATCCTTGTTGGCATTGGTTTATGGATCCGGCTTGGCATCCTAGAGACGCCGGTGTTCCAAAAGCTCTTGGACACGAAAAAGATCGAGAAGGCCCCGATCCTCGAGGTGATCAAGAAGCAGCCAAGAGAGATCATCCTTTCGGCATTGCTGCGGATGTCCGAACAGGCGCCGTTCTATATCTTCACGGCGTTCATTTTCGCCTACGCGGTCGGCACGCTGCACATGTCGCGGAACCTCATTCTTGGGGCCGTGATGGTGGCGGCCTGCGTTTCCTTCGTCACCATCCCGCTGTGCGGCCATATCTCCGATAAGATCGGCCGCAAGAACATGTACCTGATCGGCGTCGTGACCATGGGCCTGTTCGGGTTCCTGTATTTCGGCATGGTCGACACGGCGATCCCGTCGGCGGTGTTCATCGCCATCGTGCTGTCGCTGATCCCGCACGATATGCAGTACGGGCCGCAGGCGGCGCTGATCGCGGAATCGTTCACGCCGCGGCTGCGCTATAGCGGCGCCTCGCTCGGCTATCAGCTCGCGTCGCTGATCGCCGGCGGCCCGGCGCCGCTCATCGCGACGGCGCTGTTTGCCGCCTATCAGACCGGCTATGCGATCGCGATCTATATCGCGGCCTGTGCGGTAATCAGCCTGGTTTCGGCGGCGCTGATGCCGGACTATACCGGCAAGGACATTTCCGCCGAATACGATGCGACCATAGTGCCCGCCGAATAAGCGAGGCACTTGATTGAACGACATCGCCGGGGCGGCAACGCCCCGGCGATTTCTATTTGCGCGCTAAGCTTGCGAATGCTGGATGATCGCGAGGATGCACCGCAATTGACGTCGCAACCTGCGGAATAGCTTTCAGGCGCGCAGGGGATGTCTACTCTGCCATTATTGGCGGACGTTGCGTCGGCGCAGGTCGATTTCCGTTTTAGACCTAAAGCGGATATTGGGCGCTATCGAGTTCCCCGTCGGCAAAGCGTCGAATTTTACCAAGCTAACCTCCAGCGGCCGCTATCGAAGGTTCTTTCGAGGGTGGGCCCGAATTCAGATCCCCATTGCCCGGTGGATTGCTGTGTCAATCTGGACAACTGGGATGCAGGCCACGGCCGCGGGTGCTAACTCTGGAGGGCAAAACTCGGATTCTCCCATCGCAAATAGAGACCTACGATGCTCGGCTGGTTTCAATCGCTCATGCCCAAGGAGGAGCGGTTCTTCAAGCTCTTTGAGAAACACGCGACGATTGTCGTCGCTAGGGCCGAGGCACTGTGCGGATTGCTTCAGGGCGGCGAAACGATTGAGGCCTACTGCAAACAGGTTTTTCAGCGTGAGGCCGAAGCCGACGACGTAACACGCGAAGCGTTGTCCGCCGCACTTTCATCACCCCATTCGACAGAACAGATATTCATGATCTCATTTCCTCAATGGACGACGCCATCGACCAGATGAACAAGACGGCAAAGACGATAGTCCTGTTTGAAGTCCATGCCTTCGAGCCGCAGATGCGGCAGATGAGCGAAATAATTCTTCAATGCTCGAAATTGGTGCTGGAAGCGGTGCCTTTGCTCAGTTCAATTGGCGGCAATGCCGGCCGTCTAAACGCGCTGACGACAAAAATCATTGCCACCGAGGAAGAGGCGGACGACATCTATAATCGGGGGCTGAAAGCGCTGTTTCTTGCGAACCGTCCGGAGAGCAATGAAGGCAGCGCGATGAAGTTTGTTATTGGCTCCGAACTCTACGATCATCTGGAAAAGGTTGTCGATCGGTTCGAAGATGTAGCGAACCAGATAAATTCGATCGTGGTCGATCAGCTGTGATGCAAATCGCGCCATGACGGTCGAGCTCAGCCTGCCTCTCTTGATCGGCTTGATCGCGGTTGCGCTCGCGTTCGATTTTCTCAATGGCCTGCCCGATACCGCGAATTCGATAGCCACACTGGTCTCGACGCGCATGTTGCGGCCACGTTACGCCGTCATTTGGGCGGCATTTTTTAATTTCGTGGCGTTCCTGGTTTTCGGTGTTCACGTGGCGCGGACAATCGGAGTGGGCATCATTTCCGCCGATGTCATGGATGCTCATGTGTGATCTTCGGCGCTTTGATGGGTGCTATTGCCTGGAATTTGATCACCTGGTGGGCCGGTATTCCGTCGAGCAGCTCCCACGCGCTGATCGGCGGGTTGGTGGGTGCCGGCGTTGCTAAAGCCGGAATCAGCTCCATCGTATGGCGGGCCTGTTGACGACTGGCGCCTTCATTGTCTTGTCGCCGCTGCTAGGGTTTTTTCTAGCGTTGCTGCTGGTGCGGGTGGTGTCGTGGACGTTCGTGCGTGCTAACCCGCGCACAGTAGAGCCGACATTCCAATGGCTGCAATTTGGTGCCGCGTCGCTTATTTCGCTTGGCCACGGGGGCGATGATGCGAGAAGACCATGGGCATCATCGCCGTGCTGTTGTTCTCGCAAGGTCATCTCGCCGGCGATTTCTACGTACCATTCTGGGTGGTGATCACGTGTCAGGCCGCCATGGCGCTGGGCACGCTTATCGGCGGCTGGCGGATCGTGCGGACGGTCGGGTCCAAGATTACCCGTATGACACCAGTGCAGGGGTGCTGTGCCTCCGCGGGCGGCGCCATCATGCTACTTGCAGCGACTTATCTAGGGATACCCGTTTCGACAACGCACACCGTAACGGGAGCCATCATTGGGGTCGGTGCTGCACGGAAAGTTTCCGCCGTCCGCTGGAACATTGCCGGCAACATTCTGATTGCCTGGATCATTACGCTACCGGCGGCGGCGCTCATGGCGGCGCTGTGCTACCTCTTCTCAAGATTGTTCGATTAGCCGCCGTCGACGAAGTCGACCCGGCCCGCGTCAAGCCGATAAAACCCGTCTTGCGAGACCGGCAGCTCCAACATCTCGCGTCGGGGACATGCCAAGATAGACGCCCCGCAAAAGCCGGCCGGTAAGGCCGTGTGAGATTGCCACAGCCGGGGTTGAGACCTCGGAAAGCCAAGTGCGCAATCTTTGGCAGGCATGATCGAACGTCTCGCCATCCGGAGAGCGGAAAAGCCAATCGAACGCATCCGCGCCTTTGAGAGCATCGGGATATTCGACGCCGATCTCGTAGAGAGACATGCCGTCCCAGGCGCCCACCGATACTTCCATCAGTCTTGGTTCATCGATGAAGGTAAGGGGGGAGTGCCTTGCCAGGTCGAGATGATCGTCGGCCCCCTGATTCCACCACCTTGAGCGGATGGCCACTGCCAGCCATTAACCCACTCACACCCCTTTGACGAGGTGCATGACGGCGACGAGTTAGGAATGAAGGTGTCCGTCCGGCGCAGCGGTCAAAATCGAATAGGCGTCGTGACGAGGCTCCGAGGTGATTATGTCATCCTCCGACGGACCAACTCAGACCTTGGTGAGACAGCCGAGTACGAGGCCCCCGGGACGATGTGACGCCGCTCGCGGGTTGGCTCTAGGAGGCGCGCCCTGAGGAAGAACGACTACCTTTCGCTGCAAGCTAACATCATCTGCCTATTGCTGGCCTTGATCGGTAGCACCGCCATTATTAAGCATCCAGGTTGGTTCGGCGGGGTACCGGTCGCTCCTGCATCGGAATTTACGGCGCCGGTAAACTAATGGCGCCGGGGAGCCGCGCTATGATGAGACAAGGCGCGACCATGATGTGGTGGTGGATTTTTGGGGGCAGTAACGACGCCGCGAAGAACGGCAACGCGGCATCGTTGTAAGCTACGCTCTCGACCCATTGAATGCCGGGCGGCGGTTCAAGCGACCGATGTTGGTCACGCGCTGACGCCAACATCGGGCGGCTCGACCGGCGCGCTCAGAACCTGGTCAATATCCTGCGGCCCATCAAGCTGCTGCTCGATCTGCACAATGACGTGCCGTGAGAACGGGCCGAGATGGAGGTAGCAGGCCGTCAGCAGGACGATGATCCGAGCCCATTGTGGGTTCTTCGTTGCACATTCGATGATCGTTCGTCTGAACATGTCCTGTGCGCCCGGCAGCCTCGACACGACGCGATGGACCACTTCAAGGCCGCCGAGCTTGCTTCTGGAATCGTTGGCTCGCTTTTGCCGATTTGGATTGGAGGCGCCGAGCAGATGCGACAGGCGTTGCAGACGGCCTCCATAGGCAACCGGATCGTAGATTCTCTCCAGTACGTTCTTATAGTCGGTCAGGATATCGTGCCGCGGCCGCAAGGTGTCGAAGTTCAGGCCTTGTGTGCACTGATCCATGCCTGCAGCGGGATCCAATAAAAGATTCGGATGTAAACGGCCTTCCTTGGCGAGCCGGCGCGTGAGCTGAGTATTCGGTAAAGCATACAGCAGGCCCACCATCGCGACCGGAATGGCGGCCTCCTCGATCAGCTCGACAATGCCGTCGGCGACCGATCCCTGCTCGCTGTCGAAGCCGATGATGAATCCCGCGGTGACATAGAGCCCGGCGGCGTAAATCGTGTGGATGCTCTCGGCAATGTTGCGCCGCGTATTCTGTTTTTTGCGCATCGCCACGAGCGTAGCGGTGTCCGGGCTCTCGATGCCCATGAACACGCCGATGAAATTGGCTTCGTTCAACAGCCGCAGAAGATCGGCATCGTCGGCAAGGTTGAGGGATGCCTCGGTGGTGAACTCGAACGCGTAGTCGCGCTGGTCCAGCCAAGTCTTGAGTTGCGGCAGGAATTCCTTGACCGCCTTCTTGTTGCCGATGAGGTTGTCGTCAACGAAGTCGACATGACCGCGGTAGCCGAGATCGTACAGCGTCTGCAGCTCACGCAGCATTTGCGGGATGGTCTTGGCGCGCGGAACCCGGCCGTAGAGCTCGATAATGTCGCAGAACTCGCAAGTGAACGGACAGCCGCGGGAGAATTGCACGCCGATGTAAAGATAATGCTCGACCTTCAGGAGATCGAAACGGGGCACCGGGCTCTTCGTGACATCGATCTTGAACTTCTCGGCTTCGAAGACGCCTTCGCTCGCGCCCGCCTCCCACGCCGCGATGAACTTGTCGATAATGCCTTCGGCTTCGCCGAGCACTTGGAAATTTGCGTTGCTGTAAAGTTCGGGAACGGAGGTCACGCCCGGGCCGCCGACCACCACCGGCTTGGTGCGCGCCCGGCACAGATCGATGATTTCGATGGTATCGAAATATTGCGGCAGCATGCCGCCGGTCATGACCAGGTCGGCCCAGTCCAAGTCGCCCTCGGCTAAACTCTCGGCGTTGCGGTCGATGAGCCGGACGGTCCACTCAGGCGGCAATAGTGCCGCGACCGTGATCAGGCCGAGAGGCGCTGTCGGGTATTTTGCGCCGAAGAGCTCGCAGGCCGCCCCGAAATTCCAAAATGTCCCCGCCCCAAAACGCGGGTAAATCATGAGGACATTACAAGAACGCGCTGATGACATGAGCCCTCGTGCGTGGCCCGATAAAGGCCATGCCTATTGCGATTTCTAATGTTGGGTAGGTCCCGCCGGATCCCCTCGTGCCCCGGGTGGCGGTCGGTCCGAAACCAACCCTAACAGTCTTCGGCCTCGTGAGATAGGGACCACCGCGCCGACCAGACGACGGAACTTTCTCCGATCAACCGCTATGCGCCGGCTCAAAGACGGCTGCCTCGATCGCGGCGTCTTTGGTGTCAAATCGCCGCAGGGATGTCTGCTTGTGGCTCGATGACGCAAAGAATCCTCAAAGTTTAGAGCACCGCGCCGCTCTGCGGATCGATCAGGTGCATGCGATCCATGTCGGCGTGAAGCCGCATGGATTCCCCTGGCCCCTTGGCGCTGCTGGGATCGACGCGGCCGCAGATTTCCTGGCCGTCGATGGTGAAATAGACCATGGTTTCCATGCCCATCGGCTCGACGACGTCGAGCGCCGTGTTGAACTGGCAGTCCTGATCGCAATCGGTGCGCCGCGGCTCGGTGATGTGCTCCGGCCGCAGCCCGAAAATCAGCTCCTTGCCGGTCATCTCCTGGAAGCGCGAGGTTTGCGCCTGCGGGATCGGCAGCGAAATGCGGTCGGACAGCCGGGCGCGCAGGCCGACGCCATTCTGCTCGACATGGCAGCGGATGAAGTTCATCGCCGGCGAACCGATGAAGCCGGCGACGAAACGGGTCATCGGATGATGATAGAGATCCTGTGGCGTGGCGATCTGCTCGATCAGGCCGCCATTCATGACCACGACCCGGTCGGCGAGCGTCATCGCTTCGATCTGATCGTGCGTGACATAAACGGTCGTGGTCTTGACCAGCTGGTGGACGCGCTTGATTTCGGTGCGCATCTGCACGCGCAGCTTGGCGTCGAGATTCGACAGCGGCTCGTCGAACAGGAACACTTTCGGATTGCGCACGATGGCGCGGCCCATCGCCACGCGCTGGCGCTGGCCGCCGGACAAAGCCTTCGGCTTACGGTCGAGCAGCTCGGTGATGTCGAGAATGCGCGCGGCGTTGTCGACGCGTTTCTTGATCTCGGCCTTGGGGAATTTGCGCAGCTTCAGGCCGAACGACATGTTCTCGAAAACGCTCATATGCGGATAGAGCGCGTAGTTCTGGAACACCATGGCGATGTCGCGATCCTTGGGTGGCAGATCGTTGACGATTTCGCCGCCGATAAAGATGTCGCCCGAGGTCAGTTCCTCGAGGCCCGCGATCATGCGCAGCGTCGTCGACTTGCCGCAGCCCGAAGGACCGACCAGGACGACGAATTCGTTGTCCGGAATGTCGAGATTGATGCTGCGCACCGCCTCGACATTGTCGAAGCGCTTGACCACATTACGCAACGCGACTTCGGCCATTTGCAAAACCTTTCGTTCCCCGAGACTAACCTTTCGTCGCCCCCGCTGTGAGTCCGGCAATGTAATAGTCCATCAGGAAGGCGTAGATGACGAGTGGCGGCGCCGCCGCCATCAGCGCGCCGGCCATCAGCATGCCCCACTTGTAAACATCGCCGCGAATGAGGCTCGTCACCGTGCCGACGGTGAGCACCTGCTGGTCCGCCGAATAGAGGAACGTCATCGGATAGACGAAGGCTGCCCACGATACGGTGAAAGCAAAGATCATCGCCGCGATGATGCCCGGCAGTGCCACCGGGATGAAGATTTTGGTGAGCATCTGCATGTGGCCAGCGCCGTCGATCAGCGCCGCTTCGTCGAGTTCTTTCGGGATTGACTGGAAATAGCCGATCATGATCCAGGTGCAGAACGGCACAGTGAGCGTCGGGTAGACGAGCACCATGCCCCAATAGGAATTGAGCAGGCCGACCGCCTTGACGATCTGGAACAGCGGAATGAACAGCAGCGTATCGGGCACGAGATAGGTCAGAAAGATGCCCGTCGCCAGAATGCTCGACCCCCAAAATTTCATCCGGCCGAGCGAGAAGGCGGCGAACACGCTGACCACCATCGTGATCACGACCGTGCACAACGTCACGACGATGGTATTCTTGAAGAAGACCAGGAAATCGGTCTGGGTGAGCAGGATCCTGAACTGATCGAGCGTGATGCCGTCGGCGATGATCCATGGATTGGTAGCCATGCGCGCCACCTCGGCGTCGCTCTTGAACGCGGTGACGATCATGTAATAGGGCGGAATCAGAAAGAAGATCGCGAAAATCACGAGGAACACGTAAGACGTGATCAGCGCCCAGCGCCGATTGCGGCTCAGGCTTGAGCGGAGACTGAAGCTTTGAGAAGCGCGTGCGCCGAGGGCGGCCGTGCTCATCCGATTTCCCTGCCGCGTTTGCGGACCCCGCGCAGGATGAAGATCGCAGCGATCGCAAGGATCGGGAACATGAACAACGAGGTTGCGGCGCCGAGCGGCAAATCGCCGGAGCGGATGCCGAGCATGAAGGCGTAGGTTGCGAGGACATGCGTCATGTTGCGCGGGCCGCCCGCGGTCATGATCTGCACGATGTCGAAATTGGCGAAGGTTACAATCAACGAAAACAGCACGGTGATGGAGATGATATTGCGCATCATCGGCAGAGTGATGTGACGGAATTTTTGCCACGCATTGGCGCCGTCGATGGAGGCCGCCTCATAGAGCTGTTCCGGCACCGATTTAAGCGCTGCGAGATACATGATCAGGAAGAACGGGGCGCCGTACCAGACATTGACGAGGATCACGGAAAAGCGCGCCCAATAAGGATCGCTTAGCCATCCGACTTCACTGAAACCCAGGCTGGAAAGGACATAATTGAACGCGGAGTGGGTGGGGTCGAACAGCCACCACCAGCCGAGCGACGATAGTGCCAGAGGTATGACCCAGGGCACTAGCAGCATGCCGCGCCATTTGCGTTGGCCCTTGGCGGGCAGATTGTTGATGAGATGTGCGGTGATGAGCCCGATCAGCGCTTTGAAGAACACCGCGCTGAGCGCGAAAATCGCCGTCTGTTCCATCACCATGCGGAACACGTCGCGCGACAACAGGAAGCTGAAATTGCCGAGACCGATAAAGCGCGTCTGCGCCTTGTTCAACATCGACAGATAGATCGAATAAAACGCCGGATAGATCACCAGGCACGCGATGATGACGATCAACGGCAGGCACATAAAAAAGGCGACGGTCGAACGGCGGCGCAGAAAAAGTCTCAGATTGCGCAAAGCCGGCGATTGCAGGCCGACTTGCAGCCTTGGCTTTAGTAGGCTTGGCGACCTCGGCGGCCATGTCTGAACGGTATCTGCCATTTCTGCCTCGCCGATCTTTTGGACCGGCCTCCGGAACTAGCGTTGTATTTCCGCATTCGAAATTTCGGGCACTGGCACTGCGCATGCCGGCCAAACGGGCCGGCATGCTTGTTCGTCGTAAGGCTGGACGCCGCGCTTACGCGCGCAAGGTTCCTTCGAGCTCGTTCGACGCCCACTTGATGACGTCGTCGAGCTTTTCGTTGCCTTGCGTGAACTTGGCGACCATCACGGTATTGATCGCCTGGTTGTAGATCTGCGCGCCGACTTCCGAACGCGCCGGCGCACCGGCGATCGAGGTCTGCTCGTCGCCGCGCGGCGGATAGCTGTAGACGGTGCCGACCGGCGGCTCGACCGTCTTCCAGGTATCGAGGTCGTACATGCTCTTGAAGGAAGGCAGGTCGTAGCCGAACGAGGCTTGCACGAGCTGAGCCGCCGATTCCTTCTGCGAAATATAGGTCAACAGGTCCTTGGCCGCCTGCTTGTTCTTGGAGAATGACCAGAGGCCGTAGAACTGCGGCAGCTGTCCGACGAAGCGGCCCTTGGGACCGCGTGGCATCGCATGGGTCCAGCAATTTGCCGCGACCTGCGGGTTGTCGCGCTTGGCGACCGCCCAGGCGCTCGGCGGATTCATGATGCCCGAGCCCTTGCCGGAAATGAGCCAGCGGTTGTTGCCGGCGTCGTCCCAGGCATAGACCTCAGGCGGGTTCACCGCCATCAGCTTCTTCATCATTTCCATGGCGGTGCGGGTTTCGTCGGAATCGACCTTGATGTTGTCCTTGGCGTCGACCATCACCACGCCATAGGAATTGAACAACGCGCCGACCCAGTCGACCGCGTCGCTCGACTGTCCCATCGGCAGACCCACGGGGAAACCTGCTTTGTGGAGCTTCTGCGCCGAGTCGAGATAAGTATCCCAATTCCAGTTGACGATCTTCGCCGCGTCGTATTTCGATTCATCGGCGGGAAACATCTCGCGCAGATCGATGCCCGCATGTTGCTGATAGAGATCGAAGCGCGAGCAGCACGGTTTCACCTGGCTGCCGACGGTGGTCGGTACGCCGCGCCAGGTGCCTTTGATCTTGGCGAGATATTCGGACACCGGGCTGATCGTGCCGTATTGTTTGATCAGGCCGTCCACGACATCGTCGAGCGGCTCGAGCACGTTCTGGTGGATGCGGACGTTCCAGTCGCGATGCGACATGATGTCGTGGCCGGTGCCGGCTTGGGCTTCGGCGGCCGCGGTCAATTTGTCTTTTTCGCCCTGCGAGGTGATGAAATCGATCTTCACTTCGCAATTGTTCTTGGCGCCCCATTCGTTGCACAGCTTGATCAGCGCGTTATTGGCGCCGGGAACCCAATGGTCCCACACGCCGAGCGCCAACGATCCGGCGGCGAAACTGTCTTTGACGTAAGGGGCGGCAAGGGCGGCTACGGAACCGAGCGCTGCGCTCTTGAGGAGGCTGCGCCGATTTGGACCTGCGTGGTCGAGCAGATGTGACTCTGTCATCGTTTCCTCCGGTGTACGCCTGTTTTTTTCTGTATTGAGCGGCGCGCAAGAAAACATACTCTCATCGCGGGTAGCCGGCTAGAGCGCCTTTGGTGGTATCCGGGGCGCTTATCTGCGACGTGGTGTCCGCCCGGCATCGTAGCGCAACAGATAAAGCGCAGCGGCGGCAATAAGTTATTGAAATTTATGAAGGATAAATGCTCACAGACCGAGCAGGTGCGGCAGCCAGAGCGAAATCGCCGGAATGTAAGTCACCAGCATCAAGACCGCGAGCATCACAGCGTAGAACGGCCAGATTTTGCGCATCACCTGCTCGATCCTGACCTTGCCCACGGCGCAGCCGACAAAGAGGATCGAGCCGACCGGGGGATGACACAGACCGATGCCGAGATTGAGCATCATGATGATGCCGAAATGGATCGGGCTGACGCCGAAATTGATCATTACCGGCAATAAAATCGGCGTGCAGATCAGGATCGACGGCGCCATGTCCACCAGGCATCCGAGGATGAGCAACATGATGTTGATCAGAAGCAGGATCACGTTCTTGTCGCTCGATATGGTCAGGAAGGCTGCCGTGATCCGCGCCGGCATCTGCGTCAGCGCCATCACGTAACCGACGCTCGAGGCGCAGGCGATCAGGGTCAGCACCATGGCGACGGTGCGGAGCGTACGGTGCACAAGAGCCGGCAGATCGCGCCAGCGATAGTCGCGATAAACGAACATCGTCACCAGGAACGCCCAGACGCAGGCCACCGCGCCAGCTTCGATCGCGGTGAACACGCCGCCGAGGATGCCGCCGAGAATAATGACCAGCGTGATCAGGCCCCACACCGCGTCGATGGTGATCTTGACAGCCTCGCGCGCCGGCACGGTGCTGCCGCGCGGATGGCCGTCGCGATAGGCGATGACCAGGCAGAGAACGACGATTGAGAAGCCGAGCAAGAGCCCCGGCACCACGCCGGCCATGAACAGCGAGATGATCGAGATCGTGCCGCCGGTCGCGAGCGAATAGATCACGGCATTATGGCTCGGCGGCACCAGCAGCGCCTGCACTGAAGCCGTGATCGTGACATTGGTGGCAAAGACTCGCGGATAGCCGCTTTGCTCCATTTGCGGGATCATCACCGAACCAATCGCAGAGGTGTCGGCGACCGCGGAGCCGGAAATGCCGCTGAGGAAGGTGGTCGCGAGCACATTGACCACCGACAGCCCGCCGCGGACGCGGGTGAAGCCGACCAGTACATCGGCGAAGGCGACCAGGCGTCGCGCCATGCCGCCTTCGGCCATGATGGCGCCGGCCAGCACAAAGAACGGGATGGCCAGCATGGCGACCTTGCTGACGCCGTCGGAGATTTTGAGCATCACGGCCTCAAGCGGAATACCGATCCACAGCGCGCCGGCGACGGCCGCGAGCGCCAGCGAATAGGCGATCGGCACGCCGATGGCGATGCAGGCGAACATGGTGGCGAGGAGAACGACGACATCCATGAGTGTGGTCCTGGGCGCGGTGCCTCGTGTGCCTTCTAGACCTTGATCGAATGCGATTGGAGCGGATCAAGGTCTAGAATATTTTGTTTGAGCGAGATCTTTTCCGAAAACCGGTTTCCACTTTTCCGGATCATGCTCTAATGCAACGGAACGTCGGCCGGTTCTTCCGGCGCGCCCAAGATCATCCGCTCGATGACGAACAAAAGCAGGAGCGCGCCACCGATCGGGATCGGCAAATAGGTCACGCCGACCGAAAGGGCCGGAAAATCGGCGATGGTGTTGTACCAGGTCGCCTCGACGAGCTTTGCGCCATAGACCATCATGAATAGCGCCATCGCCGCGACCAGCGCTTCGGCGACGAACTCGGCGAGGATGCGGAGCGGCGACGGCAGCAGTTGAACGAAATACGACACGCTCATATGGATGCGGCGGCGGTAGCAGGCGGCCGCTCCGATGAAGGTAAGCACGATGGTGAGAAGGATCGCGGCGGGCTCAGGCCAGGATGCAGCGCTATTGAGGACGTAGCGCGTGAACACCGCCCAGGGAATAACGGCGGAGATCAGCACCAGCGCCGTGCCGGCAACGGCGACGCAGCCGAGATAGAGCGCATCCATCAGCTTCCGATAAAACTGCGCCATCTCAGGCCTACTCGACAGCCTGAATGCGCTTGATCGTATCGGCGAATTTCGGGCCGTATTTGTCCCAGACCGGCTTCACCGCGTCCTGGAACGGGGCCTTGTCGTCGACATCGATGATCTGATTGCCCGCGGCCTTGGCTTTGTCGAGCGCCGCGGTCTCGTATTTGTTCCAGAAATCGCGCTCCTCGAACTGTGCCTCGCGGCCGACTTTGCGCATCAGATCCTGATCGTCCTTCGACATCCCGTCCCAGGTCTTGCGCGAGAGGACGAGGATTTCCGGCACGATCAGGTGCTGGGTCAGCGTGTAATATTTGGCGACCTGATAATGGTTGTCGAAGACATAGCTCGGCAGATTGTTCTCTGCGCCGTCGACGACGCCGGTCTGCAACGCGCTGAACACCTGATCGTAGCCCATGGCGACGCCGTTGCCGCCGAGCGCATTCATCATGTCGACGAACATCGGATTGCCGATGACGCGGAATTTCATGCCTTTGAGATCGGCAATGATCTTGATCGGCTTCTTGGTGTTATAGAGATTGCGCGCGCCGGCATCCATCCAGCACAGCGCGACCAGACCCGCCTTGGGATCGCTCGTGACCTTGTCGAGAAGCTCGGTGCCGATCTCGCCGTCCATGACCTTCTGCATATGCGCCGTGTTGCGGAACAGGAACGGCAGATTGAGCACATTGAGATCGCCGATCACCGGTCCAAGCGCGCCGACCGAAACGCGGGCGAGCTGGATGGCGCCGATCTGCGCCTGCTCGATCGCTTCCTTCTCGCCGCCGAGCTGCATCGCGGCATACATCTGCACGCTGAGCCGGCCGTTGGTGGTGGTTTCGAGCTTGTTGCCGAGATTCTCGACGGCGGCGACCGTCGGATAGCTTTCCGGATGAACGTCAGAGGCTTTGAGAACGATTTTCTGCTGCGCGAAAGCCGGCGTGCTGATTCCCCGGGATAGCGCGGCCAGCGCCGCAATCCCGCCGGCACGAATGACCGAACGGCGATCCATCAATTCCTCCCATCTCTTTTTGCGTGGGAGTTGTTCCCCCGTCGCATGTGTCGCGGCACGAATGTTCGCACCACGTCACCCATCCATGTTTATCATGGCAGCGAGGAAACGTAGAGTCTGTGTCACCAGCACGGGCCGAACCGGCGCCAACAGCCGGACATGAGTGGGGGGAGGCTACCGATGGATCAGATCCACGGAACCACGATCGCGGCACAGTCGATTGCGGCGCGGCTCGACCGGCTGCCGGCTTCGTCCTGGCATATTCGCGTCCGACTGATCCTCGGCATCGTCACCTTCTTCGATGCCATGGACCTTTTGGCGATCAGTTTTGCGGTGCCGGCGATCGTCGGGCCCTGGCATCTGTCGCCGCAACAGATCGGCATGATCATTTCGGCAGCTTTCGCGGGCCAATTGATCGGCGCACTGGTGGCGGGATGGGCGGCCGAGATGTTCGGCCGGCTGCGCACGGTCGTGATCGCGACGACGCTCTTTGGTGTGATGAGCCTTGTCTGCGCCTTCGCCTGGGACGCGCAATCGCTTGCCATCTTTCGCTTCATCCAGGGCATCGGGCTTGGCGGCGAAATCCCTGTCGCCACGACCTACATTATCGAACTCGCGCGCGAGAAAGGCCGCGGGCGATTCTACATTCTTTATGAGCTGGTCTTTGTCTTCGGCCTGGTGATTGCGGGCCTGCTCGGTTCAATCATGGTGCCGCGGCTTGGCTGGCAATCCATGTTTTATCTCGGCGCGGCGCCGGCGCTGCTTGCCGCGGTGCTGATGTGGCTGCTGCCGGAATCGCCGCGCTGGCTCGCGAGCCAGGGCAGGGTCGCGGAAGCGGACGAAATCGTCAGCCGGATCGAGCAGGACATCAAGGCGTCGGGGAAGACGCTGCCGCCTGTGCAAACGACGACCGTTGCCGGTACGTTGGCCGCCGCTGCGCCGAACCGGCGCTGGTTCGAGATGCTCGATAAAGCCTACCGGCGGCGGACATTGGGTGTCTGGGCCATGTGGTTCTGCTGCTTCTCGACCATCTATGGTCTCAACAGCTGGGTGCCGACCCTCTATCGCACCAATTTCAATCTCTCGCTGCAGCAGTCGCTCAATTACGGCTTCATTGTTCAGCTCTGCGGCATTGTCGGCGCGGCCTTGTGCGCCTTCACGATCGACAAGATCGGTCGCCGTGTCTGCTTCGCCAGCGCGTTATTTGGCGGTGGCGTCACGCTCCTGATCCTCGCTGCATTGGGCGCCGATAGCGCCACAACGCTCCTGGTGTTCGTCTCGATCGGCAGTTTCTTCATGTCGGCGGTCGCGATCGGGCTCAATCTCTACACCGCCGAAATCTATCCGACCCGCATCCGAGCCTTCGCCAGCGCGGTCGGGACAGCCTGGCAGCGCGTCGCCGCGGCGACCGGACCGAATGTCGTCGCCTACCTGCTCACCGGATCGGGCTTGACCGCGGTGTTCAGCTATTTCGGCGTCATCGCCGTCGTCGGTGCCGTCGTCGCCGCAGGCTATACGGTGGAAACAAAGGAGCGGCCGCTCGAGACGGCATCCGCTGCCTAGCCGGCCACTGGCGGTTTGCCAGCGAACTTGCAGCTAGCGAACTTGGAAAATGAGCTTGCCGCGGAAATGCCGTGACTGGCTCAGCCGATGCGCTTCGGCGGCTTGCGCCAGCCGGTAAAGCTTGACGTCCGGCGGACGGATCGCGCCGTCGAGGAACAGCTTTGCGATCCGCTCGAGCGGTGTGCGCGCGCGCGCGACTGGCGGCCGGAGCGAGGTCACGTCGCCACGGGGCGATTTCGGCGCCTCCATGCCGGACGCGATGAAGGCGGCGCGGCCGCCCGGCTTGAGCACCGCAAAGCTTTTTTGCGCCACGTCGCCGCCGACCGTATCGAATACCGCGTCGACGCCGGACACGACTTTGGTGAAATCCTGCGCATTGTAGTCGATGACCTCGTCGGCGCCGAGTTTTTTGACATAATCGCGGTTCGCCGCGCTCGTCGTCGTGATCACATGCGCGCCGATATGTTTGGCGAACTGGATGGCAAAGCCCGCGACACCGCCGGCGCCGCCCTGAATTAAAATCGTCTCGCCACGCTTGAGTTTCAGCGTGCCGTCGACGGAATCCATCGCGGTCAAGCCGGTCAGCGCCAAGGCCGCCGCATTCACATGCGGCAGCGCATCCGGCTTCTTGGCGATGATCGAAGCGGTGATCGCGAGCTTTTCGCAATATGTCCCTTCACGCCCGGCATTGAGCACGCCGAACACCGCATCGCCGACTTTGAGATCGGTCACGCCTTGGCCGACCGCACCGACCACGCCCGAGAAATCGCGGCCCGGGATGAACGGAGGCTTTGCCGCTGCATGCCGCGGGTAGCTGCCGGCGCGAAATTTCCAGTCGGCGGCATTGATGCTTGCGGCATGAACATCCACCAGCACTTCGCCGGCGCCGGCCACCGGGTCCGGCAGATCGCCATAGCGCAGCACCTCCGGCCCGCCGAATTCTTCAAAATAAGCCGCTTTCATCGCAATATGCCTCCCGGGACGGTTATTGATTTTCGCAACAGTCGGTCCGGACTACATGACCGCACTGCGGCCATTTCGCAAGCGCCGAGCGGCAGCGCCAGAGCGCCGTTTCGGCCCTTTTTCATTGCGCGAAAAAGGCTCTATATCGGCCGGGTCAGAGCTACGTCAGGTGCAAGAACTTTTGGGGGAGGGGTCATGAGGAGGTTTGCCGCCGCATTGCTCGCGGGCGCTGCCTTGTTACCGTTCCTGACCGTTTCCGTGCTCGCCAGGGACAAAGTGATCGGCGTGTCCTGGTCGAACTTTCAGGAGGAGCGCTACAAGATCGACGAAGCCGCGATGAAGGCAGCGATCGCCGCGGCCGGCGACAGATATATTTCGGCCGATGCGCAATCCTCGGCGCAAAAGCAATTGACCGATATCGAAAGCCTGATCGCGAATGCCAATGTGCTGATCGTGCTGGCGCAGGATTCCTCCGCTGTCGCGCCCGCGGTGCAGAAGGCGATCGACGAGGGCATTCCAGTGATCGGCTACGATCGGCTGATCGAAAATCCGGACGCGTTTTACATTACCTTCGACAACAAGGAAGTCGGCCGCATGCAGGCGCGCGGCGTGATGGCGGTGAAGCCGGATGGCAATTACGCCTTCATCAAAGGCTCATCCGCCGATCCGAATGCGGATTTCCTGTTTTCCGGCCAGATGGACGCGCTCAAAGGCGCCATCGCATCGGGTAAGATCAAGATTATCGGCGAGGCCTATACCGACGGCTGGATTCCGGCCAATGCGCAGAAGAACATGGAGCAGATCCTCACCACGACCAGCAACAAGCTCGATGCGGTGGTGGCGTCCAACGACGGCACGGCCGGCGGCGCCATCGCCGCGCTCGCGGCGCAAGGTCTTGCCGGCGCCGTGCCGGTGTCGGGCCAGGACGGCGATCACGCGGCGCTGAACCGTATCGCGCACGGCATGCAGACTGTTTCGGTATGGAAGGACTCACGCGCGCTCGGCAAGGCCGCGGTCGAGGTTGCCGTGTTCCTTGCCGACGGCAAAAAAATGAGCGACGTGCCGGGCGTGGTTACGTTCTCCGGCGGTCCAAAACACATCCCGATGAATGCGCTGTTGCTCACGCCGGTGCCGATCACCAAGGACACTCTCGGCATCGTCATCGACGCCGGCTGGATCAAAAAAGACGAAGTCTGCCAGGGCGTGCCACCCGGCACCGTCAAGGTCTGCGGCTAGAGCATGATCCGGAAAAGTGGAAGTTTTCCGAAACGATCATGCTCGATCAAAATGCCGGAGCGATATCTGATTCAAAATGAAACAATTTCGCTCTAGCGTGCTCACGCGCTTGCTAAAATCCACCGAGCTCGACACCCGCATGCTCGGCATGGCGTTTGCGCTCGTGGTGATCTGGATCGCCTTCCACGTGCTGTCCGGCGGGCTGTTCCTGACTCCGCGCAATTTGTGGAATCTCTCGGTGCAGTCGTCGTCGGTTGCGATCATGGCGACCGGCATGGTGCTCGTCATCGTCACGCGCAATATCGATCTGTCGGTCGGCTCGATGCTCGGTTTCGTCGGCATGGTCATGGGCGTGATTCAGGTCGACCTGCTGCCGAAATTTTTGGGTTTCGAGCATCCGGCGACCTGGATCGTCGCATTGGGGGCAGGGCTTCTGCTCGGCACGTTGCTCGGTGCGCTGCAGGGTTACCTGATCGCCTATCTCGGCATTCCGTCTTTTATCGTCACGCTCGGCGGGCTTCTGGTCTGGCGCGGCGCGGCCTGGTGGGTGACGAGCGGGCAGACCGTGGCGCCGCTCGATAGCGCGTTCGAACTGATGGGTGGCGGCCCGGAAGGTTCGATCGGCGCGACCTGGAGCTGGGGCGTCGGCTTCGTCGCATGCGCGGCAGTCGTCGCGCTGTTGGCACACGGCCGTTCGCGGCGAAAGCAGTTTCACTTTCCATTGCGGCCGATCGCGGCCGACGTCTTTCTTGGCACAGTCGGCTGTCTGCTGATCCTCGGCGCCGTCGCCGTCGCCAATGCCTATCCCTGGCCGGTCGGCAGCGTGCGCCGCCATGCGCAAGCCAGTCACATCGCCATCCCCGACGGCGGCCTGTTCATCGCGCATGGCATCGCCATCCCGGTTCTGATCGCGATTACGGTCGCCATCGTCATGACCTTTCTCGCCACTCGCACGCGCTACGGGCGCTATGTCTATGCCATCGGCGGCAATCCCGAAGCGGCGGAGCTTGCTGGCATCGCCACGCGCTGGGTGATCATGAAGACCTTCATGCTGATGGGGCTTCTTGCGGCCATCAGCGCTGCGATGTCGATCGCGCGTCTCGATGCCGCGACGAACGCCGAGGGCACGCTCGCCGAGCTTCTGGTGATCGCTGCGGCCGTCATCGGCGGCACGTCGCTTGCGGGCGGCACCGGCACCGTGGTCGGCGCGATGCTCGGCGCGGTGCTGATGCAGTCGCTGCAATCGGGCATGGTGCTGCTTGGCGTCGATACGCCGCTGCAGAACATCGTCGTCGGCATCGTCCTCGTGCTCGCGGTGTGGCTCGACACCGTTTATCGGCGGAGCCGCGCATGACGGATGCCGCAGGCACGCCGCTCGTCGAGATGCGCGATATTTCGCTGGCCTTCGGCGGCATTCACGCCGTCGACCGGGTGTCGATCGACCTTTACGCCGGCGAGGTGCTGGCGCTGGTCGGCCATAACGGCGCCGGCAAGTCGACGCTGATCAAGATTCTGTCCGGCGCCTATCGGCGCGATTCCGGCACCATCACTATTCGCGGTGCGGAGGCGGCGATTGCCAATCCGCGCGACGCCAAGCGCTACGGCATCGAGACGATCTACCAGACGCTCGCGCTCGCCGATAATGTCGACACCGCTGCCAATCTGTTTCTCGGCCGCGAGTTGCGCACGCGCTTGGGCACGCTCGACGACATTGCGATGGAGGCACAGGCGCGCCAAGTGATGGGCCGCCTCAATCCGTATTTCGCGCGCTTCAAGGATCCCGTCAAAGCCTTGTCCGGCGGCCAGCGCCAGTCGGTCGCCATCGCGCGCACCATTTTATTCGACGCGCAGATCCTGATTATGGACGAGCCGACCGCAGCGCTCGGACCGCAGGAGACCGCGCAGGTCGGCGAACTCATCAAGCATGTCAAGGCCGAGGGGCCAGGCATTTTCCTGATCAGCCACGACATCCACGACGTGTTCGATCTCGCGGATCGCATTTGTGTGATGAAAAACGGCACCGTCGTCGGCACCGCGCGCGTCGGCGATGTCACCAAGGACGAGGTCTTAGGGATGATCATTCTCGGCAAGTGTCCGCCGGGAGCGGTGCCGGGGCCGGCTTCCGGACGCAATCTTGTATCGCTCGGCCAAGTACCTGGTCAAGTACCTGGCAAGTAGGCGGCCAAGCACGCGGTCAAGTCTAGGCAAAGATGTCTATGCGAGCTTAGTTCGACGCCTTCGGCACTGGCTCGTACAGCAATCCGTGGATGTCGACATTTGCGGCGCGTTTCGGCTGGGCCGCCGACCACACCCTATTTTATGGCAAAGCCGGCGGCTCTTACATGCAGGAAAAATACAATTTTAGCGCCAACGATGGCAGTAGCATCACTGGAACGTTCAATCGCTTCGGCTGGATGCTGGGCGCCGGCGTCGAATATGCCGTAACCAACATATCACGCTGAAGGCCGAGTATAATTATCTGAATTTCGGCACGACGAACCAGACGCTAACGCCAAACGCGACGGACCTCGTCACTGGTACCATCATTGGCGACCCCAATAACTCGAAGCTGACCGCAAGCGTCGTCAAGGTCGGCGCGAACTTCTTGTTCCACTAACGGGTGCGGCCGCGGGCCGCCGTGTATTTGATCGAACGACAAGCCCGGCTAGGCGCCTGCCTGCCGGGTTTTTTCGTTTTACGCTCGTGTCCACCCGACTACAAAACGACATGACCTTGTCGCTCTTCGGCGGAACGATGGCCAGGGTAGCCCGGTTATTGGTTCGGGCGGGGCCGACGGTACAGGCCATGACGAGGTTCGTGACGGTATTCCTGTTGCTGGTGGCAGCATATCCGGCCGCTTATCCGGCCATGGCGCAAATCATGGCGCAAAACGCGGCGCAAACCGGGGTGCCGAACGGTCAACAGCAGTTTGGCCCATCGAGCGGCACGGGAGCGGCCTCCCAAGGCAACCAGTCGGGGGCGGGACTCGACGTCATTTGCAATGAAATGATCGCTGGAACGTTCTGCTCGTCCGGCGGATCCGGTGGAGGTGGCTATGGCTCTCCCACCGCCGGCACCCGCGCCAGCAATCCATCGCTGCCGCCCTGTACGTCCGGCATGCCGGCAAATGAATTGTGCAATTGATCTTGGCTGACACGCGAGAGCCTCGGAGCGTCGATTCTGGCGCGGAGTTCAGAACCACAGCTAACGATGGGAGGCCAAATTGCGGAAGCTCGCGACGATTGCCGTGCTGGTCGTTGTTGCCGGTGTCTTGTGCGGCTTTAACGGTACGAATTTCACCTACGATCTCAACGCGTATCGCGGCGAGCCGGTTGGCGATGTAATCGCAAGGCTCGGTCCTCCCGTTCACAGAGGGCACATCGGCCGCAGGAGAATCTACTATTGGTACACTGCGTCCCAAGGCCGAAATGTTGTTTGCAAAATCTGGGGGACCGCGCGGGGCGGCATCATCACCAACTGGGGCTATCGGGATTGCGCGTTCTAGCGCCGGCTAATCAGCGCATCGACCGATCGAAGCCGCGGCGGGGAAGCTATCCAAATAATCGGCGACCCCGGCAGGATTCGAACCAGCGATCTTCAGCTTGGAAGACAAAGGACGGCGCATTTCACGGTCGTTCTTTGCCGTTCTGTCCACAGCCAAAAAATGATTTAATTTGCAACCGTTTAGCCGCAGATGTAAGGCGGTGAACAGGCATGAACATTTCATAGCAATTTACCCGATCTGTTACCCCGGTGTTACCCCGTAGGAGCAGCAGTTTTGCCGACAAAAGCTCTCACCGAGCTGTTCGTGGAGCGTGTCAAATTGCCGGTGCAAGGCCGCATCGAATACTTCGACGCCGCCTTCGGCGGGCTCGCGTTGCGCGTGACTGACAAGGGTCACAAGAGCTGGTCCTTGCACTACCGCATGGGCGGCCGGCTCCGCCGGTTCACGATCGGCACCTATCCGGCAATCAAGCCTCCACAAGCTCGCCGCCTGGCGCAACGTGCCCTCGATCGCGTGGGCGAAGGGGTTGATCCGGCTGATGAAAAGCGCGCCAAGCGGGAAGCCGCCGCCCACGGGGCACAGACCGACGACTTTGCTGCTGTGGTGCAGGACTATCTTGCGCGTTTGGAGCGCAACACGACGCTTGGCACCCATCGCGAAGCCAAGCGCATTTTGGAGCGCGAAGTCGCCAAAGGCTGGCAAAAAAGGACGCTCACCAGCATCACGCGCAGCGACGTCAATCGAGTAATCGATGCCGCCCTTGCTCGAGGCGCCGAGGTTCATGCCAACCGCGTCCTGACGCGGCTGCGGGCATTCTTCAACTGGGCGGTTGGACGCGACCGGCTATCGACATCTCCGGTCGCCGGCATGAGGCCGCCTACCAAAGAACAGCCGCGTGATCGCGTTCTATCTGACGATGAGATCCGATGGTTATGGGAGGCCGCCGGAGTCGTTGGCTGGCCATTCGGGTCACTGACTAAACTACTGCTGCTTACGGCGCAGCGCCGCGACGAAGTGGCAACGCTGGAATGGTCGGAACTCGATCTTAAGCAGCGCAATTGGACGATGCCGCGCGAAAAGACCAAGAACAATCGCGGCCATGAAGTCCAATTGTCCGAGACCGCAATCGAGGTGCTGAAATCAATTCCGCGAATTAGCGAGCGTTTTGTCTTTACGACGAACGGCGAAAGTCCCGTCAGCGGCTTCTCGCGCGCTAAGCGGCGCCTCGATGCCGAAATGATAAGGGCACGCCGGCGATCGCTCAGGCTGCCAGAAGATGACAACGCCTATCGCAAAGCAATCGGTCTTGGCATCGGCAAGCCGCTTCCTGAGGAAATCCCCAACTGGACGCTTCACGATCTACGCCGCACCGGCGCGACCGGAATGGCGCGGCTGAATTTTCCACCGCATGTGGTGGACAAAATCCCCAATCACGTTAGCGGGACTATTCGTGGAGTCGCGGCTGTCTACAATCGATTTGAATATCTCGAAGAACGCCGCCTGGCTTTGAATGCGTGGGCCGATCAAATTAACAAGATCTTGTGGCCCGCAGAGTCCAACGTGGTCTCGTTTAATCGCTAGGTGGTCCATGCCGGTCAGCCAATCGCGTTTCACACTGAAATTTCAGAATGAACAAAGGATCATTCCGGCAAAAACTCGGAGTGTTACCGTTACGGCCGATGACCTCCTTCCCTTGCGTGACAGGGAACCGAAGTTTGAGCCAGATAGCACGCTCCGTTGGGCCTGCGAATTGATATTGGGGCTCAACAGCCAGGAGGTAGAACACCTCGGTGACTCTGCCCGAAACGTATTCGATAAGATTTCACCTGAGGCTCTGGAATTTGATTCTGCAGCGTCCGAGCTCGAGCAGACTAGGGTCCAGACTCATTAGATCCACCATATGAGAGCTGCGA
>JBAUCK010000110.1:0-19871 GCA_049677525.1 Xanthobacteraceae bacterium
TGCAGGATGCCGGCATCGCCGCGAAGGACATTCAGACCTCGCGCTTCTCGATACAGCCGGTCTACACGCCGGCGGACCCGCAGAACGAATCGAAGCTCGCGGGTTATAGCGTCAGCAATCAGGTCAATGTGACGATCCGCGATATCGGCAAGGCCGGCGACACCCTCGACCGCTTGGCCACAGCCGGCGTCACCAATGTCGGCAATATCGAGTTCCTCCACAGCGATCCGTCGAAACTACTCGATCAGGCCCGCGCCGCGGCGGTCGCCGACGCCAAACGCAAGGCGGAAATTTATGCGAAAGCATCCGGTATCGCGCTGGGCCGCGTGGTGTGGATTACGGAAGATGCAGGTCTGGCGTCGCCGATGCCGATGATGGCGCGCATGGCGGCCGGCGCGTCTGTGGCGCCGATGCCAGTCTCTGTTGGCGAGGACGCATTGCATGTGCGAATTACAGTTGGCTTCGCCATCGCCAATTGACGTCATTCGCGTCCAGCCGGGCTTTGTGAGAAGCTGTTCTCATGTATGGCTCAACGATTGGGACTCGACGTTACACTTTCGCCGATCTCAAGACGCTTCTCGCCAAGGCCTCGCCGCTGCGCAGCGGCGAACCGGCTCGCCGGCATCGCCGCCGACAGCGCCGAGGAGCGCGTTGCCGCGCAATTCGCGCTGGCCGATCTGCCGCTTCGGACATTTTTGAACGAGGCGGTTGTTCCTTACGAGAGCGATGAAGTCACGCGTCTCATTATCGACAACCACGATCGGAACGCTTTTGCGGCTGTGGCGCATCTGACCGTCGGCGGCCTGCGCGACTGGCTTTTGGCCGATGAGACCACGGCGCCGGTGCTCAAAGCGCTGGCGCCCGGGCTGACGCCGGAAATCGTCGCCGCCGTGAGCAAGATCTGCCGCTTGCAGGATCTGATGGCGATTGCCGCGAAATGTTCGGTGGTGACGGCATTCCGCAACACGCTCGGTCTGCCCGGCCGCCTGTCGGTGCGGTTGCAGCCAAATCATCCGACCGATGACGCACGCGGCATCGCCGCGAGCATTTTCGACGGCCTTCTGCTTGGCGCCGGCGATGCCGTGATCGGCATCAATCCGGCGACCGACAGTCCGGCAAGCGCGCACGCGCTGTTGTCGATGCTGGATGAGATCATCACCAAGCTCGACATTCCGACGCAAAGCTGCGTGCTGGCGCACGTCACGACCACGCTCGATCTGATCGGCAAGGGCGCGCCGGTCGATCTGGTATTTCAGTCGATCGCCGGCACCGAGGCGGCGAACAAGAGCTTCGGCATCGACCTTGCGCTGCTCAAGGAAGCCCGGGACGCGGCGCTGGCGCTAAATCGCGGGACCGCGGGCGATAACGTGATGTATTTCGAGACCGGGCAGGGCAGCGCGCTCTCGGCCAATGCCCATCACGGCGCTGACCAGCAGACCATCGAAGCGCGCGCCTATGCCGTGGCCCGCGCTTTCAAACCGCTGTTGGTCAATACCGTGGTCGGCTTCATCGGCCCGGAATATCTGTTCGACGGCAAGCAGATCATGCGCGCCGGGCTGGAAGATCATTTCTGCGCCAAGCTCCTGGGCCTGCCGATGGGCGTCAACGTCTGCTACACCAATCATGCCGAGGCCGACCAGGACGATATGGATGCGCTGTTGGCGCTTCTGGTCGCCTCCGGCGTCAATTTCGTCATGGGCGTGCCGGGCGCCGACGACATCATGCTCGGTTATCAAAGCACCTCGTTTCACGACGCGCTCGCCATGCGCGGTCTGTTCGGCCGCCGCCCGGCGCCGGAATTCGAGGCCTGGCTCAAACGGCAGGGATTTGTCGACAGCGCGGATCGCATTCGCCCGCGCGAATTGCCAAAAACTTTTCGCGCATTGCTCACGCATGATCCCGAAAAGTGGGAACCGGTTTTCGGAAAAGATCATGCGTAAACAAAAGTCATGAAGCGTGAAAATGACATTTGGTTTGGGTAGACTTGCGCCGTCTCACCGCGGCGCGCATCGGCTTGCGTCGCGCCGGCGCGGCGCTCGCGACTGGTGAAATGCTGGATTTTCAGCTCGCGCATGCCCGCGCTCGCGACGCCGTGCATGCGCCGCTCGACGAATCGAAATTGGCAGCGGACCTGTCCGGGCTCGGCCTACCGGTCATTTCCCTCGCCAGCGTTGCTGCGGATCGGCAGACTTATTTGATGCGGCCCGATCTCGGCCGTCGCTTGAATGCGGCAGCCGATGCGGCGCTCACGCCGCATCGCGGTGACTATGAGGTCGCTTTCGTTATTGTCGATGGTTTGTCGGCGCGGGCGGTCGAGCGTCACGCCGCGCCCGTTCTCTCTCGCGCCGTGCCGGTGCTGCGCGCCGAAGGCTTCAAAATTGCGCCGCTTGTCATCATTCGCCACGGCCGGGTTGCCGCCGGCGATGCCGTCGCCACAGCGCTTGCCGCTCGATGCGTCGCGGTTCTGATCGGCGAACGTCCAGGGCTTTCGGCACCCGACAGCATGGGTGCGTATTTGACGTGGCGACCGAACGGCCAAACCACCGACGCCGGGCGCAATTGAATTTCCAATATCCGCCCCGAGGGCGTCGACTACGACACGGCGGCTTTCAAGCTGACGCATCTGCTCCGCGCCATGCGCGCGCGAAAACTGTCCGGCGTGGCGCTCAAGGACGACTCGGATCAGGTCTCGGATCGGCTGCTGCGCAGCTGAACGCCGCTTCTTCGCAGGTGCTTTTGGTGGAATTTGTATGACTCGCAGACCGCAGCCGCGCAGGCCAAAATCGGCACCCAAGACTCCGCCGATCGATAATACGAGCCCGACCGATATCGGTCATCCGCTCTTCGCCCAACCACAGCCGACGCCTGACCCCACCAAGTTCAAAGTCAGGCATCCCTCCGACAATCCGGCCTATAGACAGACTGACCAGCTCAACGCGGCGCACAAGCTTAAGGCGCTGCCGTTTCCGGCGCCGCGCGGCTTACCCGAGCCGCAACTGTCGCTCGCCGATATTTTGGGTGCGAGTGCGAGCGCTGTAGATCATCTGGTCAAGCAAAAAGGCCAGCTCGTGTTTCACGCCGCCGGCGATACGGGATACCCGCGGCCTAGGGGATCAGAACCTGGTTGCGGATAAGATGATCAGCGACTTCAGCGACGATGAAGTGCACAAGCCGCTGTTCTTCTTTCATCTTGGCGATGTCATCTACAGCTTCGGCGAGGGAGAATATTATTACGATCAATTTTATGAGCCCTACCGGAATTATCCGGCACCGATCGTCGCGCTGGCCGGCAACCACGACGGCATGGTCGCGCCTGGTGCAAATGCGTCAACATTGACCGCCTTCCTCGAGAATTTTTGCTCGGAGCGTTTCGACGTCGCGCCCGAGGCAGGCGGCCTTTCGCGGACCACGCAAATTCAGCCGGGCGTATTCTATACCTTCGAAGCGCCGCTGCTCCGTATCTTGGCGCTATACAGCAACACGCTGGAAGATCCGGGCGTGATTGCCGATGACGATATCGGCCAGTCGCAGATCGCCTATTTGCAGGCGGCGTTGGGGCGGGTGAAAAGCGATAAGTTCAACGGCGCACACATCATCGCGCATCATCATCCAGCTTATACGGCGGGCAGCATGCATGGCTGGAGCACGGACATGCTCAAGTAGATCGATGCGGCATGCGACAAGGCCGGCATGGGCCGCACGCGGTATTCTCGGGCCATGCCCATAACTACCAGCGCTTCACGCGCATGCACGGCCAGAGCCAGATTCCCTATATCGTTTGCGGCAATGGCGGCCATGGACTTGCTAAACTGACGCGCAAAGGGCAGCGGCGCCCTGCGTACGCCGCAATCCATGGAAATTCCGAAGGGGAGCGATCAGATCATACTCGAAAATTACGATGACCAGGATTCCGGCTATTTGCGCGTGATCGTCACGCCGACGCAATTGCGCATCGAGTATCACTCGGCGAGCGACGGCGCTGAGGCCAAAAGCCCGGATGACTTCGTCACCGTGGATTTGGCAACGCGGAAGCCCGTGCACTTGACCGGGACATAGAACCCGCATCCGGCGGCGGCGTTCGCCGTCACCCCTTTGCAAGCTCGCCGATCTGCTATGCTTGTGGGGACAAGCAAGGCAGCCGGGATGCAGATCGATTTCGTTTCTGTCGACGTCTTCACTACAACCAAATTCGGCGGCAATCCGCTCGGCCGTCGTGGTCGACGCGCGCGGACTTGCGAGCGCGCAGATGCAGGCTATTGCAGCCGAGTTCAATCTCGCCGAGACGACTTTTGTGCTGCCGCCGCAAGACCCGGCAAATACGGCGCAGGTGCGGATTTTCACCCCGCGCGCGGAAATGCCCTTTGCCGGGCACCCGAATGTCGGCACTGCTTTTGTGCTCGCGGCGGAAGGGAAAGCCGCCAAAGCGCCGATGGTATTCGAGGAAAAAGCCGGGTTGGTGCGGCTCGATTTGATCGAGGAGGGCGGCGCGGTGGTCGGTGCGAAGTTAAAGCCGCCGCAGCCGCTGCAGCGCGGCGCAGCAATTGCGCCGGACCTGGTCGCTGACGCCTGTTCGCTTGACGCCGCCGATATCGAGACTGCCGGTCACGCGCCCTGTGTCGCCTCGTGCGGTACGCCTTTCGTCTTCGCCGCGCTTAAGACACGCGCGGCGCTGGCCAAGGCGCAGCCGCGCCGGGACGTATTTGCCAGCCATGTCAAAGCCGATGTTGCTACCGGCATTCTGCTTTACGTCAACGAGAGAGGTGACGGCATCGATGTCCAGGCCCGCATGTTCGCGCCGCTGTTCGGCGTGCCCGAAGACCCGGCGACCGGCAGCGCCAATGTCGTGCTTGTCGGATTATTGGCGAGCCTGCGGCCCGAGCGAGATCTGATGCTTACTCTGCGCATCGCCCAGGGCGTCGATATGGGCCGTCCGAGCCTCCTCGAAGCCGCGGCGGAAAAGCGCAACGGCGAAATCACCGCGCTGTCGATCGGCGGCCGCTGCGTGCCGATGATGCGCGGCACGCTTGAGCTATGAGCGAGGGACAAATGGAACATCTCGGCGGCTGTCATTGCGGCAACATTCATGTGCGGCTGCGGCTATCGAAAGCGCCGCCGGATAGTCCGCTGCGCGCCTGCGCCTGCTCGTTCTGCCGCGCGCACAATACCCGCACCGTCGCCGATCCCGACGGCTTGTTCGAAATGTGGGCCGACGATTGGAGCCTGGTCGAACCTTATCGCTTCGGCTCGCGCACCGCGGATTATTATGTCTGCCGCCGCTGCGGCAATTATATCGCCGCCGTGTGCGACACGGCCGCAGGTACGCGCGCCGTCGTCAATGTGAATTGCCTCGCCGATAGCGCGGCGTTTGCGCAAACGCCGGCTGCGCCGAACTATGATGGCGAGACGCCCGACGCGCGATTGTCGCGCCGCGGGGTGAACTGGATGCCGGCGCAGGTCAGGCGTTGACCCCTCACTGCGTCGCTGCGGCCGCCTTGGCCTTGGCGATGATGTCGGGCGGCGTCGCGTAAACCTCCTTGACCAGCTTCTCGACGTTTTCGCCGGACACCGGATTGATCTCGAGCTCGGCCTTGTCGGCTTCGGCCAGAAAGTCCTTGTCCTTCATCGTGTCCATGAAGGCCTGGCGCAGCGCCGCCAGCCGATCCGCCGGCACATTGGGCGGCGCCAGATAGGGCCGGCCCATCACATTGCGCGCGAACATGAGTTTGAGGATCGCCCGCTGCTCGTCGGTCTTGGCGAAATCGGTCACCAACGGCACGTCGGGCATTTCCGGATGCTTGGTCAGCGACAATTGCACCAGCACGATCATGCTCTTGTCGTCGAGCCAATCCTTGTGCGTCGTCTTTACGCTCGACCATGACCAGCCGCAGCGGCCCTTCACTTCGCCGCGCTCCATCGCCAGCACCACATCGTTGCCGCCGGGATAGCCCTCGACGATCTTGAAATGGGTGCCGAGCACGCCGTTGAGCACGCGCGGGAACTGGTCGGTGTCGGCGCTGGTGCCGGTGCCGCCGACCGTGAGCTCCTTGGTGAACAGGTCCTCGAATTTGGTGATGCCGGAATCCTTCATCGCCACGCAGACGCTGACTTCGTTATTGGCGCTGCCGATCCAGGAGATTTTCTGCGCGTCGAACGCATCGCCTTTGCCGATCAGCAGCGGATCGAAGGCGATGCCGCGGCCGATCGTGCCGATCGCCGAGCCGTCTGGCGGCGCCACGCGATAGAGAAAATTGGCTAACCGCAGACTGCCGGCGCCTTCCATGTTCTTGGGCACCAGTGTCGGGTTGCCGGGGATATGCAGGCCCATATGGCGGCCGATGACCCGGGCGTAGAAATCGTAGGCCCCGCCGGTCGAATAGCCGATATAGAGATCCATATCGCGGCCCTTGTAGAATTGCTCGATGCTCTGCGCCAATGCGACGGCGGCGGGAGCGATCACGGCGACGAGCGCGGCCGCGACGATGCGGACGAGGCGCTGGCGCTGAATTCCTGTACCCACGTTGCGTCCTTCCTCGGTTCCTGCCCTGATTATCTATTGTAGCTCGGACAGCTTCTGCCCTGCGGCAATAAGCTAGTCCAGCCCCACCCGGCACGCGCCTTTATGGGCTTGACGCCCCTGCCGGTTTCGGGCGCGATGCCGCGCCGCCCGAGGGGCGGCAGGGGAAGGGGAGTTATCGCCACATGCAGCCGGATATGTTGGCCAGCGCGCTCCACGCGCTGCAACTCCTGCTCGAACCAACACGCTTGCTGCTGCTGCTTGTCGGCGTGGTGATCGGGCTCGCCATCGGCGTGCTGCCGGGCTTGAGCGGTATCGTCGGTTTGGCGATGCTGATCCCGTTCACCTACAACCTTGACGAATATACCGCGTTTGCGCTGCTGCTCGGCATGGCCGCGGTGATCACCTCGTCGGATTTCATAACCGCGGTGCTGTTCGGCGTGCCCGGCCATGTCGGCGCCGCCGCCACCGTGATCGACGGCCACGCCATGGCGAAGAAGGGCGAGGCCGGCCGCGCCTTCGGCGCCGGCTTTGCCTCCTCGCTCGTCGGCGGCATTGTCGGCGCCATCGTGCTTGCCATCAGCATTCCGATCCTGCGTCCGATCATGTTGTCGATCGGCTCGCCGGAGTTGCTCACCTTTACGCTGTTCGGCATGTCGATGGTGGCGACGCTGTCCGGCCGCGCGCCGTTGAAGGGCCTCACCGCCGCGGGGCTCGGGCTCATGATCGCGATGGTCGGTTCGCGCGCGCAAAGCGGCACGCTGCGCTGGACCTTCGACTGGCTTTATCTCTGGGATGGTGTGCCGCTCATTCCGGCAACGCTTGGCATTTTCGCGATCCCCGAGCTCGCCGAACTCGCGGTGTCGCGCAAGCGCATCGCCGGCGACAATGCGCCGAAAATCAATCTCTCCAGCCAATGGGAAGGCGTGCGCGACGTTGGGCGCAACTGGTGGCTGGTGCTGCGCTGCGGCGTGCTCGGCACCGGGCTTGGCGCTATTCCCGGCATCGGCTCCGCCGTGATCGACTGGATCGCCTATGGCTATGCCCAGCGCACCGAGAAAAATTCCGAGACTTTCGGCACCGGCGACGTGCGTGGCGTGATCGCGCCGGAATCGTCGAACAATGCCAAGGAAGGCGGCCATTTGGTGCCGACCATTGCCTTCGGCGTGCCGGCCGGCGCGTCGATGGCGATCCTGCTCGGCGCTTTCCTGATGCACGGGCTCACCCCCGGGCCGGATATGCTGACCAAGCATCTCGATCTCACCTACATGATCGTCTGGAGCCTGACGCTGGCGCATGTCATCGGCGCCGTGATCTGCATCCTGTGCAGCGGCTGGCTGGCGCAAATCTCGCGGGTGCGGCCGGAGGTTCTTCTGCCGGTGATCATCGCGCTGGTTTTCGTCGCCGCGTTCGACGGCGAGCACGATTGGGGCGATCTTTATTCGCTGCTGTTCTTTGGCGTCATCGGCTGGATCATGAAGCGGCTCGGCTGGCCGCGGCCGCCGATGGTGCTCGGCATCGTGGTCGGCGCGATCTTCGAGCGCTACCTGTTCATCTCGACGCAGCTTTACGGCTGGGGCTGGCTGTACCGGCCGGCGGTGCTGGGCATTCTCGCCTGTGTGGTCTGGGCGCTGTACCGGCCGCTGGCGCAGATCGTCACGACGCTCGTCACCGAGTTCCGCCAGGTCGGCGGCCGCAAGGCGCAATTCGGCGCGGCGTCCGCATTTTCGCTCGCGGTGATCGTGCTCATTGTCGCCGCCATCATCTCGTCGGCGGAGTGGCCGCATGACGCCAAGCTCGTGCCGCTCACCGCCTGCGGCATGGCGCTGGTCGCCGCCGTGCTCAATCTCGCCTACGAAGTGTTCGGTCCGCAGCAGGTCGTGGTGGCGCACGCCGATTCAGGCGTGAAGGTGAGCGCGCATGTCAGCGATCTCGGCGTCACCGACGATGTGGTGCGGCGGCGTGCGGCTGCCTTTTTCCTCTGGCTCGCCGGGTTCATCGGCCTCGTCGCGCTGATCGGCTTCATCCCCGCGATCGCGGTTTTTGTCTTCGCCTATATGAGTTTCGGCTTCGGCGAGCCGAAACTGCATTCGCTCGCTTATGCGCTCGGCACGACACTGCTGTGCTGGGTCGTGTTCCAGTGGGGTCTGCAAGTCGCATGGCCGCAATCGCTGCTCGGCGATTTCTTCCCGGCACTGCGCGACGCGACGCGGTTGATTTGACCCGGAGCGGCTACTTCGACGCCGCCGCGGCTTTCTTCACTACATCCGGCGGCGTCCGGTAGCCTTCCTCGATCATCTTCTGGATCTGTTCGCCGGACACCGGGTTGATTTCGATTTTGTTCTGCGCGGCGTCGGCGAGGAAATCCTTGTCCTTCATGGTGTCGTCGAAGGCCTTGCGCAGCGCGGCGCTCCGGTCGGCCGGCAGCCCGGGCGGGGCGAGGAAGGGCCGGCCCATGATCTGGCGCGAGAAGATCAGCGTGAAAATCTGCTTCTGTTCGTCGGTCTTCGCCATATCCATGATCAGCGGCACGTCCGGCAGATCGGGATGCTTTTGCAGCGACATCTGCACCAGAACGACGATCTTTCCGGTTTCGATCCAGGCCGGCCGCGTCGTCGTCACGCTCGACCACGACCAGCCGCAGCGGCCGTCGACCTCGCCGCGCTCGATGGCGAGGCTCACATCGTTGCCGCCGGGATAACCGGTGATGATCTTGAACTTGGTGCCGAGCACGGCATTGACCACGGCGGGAAACTGATAGGTGTCGTCGGCGACTCCCGTCGAGCCGATGGTCAGCGGCCTGTGGTAAAGCTCCTCGAACTTCGTGACGCCCGCGCTCTTCAGCGCGACGCAGACGGCGACCTCGTTATTGGCGCTGCCGAGCCAGGAGAATTTGGTCGCGTCATATTGCGCGCCGCTCTCGTTGAGGAGCGGATCGAAGGCGATGCCGCGGGCGGTGGTGCCGATCACTGTGCCGTCGCGCGGGGCGGCCGAATAGAGATAATTCGCCAGGCGAAGACTGCCGGCGCCTTCCATGTTCTTCGGCACGATGGTCGGATTGCCCGGAATATGCGCCCCGAAATGCCGCGCCAGGAGCCGGCCATAGAGGTCATAGCCGCCGCCGACGCTATAGCCGATATCAAGGTCAACGGATTTGCCGGCATAGAAGGCGGCGGGGTCCTGCGCGCCGGCGGCTTGCGGCAAGAGCAACGGCAGGAGAAGCGACACGGGCGCCGCCGTCACTGCGATGAGCGCCCAAAACCGTCGGATCACCCTCATTCCATCGTCCCCCCGATCTCGATTGCTTTTCATTCTAACGCCTCCCCGCCGATCCGCCAGCGCCAACACCGGCGCCCACACCGGCATTGCCAGTGCCGCACTTTCGCTACCGTGGCTCGATTGCAGAGCTGGCGGAAATCCCGTAAGGACCACCGCGAAGCGCCCGCGAGGCGGCCTTCCCGGACGTTAGTTTTTCAGGATGTTCGAAGCCCGCCTGCGCCGCAGCACCGCATGAATACGGAGCGCGCATGACTGGAATGCTCGAACACGAAACGCCCGGATTGGGCCACAACAAGCCGTCCCAGCAAGACGCCGACGAAATCAAGCACGGCAAATGGGATCGCTGGGCCAAGAAGCGCACCTTCGTGCGCGCGCTCGAGGGAACCTATAGCCACATCTACAAGCAACTGCTCGAAGAGCCGCGCGTCTATTCCGCCAAGGACCATCCCTGGAAGGGCGGTCCGGCGATGTACGGCAAGCACGTCATCTCGCCGAGCGCCGTCAATATCGTGCAGTCGATCGAATCCCATATCGAATGCTATGCGCCGCTCAATGCCGGGCAGAAGCACGGCCACCTCAACAGCGCGGTGTTCTACGTGCTCAAGGGCCACGGCCACGATGTCCACGACGGCCGCTACATGAAGTGGGAGGCCGGCGACGTGATGCTGGTCGAGAACGGCTGCGTACATCAGCACTTTAACGACGACGAGAAGGAATCCTGCATCCTTTTTGTGTTCAAGGCGAAGCCGCTGTTTCTGTTCATGCACCTCTTGTTTCAGAAGATGGTGGAATGGCCGACCGACAAGCTGCCGCCCGGCATCACGGAATTCCATCCGCCGACCGATATCTGAGCTCTTACGGAGTCACTGGGAACATCATGACGTCGTCGTTTCAAGAAAAAGCCGCCGCCCTGTCGGGCTCCGCCAGCAGCAATTTCCTCGCCGAGGCGATGGTCGAATCGGAGCAATTCCGCGCCGAATACGCGACGCGGCCGAACGTCATCAAGGCGAAGGACATGCCGTGGGAGCGCTCGCCCGACGGCCCGATCAAGCATCTCGTCAACAAGAAGATGCAGACGCGCGAATGCTGCGTCGAAGCCTATATGCAATTCCTCAAGGACGGCGAGCGCTCCGGCAAGCACCGGCACATGTGGGAAGAATTGTTCTTCGTCGTCGAGGGCTCAGGCTACGACCTGCACTGGGACCTGAAGTGGGATTGCCTCGAGGCTTTCGACTGGCAATGGGCCGAGACGCCGAAGAAGTTCGAATGGACCGTCGGCGATTACGTCTATATCCCGCCCTTCACCATGCATCAGCACTTCGCCAAGCCCGGCGAGGAATGCCGCATCATCGTGATGAGCAATGGTATCGTCAAAGACATGGGCTTTGACTGGTACGAGCAGGTCGAGCACGCGCCGGGATTCTGACGGTTCGCGATACGCTGGCGGATGATGCGACGACGTCGCCGACACCTCACTTCTTCTCGATGCCGGCGCGGTCGATCACCGCGGTCCACTGCTTCACGTCATCCTGGAATTGCTGGCCCATCTCGGCCGGCGTCGAGGCGCGGGAATCGATGCCAAGCGCCAGCAGCTTCTGCTTGACGTCGGGGTCGGCGAGTACCTCGTGCAGCGCTTTGTTGAGCGTATCGATCACCGGTTGCGGCGTACCAGCCTTGGTGTAGAGCGAATTCCACGACGCGGCATGGAAGCCGTTCACGCCTTGCGCATCGGCTGTCGGCAGATCGGGCACGGCCGGCGACGGCTTGGGCCCGGTCCAGGCGATGGCGCGCAGCTGGCCACTATCGAGCCCGGGCTTCAGCGCTGCATAGAAGTCGACGACCATCTGCACGTCGTCGCGCATCAGCGCGACGATAGTGTCTGGCGTGGTGCGGAACGGCACGATGACGAAGTTGGCGCCGCTCGCCTGTTTGAAATAATTCGCCGTCAGGTTCTGCACGCCGCCGGCACTGATCGTGCCGACATTGAGCGCACCCGGCTTGGCACTTGCGGCTTTGAGGAAATCGCCCAGATTCTGGAATTCGGATTTGGCGTTGACCACCATCATGCAGTCGAAATAGCCGATCGAGGAAATCGGCACCAAGGATTTCAGATCGATTGGAAACTGCTTGTATTGCGGTACCGAACTCGCGATGCCGCCGGTAAACAACAACAGCGTATAGCCGTCGGGTTCGGCATTGAGCACGGTGTGGCTGGCGACGATGCCGTCCGGGCTTGGCTGGTTCTCGATGAAGAAGCGCTGGCCAAGTTTGTCGCCGAGCTTGTCGGCGACGATGCGGGCAGAGATGTCGCCGACGCCGCCGGGGCCGAGCGGCAGCACGACCCGCACCGGCCGGCTCGGATAGGTATCGGCGTAGGCGCTGTGGCTGAGCGCCGAATTAAGTGTCGTGGCGCCGAGCGCCGCGGTCGAAATCATGAATGCGCGCCGGGTGGTCAAAGAGTGCAACATGAAGCGTGATGCCCGTAAATTGCCGGGAAACCGTCAGAAAGAGGCGGCACCATAGGGGCTCGATGCCGCTGCGGCAATTGTGGCGCTTGTCATTGATACTACGCAGGAATTTTTCAAAATCGCCAGTCTAAGGGAGCACTGTTAAGCGGGCCGCGTCACTATGCCCGGTTCGCGTCGCCAAGACGGCCACCTGCGGTTAAACTGCCGCCGCTCGCCGCAAAGCAACGGCGATGGCACCGGAAGGCCAAGTCCAATATCAAGTCCAATACCAGGCCCAACACCAGGTCCAACACATGTCCATTTCGCTGATGACGTCGCGCCGTTTCGCGCCACTGTTCTGGTGCCAGTTCTTCGCGGCGTTCGGTGACAATTTCCTCAAGACCGCTTTGGTCTTCGTCATTCTCTATGAAGTTTCCGGCGCCAATTCCGGTGTCTTGATCACGCTCGCCGGTGCAACCTTGATCGCGCCGTTCTTCTTCCTGTCCGGCCTCGGCGGCGAACTTGCCGATCGTTACGACAAATCCTTCGTCGCGCAGCGCGTCAAGCTCGTCGAAATCGGCGCCGCCATGATCGGGGTCGCGGGCTTTGCCTTCCATTCGCTGGCGCTGCTGTTTCTCGCGGTCGGCTTGTTCGGCACGCTCGCGTCGCTGTTCGGTCCGGTCAAATACGGCATCCTGCCGGATTTGTTGCAGCGCGAGGAATTGCCGTCGGGCAATGCGCTGATCGAGGGCGGCACCTTCCTCGCTATTCTGATCGGCACCATCGTCGCCGGCATTGCCGCCAACGGCAACAGCAATCCGATCCATTTCGCCTGGCTGATGATCCTCACCGCGCTCGCGAGCTGGGCGTCGAGTCTGCTGATCCCGAAAGTGCCGGCGGGCGCACCCGATCTTCACATCAACCGCAATATTTTCGGTTCCACCGGCTCGCTGCTCAAGCAGATCCGCGCCGACAAGCGGCTGTGGTGGGGCGCAATCGTCGCGAGCTGGTTCTGGCTCGTCGGCGCGCTGGTTCTGTCATTGCTGCCGCCGCTCGTCTCACACGATATCGGCGGCACCGAGGAAGTTGTTACCCTCTTCCTCACCATTTTCTCGGTATCGGTCGCGATCGGCTCTGGTCTTGCCGCCTGGCTCGCGGCCGGACGCATCGTGCTGCTGCCGACGCTGGTCGGCGCGGTGCTGATCGGGCTGTTCGCGCTCGATCTCGGCTGGACCGCATCGGCTTTGATGCCCGCGGCCAATCCGGTCGGCATCGCGGCCTATTTCAATTCGCCCTATAGCCTGCACATCGCTATCGATCTTGCCGGGTTGGCGATTGCCGGCGGCCTGTTCATCGTGCCGGTCTTCACCGCCATTCAGGTCTGGGCGGGGACTGATCGCCGCGCCCGCGTGATCGCGGCCGTCAATGTGCTCAATGCCGCTTTCATGGTGCTCGGCGCGCTGCTGCTGGCGATGCTGCAGAAATTCGCGTTCTCGACGCCGGTTTTGTTCGCGCTGCTCGGTGCGGCGAATCTCCTGGCCGCCGTGGCTATCGGCTTCACCATGCCGGCGAGCTGGCTCAACGATTTTCTCTCGATCGTCTTTCGCGCCTTCTTCCGCCTCGAAGTCAAAGGTCTGGAGAACATCGACAAAGCCGGCCACAACGCCATCATCGCGCTCAATCACGTCAGCTTCCTCGACGCGCCGCTCGCGGTCTCGATCCTGCCCAAGCGCCCGGTCTTCGCCGTCGACGTCGCCATGTCGCAGCACTGGTGGATCCAGCCGTTTCTGAAATTCGTGCGCACCATGGCGCTCGATCCGCTCAAGCCGTTCTCGCTGCGCGCCATCATCAATGCGGTGAAGGACGGCAATATGCTGGTGATCTTTCCAGAAGGCCGCATCACCGTCACCGGCAGCCTGATGAAGGTCTATGACGGCGCCGGCATGATCGCCGACAAAGCCGATGTGATGGTGGTGCCGGTGCGCATCGAAGGGCCGGAATCGACAATTTTCAGCCGGCTGACCGACAACCAAGTGCGCCGCCGCTGGTTTCCGAAAATCACTGTCACCATTCTCGAGCCGGTCAAGCTGACGGTCGATCCGGAGATCAAGGGCCGCAAGCGCCGGCAGGCGGCGGGCGCCGCACTCTACACGATCATGTCCAACCTGATGTACCGGACCACGCCGACCGACCGCACCTTGGTCGAAGCGCTGATCGCGGCAGCGAAAGACCACGGTCCGGAGTGGCCCGCGACCGAAGATCCGGTCTCCGGCCAGCTCACCTACAAGAAGCTCCTGATCGGCGTTTCGGTGCTCGGCCGCAAGCTGATGCCGTTCGCCGCGGCGGGCAAAGCGCTCGGCGTCATGCTGCCGACCTCGAATGGCGCCGTCGTCACCATGCTCGCGGTGTCGTCCGCCGGGCGCGTCCCGGCCATGATCAATTTCAGCGCCGGCGCCGCCAATATTCTCGGCGCCTGCCGCGCCGCCGAGGTCGACACCATCCTCACCTCGCGCGTCTTCGTGGAAAAGGGCCGCCTCGATCACACGGTCGCCGAGCTGCAAAAGCAGGTGCGCATCGTCTATCTGGAGGACATCCGCAAGACGGTCGGCAAGTTCGACAAGATCCGCGGCTTACTGAGCTGGCAAAAGCCGCTGGTCGCGCGCAAGCCAGACGATTGGGCGGTGATCCTGTTCACCTCCGGCACCGAAGGTCTGCCCAAGGGCGTGGTGCTGTCACACCACAACATGTTGACCAATGTTGCGCAGGTCGCGGCCCGCATCGATTTCGGCCGCGAGGACCGGCTGTTCAATGCGCTGCCGGTGTTCCACTCGTTTGGGTTCATGGGCGGGGTGGTCCTGCCGCTGATTTCCGGCGTGCCGATCTATCTCTATCCGTCACCGCTGCATTACCGCACCGTGCCGGAACTGATCTACGGCTGGTGCGCCACCGCGATGTTCGGCACCGACACCTTCCTCAACGGCTATGCACGCATGGCCAATCCGTACGATTTCCGCTCGTTGCGTTATGTGCTGGCCGGCGCCGAGCCGGTGAAGGCCTCGACGCGGCAGATCTATCTGGAAAAGTTCGGCCTGCGCATTCTCGAAGGCTATGGCCTCACCGAGACTTCGCCGGTGCTGGCGCTGAACACGCCGATGTTCAACAAGTTCGGCAGCGTTGGACGGTTGCTGCCCGGCATGGAGGCGCGACTGGAAAAGGTCGAAGGCGTCGAGGAGGGCGGCCGGCTGTTCGTGCGAGGCCCGAATGTTATGCTCGGCTATCTGCGCGCCAACAATCCGGGCGTGATCGAGCCGCCGCCCGAAGGCTGGCACGATTCAGGCGACATCGTCACCATCGACGATCAGGGCTTCATCACCATCAAAGGCCGCGCCAAGCGCTTCGCCAAGGTCGGCGGCGAAATGGTGTCGCTTGCGGCGGTGGAAATGCTGGCGGCGGAGTTATGGCCGGACAGCATCACGGCGGTGTCGGCGGTGTCGGACGCGCGCAAGGGCGAGCGACTCATCATGGTCACCGACAAGCACGGCGCCACGCGCGCCGATTTCATGGCTTATGCGCGAAGCAAGCACGCCGCCGAACTGATGTTCCCGGCGGAGGTCATCGTGCTCGACAAATTGCCGCTGCTCGGCTCCGGCAAGGTCGATCAATTGGCCGTCGACAAATTCGTGCGCGAGCAGGCGGCGGCGAAAGCGGCGGCGGCGGAGTGACCGGAAACTATTTCCCTCGCATCGCCAGCACGCGATCGACCATCGCGCCGGCTTCGCCGAGATAATTCGCCGGATCGCAGAGCTTGGCCAAAGCGGCGCGATCGAGATGTTTGGTGATTTCCGCGTTCTCGGCGAGGAGATCGAGCAGCGGCCGTCCGGTCGCCACCACTTTGCGGCAGATGTCGTAGACGAGATCGTGAGCATATTGGCGGCCGAGATAGGGGCCGAGCCCCATCATCACCGCTTCCGACACGATCAGGCCTTTGGTGATGTCGAGGTTGGCGCGCATTCTCTTCTCGTCGACCTGCAGGCCGGTCAGCACGAATTCGGTCTGGCTGAGCGCGCCTTCGGTGAAGCAGAAAATCTCCGGCAGCACGATCCATTCGATTTCCCACGGGCCGGTGGCGCGCTCGTGGTCCTCGATCATGGCGTCAAGCAACGCCGCGGATTGCTGGCGCACCACCGAGGTCAGTGCGGTGATATAAACCGAGGAGATCGGATTGCGCTTCTGCGGCATGGTCGAGGACGAGCCGCGGCCTTCGTGGAACGGCTCGTAGACCTCCTCCACTTCGGTCTGCATCAGAAGCTTCACGTCGAACGCGATCTTGCCGCAGGTGCCGGTGACCAGGCCCAGAAAGCAGCCGACCTCCGCGATTGTATCGCGGACCGTGTGCCAGGCGATCGCCGGCTGGCCGAGTTTCAATTCCTTCATCAGCTCGGTTTGGGTCGCGAGCCCCTGGCCGCTCAACGAGGACAAGGTGCCGGCGGCACCGCCGAATTCGCCGACGAGCACGCGCGCGCGCAATTCCTTCAGGCGCTGCTTGTGGCGCTCGAACGCGGCCAGGATTGTTGCCATCTTGTAGCCGAACGTGATCGGCACCGCCTGCTGCAGATTGCTGCGGCCGGCCATCGGCGTGTCGCGATATTTCTTGGCGAGGGTTGCGAGCGCATCCGAAATCCGCGCCAGGCTCGCCTCGATCAAAACCAGCGCCTCGCGGATCTGCATCACCGTGGCGCTATCGGTGATGTCCTGCGTGGTGGCGCCCCAATGGCACCATTCGCCGAGCCCGTCGCGGCACAAAGCGACGAGCTGCTGCACCACCGGCAGCACCGGATAGCCGATCTTTTCGGTCTGGGTTTTCAGCTTGGCAAAATCGATCTCGCTGACATTGCAGTGCTTGACGATTTCCTCTTCCGCCTCTTTCGGGATGATGCCGAGCCGCCCTTGCGCCCGCGCCAAGGCCGCCTCGAAGTCGAGATATTTCTGGACGCGGTTCTCGTCGGAAAAAACCCGCCGCATCGCTTCGGTCGAAAAGATGTCGCGGAATACGGCGGAATCGATCAGTGACGTGGGCATAAGGACTATCTCCGACGCGGCAAAAAAAATCGGCGGGGGCCCTTCATAGTGCACCGCGCGCCGCCTGGCCACCGGGGTCGGCGCTGGGGCGATTTACGGAAAAGGCGGGCGTTTATGCCGCTCTCGGCAACTGGTGGTGCAGCCCCTTCATCTCGGCTAGCATCCGCGCCAATTCGGTGCGCAAGCCGAAACTGAGCGGACGTTATTCCGCCGAAATCCGCTCTGGGGAGGGAAACCATGACTGCTTCCGTCAATGCCGGTCCGCGTCTCGATCGGCTACCGGTCTCATCGTTTCACTATCGTATTTTCTGGCTGGTCGGCGCCGGCATGTTCTTCGACGGCTACGATCTGTATGTCGCCGGCAGCGTACTCGCCGCGACATTGCAGACCAAATTCTCGATCTTGCCGCAGAACCTGCAATTTTTGTCGCTGACCTTCCTCGGCATGACCATCGGATCTTTGGTCACGGGATTTGTCGGCGACAAATTCGGCCGGCGCTTCACCTATCAGATCAATCTTCTGATCTTCGGCCTGGCCTCATTGGCGGCGGCCTTCGCCCAGGACATGCCGCAGCTCATCATCTGCCGCTTCATCCAGGGCTTGGGGCTCGGCGCCGAAATCGTGGTCGGCTATTCGACCTTGACCGAATTCGTGCCGCCTCAGACGCGCGGGCGCTGGCTGTCGTTTCTCGCCTTCCTTACGGTGTGCGGATTTCCTGTCACCGCGATCCTTGGTTATTTGATCATTCCGAGCTTCGGCTGGCGGCCGATGTTCATCATCGCCGGTATCGGCTCGCTGATCGTCTGGTATTTGCGCAAGAACCTTCCCGAATCGCCGCGCTGGCTGGAGAGCCAAGGCCGTACCGCGGAGGCCGAGGCGCTGCTGCAATCGATCGAAAAAGAAGTCGCGGGCCAAAAGGGGGCGCTGCCGGCGCCCGCCGTTACGGCGCCTGTCCCGCAGCTCACGGCCGCGTCGATGTTCCGGCCGCCGATCCTACAGCGTCTCCTGGTCGGCAGCTGGGTGCTGATTACGATCAATACGCTGATCTTCGGCTTTGTGATCTTCCTGCCACAGTTCTTTTTGCGGCAGGGCCTCACCATCACCAATTCGCTCGGCTATACGGCGGTGCTTGCCGCGGCGTCGCTGGTCGGCTGCGCGCTCGGCGCTTACTTATCCGATGCTATTGGGCGGCGCTGGAGCATTATCGGCGCATCGGTGCTCACCATCGTCACCGGCTGGTTTTACGCCCGTTCCAATGCCGCTTCCGATCCCGAGATCGTGCTCGCCATCGGCGCGGTGCTGATTGTCGCGATCTATATCCAGACCGCGATCCTGTTCGGCGTCTATACGCCGGAACTGTTTCCGACCGAGATCCGGCTGCGCGCCAACGGCATCTGCAATACGCTCGGTCGCGGCGCCACTGTCATTTCGCCGTTCGTGGTCGGCGCACTGCTCACCAATTACGGACTGCCCGGCGTGGTCTGGCTGATGATCGGGCTGGTCGCGGTGCAGATCGTCGCCGTCTATGTCTGGGGCGTCGAGCCGGCGCGCCGTTCTCTCGAAGGCCTCGATCCGCAAGCGGACAGTTCGCAGGGCAAGACCGCGGCGCGCGCCGCGCAGGCGTAAATCACGATTCAAAAGGCAGGCCGACATATTGCTCGGCCAGCGACGCTTGCGCGTGCGCAGAGGCGTGCAGATAGTCGAACTGATTGAACCGCATCTGTTCCTCGAACGGCGTCTCGTTGGGAAAGCGATGCATCAGCATGGTCAGCCACCACGACACCCGCGCCGAAGCCCAGACGCGGCGCAACGCCATGTCGGAATAGCAATCGATGTAATGCGTCTTGCCGGTGCGATACACCTCGGTCAGCGCACGCGACAGATAGAACACGTCCGACACCGCGAGATTGAGCCCCTTGGCGCCGGTCGGCGGCACGATATGGGCGGCGTCGCCGGCGAGAAAAAGCCTGCCGTAACTCATCGGCTCGGCGACGAAGCTGCGCAACGGCGCGATGGATTTTTCGATCGACGGACCGGTGACGATGGCGTCGGCCATGTCTTTCGGACAACGCGCTTTGAACTCATCCCAGAAACGGTCGTCCGGCCAGTCGTCGAGCTTGGCGTCGAGATCGCACTGGATGTAATAGCGGCTCAGCATCGGATTGCGCATCGAGGCGAGCGCAAAGCCGCGGCTGTGATAGCAATAGCAAAGGTCCGGGTAGGGCGGCGTTTCCGACATGATGCCTAGCCAGCCGAACGGGTAGCTCTTCTCGTAGGTCTTCAGCACATCGGCCGGAATCGAAACTCGGCTGACGCCGTGAAAGCCGTCGCAGCCGACGACATAGTCGCAATCGATCCGCCGCGCCACGCCGTCTTTCTCGTAAGTCACATGGGGCCGGTCCGATGTCAGCTCGTGCATCCGGACATCGGCGGCCTGATCGACGATCTTGCCGCCGGCGGCCTCGCGCGCCGTATAAAGGTCTTCGGCGATCGCGGTCTGGCCATAGGCCATCATCCGCTTGCCGGTGTGTTTCAAGACATCGATGAAGAAG
>JBAUCK010000111.1:0-4103 GCA_049677525.1 Xanthobacteraceae bacterium
CCTCGGCGGCAACCGCAGCGACATGCAAAATATCGTGCCACGCCAAGCGCCATAAGCGGTGCGCCTAGCGCAGTCCCGCTATTTCCGCAGCCTGGTTTCCAAGGCTGGTTTCAAAGGCTGGTTTCAAAGTCTTGGAAATTGTTGCAAAATCTACCATTCCCGGGGCGCCGCATAATAAAGGGGATATGCCCCGCGACGCTTTGCCTAAGGGAAGTGGAGGAAGCCTCATGTCGCTTGCCACGCTCAAATTGCCGGTCGTTTTGTTCGGCGCGGCGCAACTCCTCAAATATGCGGCGCGGCGGCATCCGGACTTCAAGGCGCGTGTCGAGGAGCACAATTTCGTCGCCCAGATCATGACCCGCGACGAAGCGATCGGACGCTGGATCGAATTCAAGGATGGCCAAGTCACTTCGCGCGCGGGCTTCCACGACAAGCCGGACATCAAATTGATGTTCAAGAACGCGAAGACCGGCGCGTCGCTGCTGACGCCGCCGATCGACTGGTTGCAGCAGATCAACGCACAAAAGGATTTCACGCTCACCGTCGAAGGGCCCGAGCATCTCACCAACTGGTTCGCGCAAACCTTGATGCTGAGCCAGTCGGCCGGGCTCACATACGGCAAAAGGCTGCGCCGCGGCGTGCGGCGCTATTGCAACATGACCAATGGCGGGCCGGTCTTTGTCGACGTGAAAGACGGCAAGATCCTGCGCATGACGCCGATCGATCTCGCCGACGACGACGGCGCGTCATGGACCATCGCGGCCAAGGGACTGAAACTGACGCCGCCGCGCAAGACCACCTTGGCCCCGCACGGCCAGAACGCCAAGTCCATAGTCTATTCACCGGACCGCCTGCTCCATCCGATGAAGCGCGTCGACTTCGATCCGAACGGCGCGCGCAATCCGCAGAACCGCGGCAAGTCCGGTTACGTGCGCATCTCGTGGGACGAGGCGATTAAGATCGTCACCGACGAGATCAAGCGGCAGAAGCGCGAATACGGCCCCGGCGCAATTACCTTCTCGCACGGCTCGCATCACACCTGGGGCAATATCGGCTACTACCTCTCGGCGCTGTTCCGCTTCGCCAATGCGGTCGGTATGACCCGCATCCATCACAATCCGGATTCCTGGGAGGGCTGGTACTGGGGCGCGGTGCACCATTGGGGCCATACGCTGCGCGTCGGCCAATCGGAAACTTACGGCACCGTCGAGGACTGCCTGCAGAACTGCGACATGATCGTGTTCTGGGCGGCCGATCCTGAATCGACGTCAGGCTCTTACGGCGCGCAGGAGGGCACTACGCGGCGGCAGTGGCTGAAAGATCCCAAGCTCGGCATCAAGGTCGTCCACGTCGATCCCTATTACAACGCTTCCGCACAATTTCTGCCCGGCAAATGGTTCGCCCCGAAGCCGACCACGTCGGTCGCGATGGCGATGGCCATCGCTTACGTCTGGATCAACGAAGGCCTCTACGACAAACAATACGTCGAGACGCACACTGTCGGCTTCGACAAATGGAAATCCTATCTCCTCGGCGAAGACGACGGTATTCCAAAAACGCCGGAATGGCAGGAGAGAGAAACCGGCGTACCGGCGAAAGACGTGCGTGCGCTGGCGCGTGAATGGGGGAAGAAACGCGTCTATCTCGCACCCGGCGGCTGGGGCAACGGCCATGGCGGCGCCTGCCGCAATCAGACCGGCATTCCCTGGGCGCGGGTCATGGTGTGCCTCGTCGCCATGCAGGGCCTCGGCAAGCCCGGCATTAATATGGGCAATCTGCAATGGGGCACGCCGATCGATTTCAATTTCTATTTCCCCGGCTATGCCGACGGCGGCATGTCGGGCGATCTCGAAAACACCTCGATGCCGGTCGAGCTCTACCAGCGCATGCCGCAATTGCCGACCATGAATTCCAACGGCCAGCGTATCCCGCGCATCTTCGTGCCGGAAGCGATCCTCGACGGCAAGGCCGAAGGCTATCCGTGGGTCGGCAAATCGATCGAGCACCAGTTTCCGAAATTCACCTATCCGGCGGCCGGCCATTCGCCGGTGCACATGCTTTACAAATACGGCGGCTCGATCCTCTCGACCATGAACAATACCAACCGCTGGGTGCGGATGTATCAGTCGGAAAATCTCGAATTCGTGGTCAACCAATCGATCTGGTTCGAGGGCGAGGCGAAATTCGCCGACGTCATCCTGCCGGCCTGCACCAATTTCGAGCGCACCGATATCAGTGAATGGGCGGGACTGGGCGGCTACGGCCACCACGGGCAGCAGCAGCTCAATCACCGCGTCATCGTGTTTCAGGCACCGGCAATCAAGCCGCTCGGCGAATCGAAATCAGATTTTTGGATTTTCAACGAATTGTGCAAGCCGCTCGGGCTGGCCAATTATTTCTCCGAAGGCTGCAATGAGATCGACTGGGTCAAGCGCGCCTTTCTCGCCTCCGACCTGCCGCAGCACATCTCTTGGAAGAGATTCTTGAAACGCGGCTATTTCGTCGTGCCGGCCGAGAAGGAGAAGCTGCGCGCGCCGGTGTCGTTCCGCTGGTTCTTCGAGAACCGCAAAAAGGACGTGCCGGAGGCGCAACCGCTGCCGTCCGACTACACGGAAGAATATCTGCGCGGCTTGCAGACCCAGTCCGGCAAGCTTGAATTCGAGTGCAATTCGTTGAAGCGATTCAACGACCCGGAACGGCCGCCTATCGTGAAATACGAGCCGTCATGGGAGGGCCCGCATTCCGGCGACTTGTTCACGCGCTATCCACTGCAATTGCTCACGCCGCATTCCAAATATTCGTTTCACACCCAAGGCGACGGCAAGGATTCGTTCCTGCTTAATATCGAAGACCACCGCGTCAATGTGGACGGCTACTATTATTGGGTCGTGCGCATGAATGCCGACAACGCCAAGGAACGCGGCATCAACAAGCACGACCTCGTAAAAGTCTTCAACGACCGCGGCGCGGTGATCTGCGCGGCGCTGCCGACGCAGCGACTGCCGCGTGGCGTCGCGCATGGGTACGAATCTTCGGCGGTCTATGACCCGATGGGCGAGCCCGGAAAGTCGGTCGATCGCGGCGGCTGCCTCAATCTGCTCACGCCCGAGCGCACGCAGACCAAGAGCACGCATTCGCTCGCCGGCGCGAATTCGCTGGTGCAGATCGCGCTGTGGGACCGCCGCACCGAGCACATGTCGGAAGCGTTTGCCGCCATCGCGAAAGGCGCGCCGCGAGATGCGAACGTCAAGCGCACGCCCAACGAAGCCCTGCTGGTGCCGGCCAAATGAAAAAATGGAACCTGATCATCGACGTGGCGGAGTGCACGAACTGCAATCTGTGCACGCTCGCCGCCATGGACGAATATATTGGCAATGAGTGGCGAGGCTATTCGGCGCCGATGCCCAAGCACGGCCATAAGTGGATCAACATTTTACAGAAGGAGCGCGGGCAGGTGCCGATGATCGACATCGCCTATGTTCCAACCATGTGCAACCACTGCGACGATGCGCCCTGCATGAAGGCCGCGCCGAAAGGCGCGATCAAGAAGCGCGGGGATGGCATCGTGCTGATTGATCCAAAACGAGCGAAAGGTCAGAAGCAGCTCGTCGACGCCTGTCCCTACGGCCACATCTGGTGGAACGAGGAATTGCAGCTACCGCAGGCCTGGACCTTCGACGCCCACCTGATCGATCAAGGCTGGCACCAGACCCGCGGCCAGCAGTCCTGCCCGACCGGCGCGATGCGCGCGATCAAGGTCGAGGACGCCGAAATGGCCGAGATCGCAAGCAAGCAGAGCCTCGAAGTCATGAAGCCCGAGCTCAATAGCAAACCGCGGGTCTATTATCGCAATCTGTGGCGCTATTCGAAGTGCTTCATCGGCGGCTCGGTGTCAGAAGAGAAAGACGGCGCGATCGATTGCGTCGAGGGCGCGAGCGTGCAATTGGTCAAGGATGGCGCTTCCGTCGCGGTGACGACGACCGACAATTACGGCGACTTCAAATTCGACAGACTCGACGAGGATTCCGGCGCTTATACCGTGCAGATTTATGCCAGCGGCCGTTCCAAAGTGGTGGAAGCGAGCCTTGGCGCCAGCATCAATC
>JBAUCK010000112.1:0-3406 GCA_049677525.1 Xanthobacteraceae bacterium
ACCGCCGTCTAGGATCAAACGCGCTAGGAGGAAACTCGAGGTCCACCCAGCGGTGGAATGATGTCCCTCGCGGGACGATGGATGAGGTGAGTTCGCATGTCCGCTTGGACCTGTCATTCGCCTAAACGACAAGTCCGACCCTTAGATTGTTCCGCCTCGTCTTCGATTCCGAAGAGAAGCACGAGCCCGTGAGCGACACCGACACTCCAGTGGTGGGTAGTCTGAAACGCTTGACCCCAAACGGCCCATTAGAGAAGCGGACATCCCGACCGGCGCAACCCGCGATGGCAACACTTCGGTAATGGTTAGCCAGTCACTAGTGGGTCGCCCTAACAAAGGAGCGCAAATGCCAACGATAATACTGGTCCTGTTCGCTGCCGTAGTCGGACTCGGCATCGGTTTCGTCGCAGGCCGCGTATGGGAGATCAGACGGGATGATCTGCGAGCCGCGTCGCGCTATTCGACACGCTCGCTGAATACCCTCCATGCTCATCAACCCGCGAGCCCGGAACGCCTGCTCGCACGCATCGAGCCGCCGATGGGGTTTTGACCGCCCGCGTCACGGCGAGGCTTCGGGATGGCTCTCAGCTGAAATCGTAGCGAAGCTTGCGGGGACACCAGTACCCGAGCTTGTACTCAACATAGTCAGCGACAAGGATTTCGGTGAAGTCCCCTGCCCGGATGCTCGGCTCCGGCGCGTTCCTCGCATCGGGGAATTTTCGCTGAATGAGATATTCGGCTTTGGTCAGTCCGGTGCCGCTGACAAGGAGTTCGAGCATCTCGTCGTCGCAGTAGTGCTCACGAAAGTGCTTCGCCCAGGCATCAAACGGTCAAGAACCGCATCCTCCTGGAAAACTATTATCTACCAGGTGACCTTAAGGCCAGCATTGGTCGGTTCGTCGATCACTACAATCATCGGCGCTATCATGAGAGCTTGAGCAATCTAACCCCGGCCGACGTGTACTTCGGGCGCGGTCAAACAATCCTGCTGGAAAGGGAAAGGATCAAACGAAACACAATCCAAAAACGACGCTTGCAGCACCAAAAGAAAGCCGCATAAACTAAAACCAGATGAGCCGGTCACTCCCGTAAATCACGCCGCCATCTCTCGCAATTTATCTGACGACGGACAGTTTTGTCGCGCTAGGCGAACCCGGAGCGTTCAATGGTCTCGCGCCACTGAGGGATAATCTAACTGTTGCCGGAGATCTGATCTATTTTAGCTTTGCGACCCTAACCTCAGTAGGGTATGGCGACATCGTGCCGGTGCACCCCTTCGCGACGGGCCTCGCCAACGTCGAGGCGATTATCGGTCAACTCTATCCAGCAACGCTCCTTGCCCGGCTTGTTACGCTTGAGCTGGAACATCGCCACAAATCCTGACGTGGCCGCCGCGAGTGGGCTAATGCAGTTGGCGAGTGTTTGCCTTGGGCCGATACTGTTGAGAAAGGTTTTTCGGGGGGTCGAACAGTTTTTTTCCGAGGCACCGGTGCTCTAGTCCAAAAATGATATAGGGGCATAGATAGCCAATCCAATTTTCAACCGGCAACCTTCGCAAGGTCACTGTGACGCGTTTGATTACGGAAAACCGGCTTCGACAGGCGCGCAGGGAAAAAATTGGACTGGTTCATTTTTGCCTTTTTCAACAGCGGCGGTCATAAGCTGCCGCGCCACCCAACCCAGCTGTGTCCGCTTTGAAAGCGGATATAGCCTGCTCCAATATCCGCCCACTTGACGGGTACGAATGCCCGCTATGTCCAGTGTCAACTTTCGCCCCAAAAAGCATGTTTTGAGCACAGAAAAAGTCTCAACTCGCTTTGATCTGAAACGATTTCCTGACGCCCTGTGAAGCTGATGTCAGCCACCCGCGCACTCGTCCCTCGCGATCTTGCTGCGTCGAGGCAGAAAGAGGTCGGGCGAGTAAAAGATTCCGAAGCAAACTGGATTTGGCCGAGATTGAGCTGATCCACCTGCCGTTCATGGTGGCGAGTGCTGGCGATGTGCTGTCCGGTTGCAGTGACGGTCTGCTGTTGCTGGCTTGGTTCGGTGGTGCAGTAGCGGCTCGGCAGTCGCGGAGCGCCAGCGCAGCGCTGCTGAGACGCGCTAGGTGATGAGTGGGGGTTCTTAGGGGGTAGGTGCGCAGATCGTCACGTAATTGCTCCAATAGGCCGAGAGTATGGATTTGACTGTCCTGCCCAGGCTGATTACGTATGGGAACAAAATGAGAACATTTGTACCTGGAGTCAATCCCCTTAGAATCTGGAATGGTCAGGCCGCCAAGTTATTCGGCATGGTTGATCGCCACGACGTCGCCGAGGACTGGATCCCCACGGCGGAGAACATTAACGCTCTGCCGCCGCCGCTGCGCCGCTACATTGACTGGCTCCACGCAGAAGCCGACCCGCAGAACACGATCCGAGAGAATTATCGCCTGAAGATTGAGAACGCCATGCTCCGCAGGGAATGTGAGCGCCTAGCTAAGCGAGCCCCGACTAGATCCGTTCGATCCGAAATTGCGTGAAGCCCCTTCGCCGGGCCGCAGCATCTAGCCACTGCTGCGCCTATTCTTCGCTATTAAACAGCTGAATATCTGTCTCCGAGAGGGTCGCATTGCCGACGTCGCACAGTACCTCGAACGAGGCCTGTGGCCCCCTCCCCTGTGGCTTGTATGCGCGCCTTGAAGCGCGCGCCGACGCTCGCCCTGAACCGATTCGGCAATTGCAGAAGCGCAAACTAATTCCTCGAAGGGACCGAGCCGCCAATCTCTCGACATATTTCTAAACTTTTATTCATTCGTGGGTCGGGGGACGACACATGCCATATCAGCGATTGACGCCGCGCAGCTTTGGCGCGGACGAGAGACCATTTTGTCCAAATTGCAAACGGCGGACGTCTCTGACGAGGCGCAGCCCGGACGGCGATCATGATCTTGATCATGAACGCCAGTTCTTTGCCTGCCGAACCTGCGATCATGAGATCGAGCGCGTCGTGGACGTCAATGGGAAGCCGCTAGCGACAGCCTATTCCGGTTAGCAGGCACTAGATCGGCAACAGCCTTCCAAGCTGAAGGTCGCTGGTTCGAATCCAGCCGGGGTCGCCCAGTTATTTCAATATCTTAGACAAATGTTTTCAAACGATTGTTTGACGCCAACAACGCCGCGGGGTAACGCCTGGGGTAACATCAAACCGAAAAGTTTGGACGGCGAGGCATGTGCGCGCCGCGCGAACGTTTTCGGGCTGGCGGTTGCAAAGTTGCGCGGTCGTCGGGGGACATCATCCCCTCCCCCCTGACAAATCAGAGCACCACTTACGCTCTTAGGCCCAAGCCTCGATGTCCTCCACGACACGCCGAAACGCAGGCTCCGGGGCAAGGCACATGGTTCGATACGTATCCACAAAGGGGAGC
>JBAUCK010000113.1:0-6512 GCA_049677525.1 Xanthobacteraceae bacterium
TGCTTGACCTATATGTAGCAAAATGACGCTGAAACACAACAGAAAAGGCGCAAATCAAGCAGTCACTAGCCTGCCCCATAACGCCCCTGATTCCTACTTTGCATGGGGTTGAATTTCATTTTTCCGACAGCCCTGGCCAATGTCGGGAGTGCGCACGCGAACTAATCCGGACGAGAACGGTGCGGCTGCGGGGTACGGCCCCAGAAGCGCCGGCATCAGAAGGGTTAGCCCTCGTTCGCTACAAACTGTAGCGACGATCAACAGCTTACGATTGCGGGAGAAGCGCAGGTGCAGCTTTGGCAACTGCGGCTAACGCGTCGCCGCCGTCGGTGATGAACTGACGGCGCACGAGGTCAGAGCGATCATTGGATCGTGTAACTGTTAAATGTAAAACTCACCGTGCCGTTGGTCACGTAGACGCCATGACCCGCAAAATACTGGCCGCCGAAGGAAAAGCCCACAGCGTAGAGATTACTCAGAAGCTGCTGGAACTGCGCTGCCGTAGGGTTGGCTCCGTAAACGCCGGTCCACTTGGTCGGATCGAGTACGCATGACGTGGTGTAACTCCCTGCCGCCGGAACTGAAATCCGTCCGCACCAAAGGCGCTCTTCCGCGGATGCTCCATGACCGCTGAAGTTATCTCCGCTCTGGTTAAGGTATAGCCCTACCGTAGCGGGAGGGGTGTCCGTGGTATCGCTGGGCATGAGCGTACCGGTTCCTGTTAATGTGAAACTCATCGTTATCGTCTTGCCCAATGCGATCCCTGCCGGTGGAGGCTCGACTACGTAATGCACCCCGTGGGGCGCTGCGGGAAAGCTGAAGTTGGGCGCAGCTGTGACAAAGCTAGGCACCGCCGCTCCGTCGTTGCCGCCCCATTCCTGAGTCCAGCCGCTGATGGGCGGCTGATAATTGTTCGGCTGCTGATTGCTGCAAGCAGCCAACATCGACGCGAAAACGACGAGAAGAATGGCCGCCATTTAAAATCACAAACTTGCCGGCAGGTAATCTGGCCATTTGCTCACGGCGTCGGCTCCATGGCTCGGCGGGTTCAATGCTTGATGAACATCAAGCGCATGCGTGGTCACATCCAGATTGTGCCCGGCGACGTTGAGGCCGTGCTGCTGCGCCAGTCTCGCATCAGGCACAATCTAACGCCACTCCCGGCCGCGATGTTTTGAGGAAGATGTCCCGCTCACCTATAGTGCAAAAAGTGCAAAACGAAGCCAATTTTATGTGCTATGGCAATGATTTGCTAGGCCGGCGGCCTTAATGAGAACAAAACGAAGATAGCCCTGAGAGAGCGGCGGAGGCCGAAGCGGCACCAGAAAAGGAGTTAGGTCGCTGACGCGTTAGCATCATTCGGCACACACGCACGGCGTCGGACTGGGTGCCGACAAGACTCGATTGAGCGATGACTTACTACATATCCAAACTGTTTTGGCTATTAGCCGCCCCGACAAACGCTCTGGTTTTGATCAGCGCGAGTGCGGGTCTCTGGGCAGTGCTAGGCAACTCGAGTTGCGCGGCTGGGCTGGCAGCAGCAGCGGCTTGCGGACTGGTCATTGGCGCGTTCACACCGATCGGTCTCGCGCTCACAGTGCCGCTTGAAAACCGATTTCCGTTTTCGCGTCTGGATCCGCAGGTCCGCTGGGATGGGATCATCATACTTCCAGGTGGCGCCGACGGGATTGATGCGCTATCAAAGCTCAGTCAGGACTACCCAAAAGCACGGCTTACGTTGTGCGGGTTTAGGGCTGGCGAGAACTTGATCAAGAGATTTACCGATCTTGGCGTCGATCCGTCGCGCATTCTCATAGAGTCCCAATCACGGACGACGTCCGAGGACGCGCTCTACTCGGCCGCGCTACTCAAACCAAAACCCAGTGAAAGGTGGCTGCTGGTCACCGCAGCCATGCATATGCCGCGTGCGGTCGGATGCTTCCGTGTCGCCGGATTTCAGGCGGAGCCGTATCCGGTCGAATTTATGACCCGTGGCCGATCGGGTCCATTCGCCCTGTTCGCAACTGGCTCCTCAGCTTTGATCCAATTGAACAGAACGGCGAAGGAGTGGGTCGGCCTCATCGCCTATCGGCTGATGGGCAAGACCGACGCCATGTTTCCGCGGCCGCAAGAATCCAAGGCAATGACAGAAAACTGAGGACTTTGTGTGGAGGTCGGCATTTACCTGCTGAGGCAATGGCCAAGAACGTTCAACGGGCCCACCGATTTCCTTGCACTCAATGAATTGCGCAGATGCAGCTTACTCCTCGGGTACGCTCTACGTCGAATGCCGCGAGCAGGCGGAACGAGAAGGAAGCCCCACCGCTTGTATCATCGATAGTCAAAGCGTGAAGAGCGACCTAACAGAGAGCCCGCCACACTCGATCAGCGGGGCAGCGGCGCAGACGCGCGAAGTAGGTTGAGCTGGGGAATGTCAAGTTCGCGCTTGCCGGAAACCGGGATTTCATATCGGCACTCGTGCGCATGGCAATACCTTCCGCTCGTCTCCATTTGGCCACACCCCAAGAATCAAGAATAATGTAATTCGGACGTCCCCGCGGCCTTCAGCGCCACCCAGGGCCGCGCGCACCACAGGTTGCGCTCCAGGAGTAGCATTTCTGCGCACGGCGAGACCTTTCATCTGAGGCGCCGGTAGCATCTGCGTTCGCCAGTGCCGCTCACCGCATGCCCACGGGTTGGATGACCGTCAGCTGGCCATCGCGGATACAGTTAAAAACATAGGTTGAAGTCTGCCCGGCCACGTCGGCGTCGATTTCCACCCTGACATGATACAGTTTCGAATTATGCTGTCCTATGGCCGATGGCTGCGGCACCACACGACTTCGCTCGATCTTAAGCGCAGCGACAGGTGGCAGCTTGGCTGCTGCTGCTGTGATGCACGCCCGATCTTCCACGGAGAGCTCCTGCGCCAAGGCGCAGGCGGGCAACAGAGTAAGCCACACCATCAAGTAACGCATTTAAGGGACGTCGCTTTTTTAATCCAATGACATGCGATTACACGATGCCGTAGGGGAATCCAATCCACCCTAACCCACACCAATACCGCTCCACCTCGTTTAGCTGTCACAACGCTCCTTAGATTGGTTTTGCCGGACCCAGCTTTCCTGAACCAACCGGTGAGCTTCGCTCTTCCGTCGGGGTAGCCCTCATGGCCGATAGGCCAAGGCCCCCGGTGAGTGAGGTCTATGATATTGCTAGGAGAAATGCTGCTGGACCGGGAACAATCCAACCTGGGAGTGGGTCTCACTCCGCTCACAATTGCAGTACATCACATAGCGAGGATTCGAGCAGGCGGTGGAGGGGATCATGTCAGGGCAAATCCCAAGACCGATGGCATCGATCGCGCTCGTTGCCACGCTTCTCGTCTGGGGCATGGGCCTCGGAGTGCCGACGAATACCGCACGCGCGGATGCTTGTCTTACTGCACCGAATTCTCCCGTGCCGGACGGGAGCCGCTGGTACTATCACATGGATCGGGCGAAACAGCGCAAGTGTTGGTACATACGCGCGTCGGATCAGCCAGAGCAACACGCAGCCGCCCAGGCTACGTCCGACTCGGCGGCGACCACACCCACCGCTGCATTGAGAAAGCCTGCAACAGACTCACCAAGCGCACCGATGTCAATAAGCCCTGGCGACGGCGCTGCTCCGCCCCTGCCGCCCGTCAAGCCACAGCGTGCGTCTAAGAGCAACGCGACAACGGGCGAACTTCAAAAAAGCGCGCAGAAAGGAAGCACCGCGCCGTTAATTAAGCCTGCGACTGACTCAGCAGGCGCTTCGACGCCAACAAGCTCCGGTGACAGTACAGCTCCGCCCGTGCCATCCCTAGAGCCGCAGCGCGCACCTTTGAGAGGCACCATAACGGACCAACCTGTCCAGCAAGGCGCGCGGAAAGGAAGTCCCGCGTCATCAATTGCCGAGGCACCCGCTGCGCAACCCAGCCAGTCGTCGCAGACGAGCGATCAGGAAGCTGCACCCGCGCCTGTTGCTCGTCCAGTGTGGCCTGATCCCCCCGCTTCTACGGTTAAGACGGAGCAGCCCGCTGCGCCTCCGAGTGAGGCCCGACCGGAATCCAACCAACCCACAGTGGACGCTCGAGCGTCCGACGGTGCAGAGAGCACTGCGCAAGGCGATGCCTCGTTTGCGAATGCCGGGATGATGGCGTCTCTTACATCGACGCCCATCTCAATCTTCCCTGTTGCCGCACTTGGGTTGGTCGTGGCCGGCTTCCTGTTACGTGTCGTGATCAGAAATTCCGTTGCGCGACGCCAGCGGATCGCCGTTGATCGCCAGGATTTCGACTGGGGCGACGATCGACCTCAGCATGAGTTGGCCGATGATAAATTTGTCCAGCAACTGGACGGGCTCACTCACTACTTACAGCGCTCAAGTATACCGGCCGCAACGGATTTCGGCGCAGGTCGCAAAAACGAGCGGCCGGACAACCCACGCCGCAGCGGTCATGCCTCCCGGCTTACAGACAAAATCAGCAAGCGTGAACACCAGCGGCTCGGCGTCGATCCCCGTGAGGCCGACGGGATCGGCGACCGACGCCGACAAGAATGGCGCGACGATCAAAAACAGGATAGGTCCCTTGGTGCGGGCGATGAACTCATCGACGATTTGCAGAGCGCACTTGTAGCGGCGAGCGATCACCGCCCCCGTCCGCCGTTTCAAGCCGATGAAGGCTGGTCAAACGATGGACGCGGCAAGGATGCTGCCTGCAGCGACGAGATCACGGAGCGGGAGGAGGTGTTGGAACGATTGAAGCGGGACCTTGACCGGTTGCTGCAATCACCGAAGGTGGCGTAACGTGCCACGCGAGGTAGCAGCAAATACTCGCGATCACTGCTCCTGTAACTTCTAAACAGCCGTCTCCCACCAGGTCTTAATTACTGCAGGAGAAGGCTAGGTGGCTTTGTCGTTGGCTTCCAGTCGCGTGCGAGCTTCTGTGCCTCTTCGATCTGCGCGTCGGTCATCTGTTTTGCCGCAGCGTCGCGACCCAGTACTGCATCCTTATAGCTACGCCCCGCCGACAATTCGAACCACATATAAGATTGCACAAAGTCCTGAGAAACGCCCTGACCATTGCCGTATGCGAGCCCGAGGTAATACTGAGCAATTGCGAAACCTTGGTCTGCAGCCAGGCGAGCCCACTTCGCCGCCTCGGCATAGTTCTGCGGCATGCCCTGACCGTTTGCATAGGCGGATGCAAGCAAATACTGAGCAGCCGCGAAGCCTTGTTCAGCCGCGAGCCGAGACCACCTTAACCCTTCCGCGTAGTCTTGCGGCACGCCGTGGCCGTTGTTGTACATAATGGCGAGATTGTTCTGAGCGTTGGCGTAGCCCTGATCGGCAGCGCGACGGTACCATTTCATGGCTTCCGCATAATTTTGCGGCACACCCTCTCCTCTATCGTACATGGTGCCGACATCGTTCTGCGCATTAGCGTAGCCTTGATCCGCAGCCTTGCGAAACCATTCCGTTGCCTTGGCTTGGTCCTGCGGGACGCCGAGACCGTTGGCGTAGATCGCCCCAAGAGCTGTCTGGGCGGCAGCGTCGCCTTGGTCAGCGGCGAGCCGATACCACTTCATTGCCTCGACGTAGTTCTGCGGCACGCCCTGACCGCGGGCGTATATCACTCCGAGCAGGGTCTGGGCTTTGGCCAGGCCTTGGTCTGCTAATGGACGAAGAAGCCGCAGCGCAGTTGAATAGTCGCCTTTGCCATATGCAGCAGCGGCATCTTCGAGCGGCCCAGCCGCCACTGGCGCAGCAAAGATCACTAACAGAAGAATGGTGGCAATCGCGCGCTTGAGCGCAAGCTTCATGGTCTGTGATCCTCGCATCTTAACCGTACCGCTCTCTGGCTTAACGTTGTCGACGACAGTGCCGCCGCTCCCGGCACCGGACACGTACAGGTTGCCAGAACCGGAAAACTGCTAAATGTGACGGCTATCACACAGCGAGGGGATTTGTCAGCGGTAGACTTGGCATGAGCCCTAGTCTTATCCGCTAATGAGGAGGGTCCTGGATTCATTGAGCCTTCTAGGCTCGGTGGTGCACCGGGACGGGGCGCGCGGAGCCCTCGATGTAGCACAGCGTCCATTCCCGTTGCATTCCGCGGGCGCTGAATGCATCCGTGCCTGAAGATCCCAAGCCTGCCATAAGGGCGACAGTTTATGGAAGCACTCAGAAGCGATTCGGCGGCCGGTCGAAATTGCACTCAAAGCAAAGACCAAAAAAAACATAAGACCGGCGATTAATGAGCGACCAAGCGCCTTAGCCCCACATGTGCCATGGCATTGTCGAATGCGGGCTTTTGACCGGGACCTGATCCGCGGAGGGCATTATGGCCAGCGGTCATGTGAACCGCATCAACAGGCCGAACACATGGCTGCACCGACCAAGCCTGCGACGTGAAGATTCTTCTTGCCAACGTGGAGCCGTCCACACATGGCACTGGGAGCCATCAGGTCCGTGGGGCTTCGAAT
>JBAUCK010000114.1:0-5795 GCA_049677525.1 Xanthobacteraceae bacterium
CTATATCGACCTCGGCATCAGGATCGTCTTCGACGGCCTGGACAAGTTGAGCAACCGTTCGGCCAACGCCGCTAAAGATATTCCGTATCACGCCATCGGCATCATCGACTACCGGAGCGCCGACGGCGCCGAGTGCACCAATGGACACGTGCTCTATATCAAGCCGGCCTATCACGGCACCGAAGGCGCCGGGATTGTCAGCTATGCAACCGCACATGACACGTTCCCCCACGAAGACACCGCTGATCAGTGGTTTTCCGAATCGCAGTTCGAGAGCTATCGCTCACTCGGGGTGGAAATTACCAACACCATTCTCGACCACGACGTGTCGATGCCCGATGATAGAAAGCCTCTGCATCACATATTCGCCGACTTGAAGTAAGTAAGACCCGGTGTGGGGAGCGGGTTTGGCCCCATCTGGGCTTTGGCATCGCCGCGCCACATTTGCCGATCAGGCAACATCTCAAACCGACCGAGCGGGTTCCGCAGGAAGGGCCGGTGTGGTGACCTTTGCAGCGGCCGTCCGACTGCTGCATATTCGTAGCTGGGTGATTGCGGGCGACAGGGCAGGAGAAAGTATGCGATTGCTGACACTTCGCGCGATTTGCCGCGTGATATGGCTCGTCCTCGCGCTCGGCATTATCCCGTTACCAGCCCATGCTGCGGCGGCTTGCGGCGGCGATTTCGGCGCCTGGCTGCAAGGCCTCAAGCAGGATGCCGCCGCCGCCGGCGTGTCGCAACGCACGATTCAGGCGGCGCTTGCCAACGTCACCTACGACCCCACCATCATCGCCCGCGACCATGCTCAGGGCGTGTTCAAGCAGAGTTTTGAGCAGTTCTCCGGCCGCATGGTGCCGCCGCGGCTCGCGCGCGGGCGCAATATGCTCATTCAGTACGGCTCGATTTTCAACAAGATCGAAGACCAATTCGGCGTGCCGGGTCCGGTGATCGTCGCCATCTGGGGACTGGAAACCGACTTCGGCACCAATCCGGGAAAATTCCCGACCATCCGCTCGCTGGCGACCTTGGCCTATGACTGCCGCCGGCCTGACAAGTTCCGCAGCGAGACGATCGCGGCGCTGCAGATCATCGATCGCGGCGACATGTCGCCGGCCGACATGCACGGCGCCTGGGCCGGCGAGATCGGCCAAACGCAGTTTCTGCCGTCGTCCTATCTGAAATATGCCGTCGATTACGACGGCAATGGCCGCCGCGATCTCATTCGCAGCGTCCCCGACGTGCTCGCCTCGACCGCCAATTATCTGAAAGGCTATGGCTGGCAGCGCGGCCAGCCCTGGGGCGAAGGCACCGCCAATTTCCAGGTGCTGCTGCAGTGGAACGCGTCACAGGTCTATACCAAGACCGTCGCCTATTTCGCGCAGCAGCTCGCCGCAAGTTGGAAGTAGAGCTCAATAGGCGCTGAGCAGATCGATCTTGGCATTGGCCAGAATAAGACGCTTGGCGAGGATCGCCGCGAGATTGCGCGCGATGCGCTCGGCGATCTGCGGATGCTGGTTGCGGAAGCGATTGAATTCCGCAATCGGCAATTCCAGGCAGAGGACATTGGTATCGGCCGAGACATCGGCGGTTCGCGGCTCATCGAGCAGCGTCATCTCGCCGAAGGCCATGCCTTCGTCGAGGCCTGCGAGGCGGACGCCGCTCGGCAATTTGACGCTCACCATGCCGCTTTACAGAAAAAACAGCGACGATGCCGGTTCGCCGGCCGCGATGATACGCTGCCCGGCGCTATAGGCTCGTGCCGTGCCGAGCGGTCAGATCGGCGAGTTCTTGGTCGGACAGCCCCGCCAACAGCGCCTGCTCCTTGATATGAGCGGCATTGGCCGCTCCGATATAACCGCCGTAACGAAAGATGATCTGATCCTCGGCCCATTCTATCGCTTCGTCGAGCAGCGCGAACATCCGTACTTTCGGGATATCGGCAATGAGCGGGTTGATCGCGGTCCAGATTGCGGATTTCGGCTCGATGCCGGCGAGCAGCGTCGTGGTCGTAGCCGAGGCGGAGAGCAAATTGTCCGCCAGCAATATGCCAGCGGCGTGCGTAATCGAAGCGACGCGGCGAAAATCGAGAATGAGGATTTGCGACGGCCGCTCGCCAAGCTGCCGCGACACATAGTCGATGGTTGCGAATGTCAATGCGCCGACCAGCTCGATGACACGCACATCCTCATGGCGCTCTTCGAGAATCTGTTGATCGCGCGGCTTGCGGCTCCGGCGCGAGGCGATGCCGCCGATGTCGTAGTCGGCGATGATCGAGGTGCGCACATCGCCGGAGCGGTTGAGCATATGCAGGCCGAAATGGGTCGACAGCGCCTCGCAGATCTTCAAGCCGCGCACGCTGTTACCGTGGGTGTCGAGCAGCGGCGAATAAGTCCCGAGACCGAGCTGGGCGGGCAGCGCGGCGACGATGCGCCAACCCCGCTCTTGGCCGGCATGCCGACGCGATAAACCCATTCCCCGGCATAATCGTACATGCCCGAACTGGTCATGATCGATAGTGTCCGCGCCACGGTATAGGGCGACATGACCTGCGCCCCGGTGATCGGATTGACGCCGTTGTTCGCAAGCGTCGCCGCCATGATGGCGAGATCGCGCGAGGTCACCAGTACGGAGCACTGGCGGAAATAAACATCGAGAACCGCGCTGACGTCACCTTCGATGACCGCGTAATTGCGCAGCAAATAAGCGATGGCGCGATTGCGGTCTCCGGTCTCGCGCTCGGAAGCGAAGACCTGCTCGTCGACGCCGAGTTCGCGGCCGGCGAAGCTGCCAAGCGCCGCGCGGATGCATTCGAACGCATCGCTGCCCTTGGCCTGATGGATCAGACCGGAACAGGCGATGGCCCCGGAATTGACCATCGGATTGAACGGCCGGTTGTCGGGCCGCAACCGGATCGAGTTGAACGCATCGCCGCTCGGTTCGACGCCGATCACAGCCTCGACTTTCTCGGCGCCGAGCAGCTCCAACGCGAGTGCGAAGACGAAAGCCTTGGAGATCGACTGGATGGTGAAAAGAACGCCGCTGTCGCCGACCTCGTAGACATGGCCATCGATGGTCGCCAGGCTGACGCCGAAATGGTTCGGATTGGCCTTTTTCAGCTCGGGAATGTAGTCGGCGAGCGCACCGCCATAGTCCTTCTGCAACTCCGCATGACAGCGGATCAAGAACCGATGCCAGCGGCGATATCGCCGCATCCCGCGAAACGCGGCCCTCCAGATCAGGTGAATGCATAACGCCCCCGGCTGGAACTATGACGGTTTCCGAAATGCTTGAATAGCGGGGGTGCTTTTTTGCCGCAAATGCCAGATCAGGCCGCGGCGAGCCAGCGCTCCAAAAAGACGCTGAGCCAGGCGCGCGCGGAATAATCGTAGACGGCGCGGTCGGCGAAATGGGTGTGGCGCGGCTTCGCGCCGGGCAGCTCCATGCGGTCGTGCCCGCGCGTGGTCCATTTGTGCATCATGGCGTGCGTGACGTCGGGATGGAATTGCAGCGCGTAAGCGCGCCCGGACCGGATCGCCTGCACTTCGAACGTATCGCCCTCCGCCAAAAGCTCGGCGCCGGGCGGCACGTCGAAACCCTCGCGATGCCACTGATAGACGCATTCCGGCCAGGTCTCGACGACAGTGAGCCCGGCCGCGGTGGGATGGATCGGGTAATAGCCGATCTCGGCATGGCCGTTGGGATGCTTGAACACTTTGCCGCCGAGTTGCCGCGCGCACATCTGGGCGCCGAGGCAGATGCCGAGGAATGGCTTGTTCTCCTTCATCGGCACCGCGATCCAATCGATCTCGGTGCGGATGAATTCGTCTTCGTCATTGGCGCTCATCGGGCCGCCGAAAACGATGGCGCCGGCATGGTCGGCCATGGTCTTCGGCAGCGGCTCACCGAAACGCGGGCGGCGCACGTCGAGCCGGTATCCTAGCCGTTGCAGGGCGCATCCGATGCGGCCGGGTGTCGAGTGCTCCTGGTGGAGGACGATAAGAATCTGCTGTTGCATGGTTTGATTGGCTGAGCATGATCTTTTCGGAAAATCGGTAACCACTTTCCGGATCATGCTCCAAGCGAACACGTTTTTCTTACACCTAGCGTGTTCGCGAATGAAATCAATGCTTTCCCGGCACGGCAGGATTACGAAAGTCAGCGGTCTTTGCCGGCACCGGTGCGCTGATCGACGGCGCGCAACAGCAGCGCATGGGGGGCAAAGCGCATGAACGACGCCGCAAGCTTGTTGCCCAAGCCGGCCACAACCACGCGCTGGCCGCGCATGAGCCCGTCATAGCCGATCTGGGCGACGCGATCCGGCGGCAATTCGATCATCTTGGCGGCGCCCGGCAGTTCCATACTCGCCCGCGCCTGGAATTCGGTCGGCACCGGTCCCGGACAGAGCGCACTCACTTTGATGCCGCGGCCGGCCCATTCCTGATGCAGGGCTTCGGTGAAGGACAGCACATAGGCTTTGGTGGCGTAATAGACCGCCATGCCGGGTCCGGGGAGAAAGGCCGCGATCGAAGCGACATTGAGCAGACCGCCGCGATGGCGCGAAAGACTGTCGGCAAACGTCAGCGACAATTCGGTGAGCGCACGCACATTGAGATCGATCATGCCAAGCTGCTCGTCACGATCCAGCGCCGCAGCATCGCCCATCAGGCCGAAGCCGGCATTGTTGACGACGAAATTCGGCTCGAGTTCGAGGAGCTGTAGCTGCGCGGCAATCTTGGCCACGGCATCGCGCTGTTCGAGATCGGACGCCAGCACCTGCGGGCGCGGCCGCCCGGCTTTGGCGATGTCGTCGGCGAGCGCATTGAGCCGGTCGGCGCGGCGAGCCACCAACACGAGTTCATGCCCGTGCGCGGCAAAGACCCGCGCCAGTTCCGTGCCGATGCCGGTGGAAGCGCCCGTGATCAGCGTGACAGGCTTCATGCGCCGCTCCTCTCCTCGTCCTCGCCCGCTGCCGAACCCTCAGCATCTTCGCCGCCGATCTGGCGGCGCGATTCGATGCGCTCGCGCGGCGACACGCCGAGAAGATCGGCGGCGCGCCACACCAGATTGTCCTCGAGCTCGTCGCGCCTTCCGTCGGCATAGACGATCTCCCACATCATCGCGATGATGCGGGCGCGGCCCGCCTCATTCAGCGACCGGTTGAGCTGGTGGGTGAAGTGATAAAGGTCGACGGACTCGCGCTCGACCGCGGTGGCTTTGTCGATCAATTCCGCGGTCGCGGCGTCGTCGAGGGCAAAATCCTTCTTCAGCACGGCACGGAGCTTGTCGCCCTCGCTCTGCGACACGTCGCCGTCGATGGCGGCGGCATGCACCAAGAGCGCCGCCGCAGCGAGGCGGTAATCGTCGGCGGCGAACCGGCTCGGATGCTTCCCGCCGTCGACAAAATCGGAGATGAATTTTTTGAAAGATTCGAACATGCAAATGATCCCATTGCCGGCGCGCCTTATATCGCGAGACCGGCGGCAAGGATCAAGCCTTCTATTCAAGCCTGCACCGGCGCGATGGCGGGGCCGCCACGCGGCCGCCTTGCCTAATCGCACGATTGCGCCTTTGTTAGGGGTCCTCTGCCCCGCCGATCCGGCCGTTTTTGACAATGACCGCAGCGACCCGAACCCAAGTGGCTATTATCGGCGGCGGTCCGGCCGGCCTGCTGTTGTCACATATCCTGCATCGCAACGGCGTCGACAGCATCGTGCTGGAGCGGCAGACCCGGCAATATGTGCTGGAACGCATCCGCGCCGGCGTGCTGGAAGCCGGCACCGTCGCGCTTCTGCGCG
>JBAUCK010000115.1:0-10079 GCA_049677525.1 Xanthobacteraceae bacterium
GAAAGTCATTTTGAATTTTGTGCCGGCGGGCGAGGCAGCACTAAATGGTTGTCCGTTGAAAAACGCCGCCTTGATATCGCGCGGCGCCATAGGCTCGGCAGCGTAAGCTGTGCTCGCTTCGAAGAGCATTACTGCAACAAGAAAAGAACTGGCGCGCATGAAATCCTCTAACTAATTCGGCAAAATACACCTATTGTGCGTTTGCGGAAAGGCTGGCGACAGTCGTTCCCACGAAAGAAATGCCCGTTTACGTGAACACACCGACCCGAATGGGGGTAGCTATTTTCAGCGGTCACGTAGCCCCTTAGCGGCCTTCCGCAGATGGGATTCCCGACAGGCTCGACCTGTGCGAGTCTGGCGCATGCGAACCGGAATATCCATCACCCCGAAGCCTGCTGATCGTCGCCGTCTGGCTGCGCTGGCGAGAGATCGCAATACGGCGAAACCTGCGAAGTGGTTAGCTATTGCCTCGAATTGGAGCCACGACGAAACGGATCGCATTGAAGACGATGAACCAAGGGACGGCGCTGCCGATGGATAGGCTCGCGTTGATGCCAACTTGCTAGGATTTCTCTCCGACGTGTTCGAGAAAAGTTTGCCAGCGCGTCAATGCCTGTCGGCGTGAAAATTGGGCCTCGAGCATCATTCGAGCATTCTGTCCCATGGCGGCGCGTAGTTTTGCATCTTTGGACAGATGCAATATCCAGTCGACCAATTGCGCGGGATTTCCTGGCTCGATGACAACGCCACATTGGTTTTCTTCAACCATGCGGGCAATCTCGCCATCTTTGGCGCAAATGGCGATCATAGGCCGGCCAGCGGCGGCAATCGCGTAAAATTTGCTCGGCACGACGAGGCCCTCGACTTCGGGCCTGACCGAAATCCAATGCACATCAGGTGCGGAAAGCGAGAACTTCAGGACTGACTCATCCTGGTAGCCCATGAATTGAAAATTGCCCAGACCGCGCTCCTTGATGCGCTCGGCGAGCCCACTCATCAGGTGGCCGCCGCCGATGCACAAAAAGACGATCTGTCTGTTATCCTTCAGTTGTTCGGCGGCGGCCAGAACGGTGTCGTATTCATGCGCCCGTCCGAGATTTCCCGAATAGCCAACGACGAACTTGTCTTCGAGCTGCCACTTGCGACGCAAAGGATTGTCCCACGGATCGACGGAGTAAACGGCGTCGTCCGCGGTCCAGTTTGGAATGACCTGGATGCGATCGGTCGCGACGCCCCTCGCTGCGACCTTGTCGGCCATATGACGGCCGACGACGACGTTAGCGGCAGCGGCCTGCAGGCTGCGATCGCGCAAAATGGTGATAAATCGAAGAATCGGACCTTTGAGGAACGGTACGCCCAATTCGACGGCGACTTCGGGATAGATGTCCTGCAACCAATTGACCAGATGAGCGCGGCGACGCAAGGCCATGTGCATTGCGACAACTGAAATCAGCGGTGGATCGGTCATGGCAACAATGAGGTCGTCGGGCTGCGCGGCGGCAGCGAGCGAACGGCCGGCCGATGCATAAAACGACAGATAGTCGACGGCGCGGCCCGGCAAATTGGTCCGGCCGAAACGGGTGGTCGTCAGGCGGCGGACGTGGACTCCCCGGAAAAGCTCCTCGGTGGGCAGGCGTGCATGCGGCGCGTCGTAAAGCTGCTGGCTGGTGATGACATGGACGTCGTGACCACATTCAACCAGGTGCGTTGCGAGATCGCCGACGAGGATGCTGGTGGCAGACTGATCAGGCAAAAAAAATCGATTGAGGAAGAAGATCCTTGTCATGAAGGAATACGAGCTTTTCTCGCGGTCATTTTACTCAACTCTAGCGGTAACGTAGCGCGGGTTGAAAGATCAGCTGCGGATATCGAAATTTACCAGTTTTGTCGCCCGCTCATGATTAATCACCGGTCTTGTTTCATACGCAAGATCAATATGTTAACTGGCTAACAGGACCTAAAGAGACTTGACGCCGAGGCCAAAGTCGCGATACGCGTTTTGCGTTCAAGCGCGGTCGAGGCCGGCGGCCGATCGGCGAAGTCGGCCGCAATTGGGAAGAGGGATTGCAAGTCTGATCATGAGTGCGGATTCTGACTCACACTGGTATGTTGCACAAACTCGCCCGCATTCCGAGGCCAAAGCGTCTGAGCATCTGCGGCGCCAGAATTTCAGCATCTATCTGCCCCGGTATCTGAAGCAGCGTCGGCATGCCCGGCGCATCGAACAGATCGCGGCGCCGCTTTTCCCCGGATACCTCTTCGTCGCGGTCGATATGGCCAAGCAGCGTTGGCTTTCGATCGATTCCACTATCGGTGTCGCCCGGCTTGTCCGCGACGGCGACCGGCCCGTTCCGGTCGCACAGGCGGTTATCGATGCGATAAAGGGCCGAGAAGATGCCGAAGGCTTTGTTCGACTTGATCGTCGGCCACGGTTCCTGCCGGGAGACAAAATTCGCGTCGTTGGCGGCGCGTTTGGCGACTGTCATGGCCTTTATGAAGGCATGAACGCACGTGAGCGCGTTGCCATCCTCTTGGATCTGCTCGGGCGGAAGGTGCGGGTGATGCTAAATTCGGAAATTATTGAAGCCGCCTGAAGCCGGGCTGACGGTGCCTTGGAAAGGCGAGGTGGGCGGAACATTTTTATCCATAGAACAATACAAATCTTGGGACGTTCCGCTTGAAGATTCTAGTCGCTGGGGGTGCAGGATATGTCGGCAGCCACGCCTGCAAAGCATTGGCTAAGAAGGGGCACGAGCCGATTGTCTATGACAACCTGTCGCGTGGACACGATTGGGCGGTAAAGTGGGGGCCGCTCGAGAAAGGCGATATAAGCGACGTAGTGCGACTTCACGATGTGCTTGAACGGCACCGGCCGGCCGCGGTGATGCACTTCGCCGCCTACGCGTATGTCGGAGAATCCGTCGCGGACCCGCTTCGCTATTATCAAAATAATGTTGGCGGCAGCGCCGCACTGTTGCGCGCGCTCGTCGCTTATAGACCACTACCGGTGATTTTCTCGTCGACGTGTGCCACATATGGCCTGCCGCAGCGTTTGCCTATTTCGGAAGATCAGCGACAAGATCCGATCAATCCATACGGCCATACCAAGCTCATCGTCGAGCGAATGCTCAAAGAAGTGGACGCCGCGCATGGATTGCGATCCGTAGCGTTGCGCTATTTCAACGCCGCCGGCGCTGACCCGGACGGCGAGATCGGCGAAGGACATGATCCGGAGACACATCTAATTCCCTTGGTGCTGGCCGCCGCTCGCTACGGAACGGCCGTGCAAATTTTCGGAGGCGATTATGACACGCCGGATGGAACCTGTATTCGCGATTATGTTCATGTCAGCGACATCGCGGACGGTCATACTCGCGCTCTCGACTACCTTTTGGCCGGGAACGAAAGCTGCGCGTGCAATCTCGCCAACGCCCGGGGTTATTCCGTAAAGGAGGTGGTACGAGCGGCGGAAGCGACATGCGGCAGACAGATAAAGGTCGAGTTCGCAGCCCGCCGTGAAGGCGATCCGCCGGTTCTGATCGGATCGGCAAAATTGGCCCAGAATAAATTAGGTTGGACGGCATCACGTTCGAAATTGGAACTGCAGATCGGCGACGCGTGGAACTGGATGAAGAAGGCCACCGAATAACGCGGCGGGCGCGGAGGCTGACGCGATGCAAGCGCCGGGGACTGCCCGCCTGATCTTCAGCGGGGTAATCCGTATCTGCCTGATTCAATTTCCAATTCGTGGCCGCACGAATGCGGCACGTTGCGCCAAGGTCGGTTCTGACTGCGAAGACCCCTCGCGCCCCCTTCACAACACTACCGCGGCCGCTGCAACCGCCAGTTAGGGGGGGTGCAAAACGCGAATAAAGGCGGAATTAAGATTGAACCTCTTGACAAACGGGCATTAGAAGTAAATCCTTGACCTTTAAGAATAAACTCGAAACTTAGGTCAAACAGGCCATGAACCGCAGTTTGGTGCCAGCGGTGGCGTTGTCGGTATTATTGCTGGCGTTGCAATCAACCGCTTCGATCGCCCAGGAGAGAATTGGGACGGCCAATTCGGTAAGGCCCGAAGCGTCAGGCAGCATCGGGGGTCTGCTTGCGCCTGGCAGCAGCGTTCACGCGAGCGAGACGGTTAAGACCGGAAATGCCGGCCAGGCGGGAATGCGGTTTCTTGACAACAGCGATCTTACGGTGGGACCGGGGTCAAGCGTCAAACTCGATAAATTTGTGTATGATCCAAACAAGGGAACAGGTGGCGTTGCCATTGAGGCTTCGCGCGGCGCTTTCCGGTTCGTCACGGGCCCGCAAAATAAGGGCGAAGTTAAAATCAAGACGCCTTCCGGTACCCTTGGCATTCGCGGTTGAGGTAGATCCCAGCTGTTGCAAGACGAATTTGGCTGCGCATCTCGGCGGTCCGCAGGAATTGTCCCGATCGGTGTTGCTGCTTCGAAACCTCGTCTTGAACGAGACTGGTCGGGGTTGCCGGCTCGATCCTGGCAGGCATCGACGAAATCCTCACCATCACGCGGCTTGGATTGCCGAAGGAGCTGCGGCGCTCGCTCGCCTGAAGCAACATCATCGAGAATGTCATGAGCACGGTGTGGCGGGTCTGCCGAAATGTAAAGCGATGGCGCTCGGCCTCAATGGCGATGCGCTGGACCGCAGCCGCTATGCAGGGAGCAGTCAAAGGCTTTCGACGACTGAAGGCTCACAAGCAGCTCCCAGCGTTACGTGCCGCTCTGGAAGCGCACCAAAACCGAAACTCAGCCGTACTTGCTCGCCAAGCCAATGCCGCTTAAAATCAATCTCGGCGGCGACCGCTTCTCAATGTTCAACAATGAGCGGGACATATTCGTCCCGCAGCGGAGCGCGCGAGCATTTCCTTACACGCGACAGTCTATGCGCTGATGTAGCGTATTGATTGGTGGCGCACATCGAGGCATATCTCGCCCATTGGTGGTGTGAGGATGGGTTGAATGTATAGGTTCGTCCTCTGCAGCGCCGCGTTCGCTGTGGCCCTGGTGATTTCTGGCTGCGCTTCCAACTCGCTCAGTGAGGCTGAGCAAAAATCAGTGGCGGCCGCCGCGACCGCGCCCGCAAAGCTTCAACCGGGCGACAAAGTCAGAATCACCGTCTATGGAGAGGACAAGCTCAGCGGTGACTACCAGCTCGATCAAAGTGGCCAAATCTCATTGCCGCTGGCGGGAACCATTACGGCACAAGGCCTGACGCAGGGTGAATTCGAGCAAGCGCTGACGAAGAAATTCCGCAGTGAATACCTTAAAGACCCAAAGGTCACTGTGACGATTGCGACGCTGCAGCCCTATTACATTATGGGCGAGGTCACGAAGCCAGGTGAATATCCCTACCAGAGCGGCCTTAACGTGCTAACCGCCCTTGCCGTCGCTGGCGGTCCTACCTATCGGGCGAACCGCACGACTGTTCAAATCCAGCGGCGTGGCGAGACCACCATGCACGACTATCCGATTTCTACAACGGTTCCGATCTTACCGGGCGATGTGATCAAAGTTCCTGAACGATACTTTTAATCGGCTTTAATCAGCCTGCGCCTGGCTAAAAGTATTCGGTCCTAAATTGCTTTACTTCGTCTCCGCAACGAACACGCCCGCCCAATCCGCCGGTGGAGCGCTTGCTTGGAAACCCTCTATGCGCGTGCGGTACAAATCGAACAGCGCCCCAAGCCCAAATTTATTCTCACTGGATCGACATAACTCGACGGCCTCCAGCGCGCCTTCCCAATCACGGCTCCGATAACAGTACAGCATCGTCGAATAGAGCTTGCGTAATTCTTGAAAACCGACATCACCGGCAACCTCGTCGCGGCCGAGCAGCGCGTATATGGTTTCTGGTTCGGTTTTCCCCTTCACCGCAATGAGATCAAGCTCGAGAATGGCAAATTTTTCCTTGGCCTTTGCGCCGGTCCTCGATCCGAGGATGACCGGAACGCCGTAATATTTCGTCTGACCTTCGAGGCGTGAGGCGACGTTGACCGGGTCGCCAAGAACCGAATAGTTGAACCGCAGGTGGGAGCCGAGATTGCCGACAACGCATTGACCGGTGTTTATGCCGATGCCGATGCGAAACGGCAGGAACGGCTGTCCGGCGCTCGCGGCCTCTTCCTGACGCTCCTGATTGAGCACCTGCAGGCTGTCCAACATTGCCAACGCGGCCGCGCACGCGCTGTGCTCATGGTGCGGAACATCAAGCGGCGCGTTCCAGAACGCCATGACCGCATCGCCAATGTACTTGTCGACGGTGCCGTCGTGATCGACGATCGTGTTGGTGAGCGGGGTAAGTAGTCGGTTCATCAGCGAGGTGAGGCCCTGCGGGTCGTCCTTATAGGACTCCGAGATTGCGGTGAAACCCCGTACGTCGCTGAACAAGATGCTCATATTGCGCTGTTCCCCACCAAGAACGAGCTTTTCCGGGGAATTCGCCAACTGCTCGACCAGCGCGGGAGCAAGGTACTGGCCGAAGGCGCTGCGGATTTGGGCGCGCTGTACCTCTGCGGTGTTGTAGGTGTACATGGTAATGCACGCTGTCATGATGCCGAGGACAAGGGCCGGATACGATGGATCGAGAAAGATGTTGCCATAGCGAAAGGCGGCCCATCCGCCCAGCAGGACCAAGGCGATAGTAAGCAAACCAATGACGCCGGAGCCCTTTGCTGAGACCCGCGGCAGAAACACAGCCAGCATTATCCCAAGCGCAAGGATCACGAATTCTTCGAGCGCCGCAGCGTAATCCGGACGCTCCAGAAACGTGCCGTTCAAAAAATGCTCGAGCACCTGGGCGTGAATATCGATCCCGGGCACTGCGGCATCGACCGGGGTTGCCCGCAAGTCAAGCAAGCCAGGAGCGCTGGTGCCGACCAGAATGATCCGTCCCTCAATGTCGTCTTGCGCAACATCCCCGGCCAATACCTTCCAGGCGGGAATGTACTCTGCCTTGTTGTAATGGCGAAATTTGAGATAGACCCCTCCCGCATCATCGGTGGGAACGGTGATGTCGCCAATGCGGATATGATTGAGGCCGGTGGATTGTCCAAAAGCCGTCTCGCCACTCGCGTTTGATGCCTTCAGCAGGAAGGTTGAGGCGCCCTGGGCGACGCGCAGGGCTTCCGCTGCCAGCGACGGCACGAAAGAGTCATTGAGCCGGAACATCAGCGAGACACGGCGAACAATCTGATCACGGTCGGCAACCCAGTTGAAGGCACCGATGCCGTGGGCCGCTTCCTCGAACTGAGGCAGGTTTGGGGTAGCCGAAGTGAATTCCTGCAAGAACGGCCGCGGATCGTCGCCCGCAGAGGCGAATCCAGCTTTTGCGGCCAAAGTGGTTGCTGGGCCTTGTCCCAGGACGATCGATAGAACACTGGGCGTCTTCCTGATCTCGTCGGCAAATTGCTGGTCATTGCTCGGCCGTCCCGCCATCGCGGCGGTTACGGCAGCGGCTTCCGATGCCGGCAGCTGTTTCACGATCGCCTCGAGCGAAGTGCGATCCGGTTCGGCAAATAAAACGTCGAAAGCGATAACGGCGGCGCCCTTGGAGGCCAATTCCGCCAATAGATCGCGCACCGTGGTCCGCGGCCATGGCCACTGACCGATCTTAGCGAGGGACGCTTCGTCGATATCGACGATCCGGATCGGCAGCTTGGGGTCGTACTCCGGAGGGTCTAGGCGCTCAAAATGATCAAACGCGATCAGCCGTAAGGCCCGGACAAAAAAGGGATCCTCATGGCGGAGCAGGATGGCCCCCCCGATCAGCGCGGACACAAATGCAAGGTAGATCAATCGCGTGCCGCGCGCTGCCGTCATGGGTCGCCGTTATTTCGAGGCCTGTCGGCTAATGTTACCGAGTGGACGGCGGATTGCAAAAAGGAGGGGTCACAGATTGCAGTAAGGCCAGGATAGGGCGCCAAAACCGCACATCTGTGGCAAAATAGGAACAACTTCCGCAAACCGCTGTCAAAACGACCCGCAATCCCTGGACTTTTGCAGCCGCGACTGAGAATGTTCCGTTAGGTCGCTCAGTAACCACGAGGGGGCACTGGACGATGCTGCGGTGTGCGGGGTGCGGGGGAATGCGGACAAAGTTGCCCGTATGGCTTGTCACTTTATCCATGGGATTACTCATGGGTACGGTCGCGCCGTCTTTTGCCCAGTACGCTTCATATGGTAGCCAAGGAGGATCCAGCGGCCAAGGGAGCGGTTCATCCGGCGGCCAGGGGATTTCTCCGGCTGGTGAATACAAAGAGGGCCTAGCGCTAGGCGGCTGGATGTTCTCGCCGGAGATTTTTCTCGGCGCAGTTTACAATACCAACGCCAATCAATTGGCCGGCGAAGAAAATAATGGCTGGAATTTACGGGTCTCCCCGCGAATAGTCGGCTACTATGATGGTGGAATCTCCAAGACCACGGTTTACGGGGTCATGGATGGTCAGTTTTTCAACACCAATACGATTGCCGCCACTGCGGGCCTGTCCAATACCTACCAACCGTTGCCCGATTGGGCGTTGAATTCGTTCTTCAACTACACGCGAGAAACGTCGCTCTTCAACAGCGCGCTTAACTTCAACAACAACGCCATTGGTCCAGCTGGGGCCCCGCCCGGCAGTATCCCGATCATCCTTAATCCGTTTGGAACGACGCCCACCGTCAATCCCATTGCTTACAATCAGTTCACCGCCGGAGGTTCGATCAATAAAACGTGGGACCAAGCCTTCGCCAGCCTCGGCGCGACCGGCTTCTATATTTTGTACGACGACCAGTCCAACGTGATCGTGCCGCCGTTTGCAACCTCCACTAACGGCGCCGATATCTGGGTTCAGGGAAGGGTCGGCTACCATTTCATTCCGGGGTACTACGTGTTTGGCGAAGGCGACGGCATCTTTCAGCGTTTCGCCAATTCGGTGTTCGACACCAACGGCTACCGCGTGATTGGCGGTTTAGGAGAAGACGATTCCCAGAGTCTTTTCCGCGGTGAAGTCTATGGCGGCTATCAGGCGCAGCAGCAGACCGCCAATAACAACGTTTCCGGTACTCAGAGCATACCGCTCGTTTCGCCCAACGGTTTCCCCACAAATACCGGCAGTGGCGTATACGGCGCCAGGCTCAATTATTTCCCGACCCAGTACTGGACTTGGATAGCATCGGTCGACCAGACCCTGGGGGTGCAGACGCAGCTGGCGCCCGGGATTCCGCAGGGAACGCCGTCCAAGGTGACGACGGCTCTGCTTCAGACAACTTACGCTCTCGGACATGATTGGTCGATCGGCGCTCGGGGCGGCTACACCCAAGGCTGGTACTTCGGATTTGCTCCAGAAACTCAAGGCTGGCTCGTTGGCGCGTCATTCAACTATGACATATGGCGAAATTTGTTGCTGACGCTCGATTACCAATACACGACCGAGCACTCGAGTGCGCTGTTCTCAAGCTTTACGCAAAATCAGTACACGGCCGGTCTGACCTACAGATACTGATCGAGCTGCGAGCGATGGATGACGCTAAAAGCCGGATCAAGCGGCCAGGGAGTTTGCAGAGGTGAGCCATGACTAAGTTTCGCAGATTGACTCCCGGACTGCTGATCGCGGGTTTGGTCGCCATGCACTCTGCGGTGTCGTGGGCCGAGGACCGAATCGGCGTGGCTGCCACCGCAAAACCGAACGCCGACGGCGTCACGGCAGGAAATTCGCAGACGCTTGCGGCAGGCAGCGAGGTCTATGCCAATGAGACGATTCGCACCGGAAACATCGGGCAGGCGGACTTGGTGTTTGTCGACAAAACCAATTTGACGGTTGGGCCTACCTCAGAGGTTCTGCTCGATAAATTCGTCTATGATCCGACGGGCGCCAAGAGCAGCGTCGTCTTCCAAGCGACACGCGGCGCCTTCCGCTTTGTCACCGGGACGCAGGACCACCGCGCTTACGCGGTCAACACGCCGTATGGATCATTAGGTGTGCGCGGCACAGTGGTTGAAGTTGTGACGCAGCCAAAAGGATTTTGTGAAGCAGCCCAAAGGAGAGGGAGAACTCCGCCCGGATGTGATTGCGC
>JBAUCK010000116.1:0-6523 GCA_049677525.1 Xanthobacteraceae bacterium
GCAGTGCCGCAGCCCCGGCGCGCGGCTCCTCGGCCGAGCAAGCCTATACCGCGCGCCACATTGAAGTCCTGGAAGGGCTCGAGCCAGTCCGCCGCCGCCCCGGCATGTATATCGGCGGCACCGACGAGAAGGCGCTGCATCACCTGTTCGCCGAGGTCATCGACAACGCGATGGACGAGGCGCTCGCCGGCCACGCCGACTGGATCGAGGTCGAGCTCGAAGCCGATGGCTTCCTGACCGTCACCGATAATGGCCGCGGCATTCCGGTCGATCCGCATCCGAAATTTCCGAAAAAGTCCGCGCTCGAAGTGATCATGTGCACGCTGCATGCCGGCGGCAAATTCGACTCGAAGGTTTACGAAACGTCAGGCGGCTTGCACGGCGTCGGCGTTTCGGTCGCCAATGCCTTGTCGGATCGCATGGAAGTCGAAGTCGCGCGCGGGCAAAAGCTTTATTGGATGGCGTTCGAGCGCGGCAAGCCGAAGGGCAAGCTGCAGGACGCCGGCAAGGCGCCGAACCGTCGCGGCACCAAGGTGCGCTTCCACCCCGATCCGGAAATCTTTGGAGCGAAGGCGCATTTCAAGGCGGAACGCGTCTTCAAGATGACGCGGTCGAAGGCTTATCTGTTCGGCGGCGTCGAAATCCGCTGGTCCTGCGCCAAAGAGCTTTTGCACGGCGTCGAGGACGTGCCGGACAAAGCGACGTTTCATTTCGCCGATGGGCTCAAGGATTATCTGTCGGAAACGCTTGCCGGTTCGACTTTGGTCCATCCTGAGGTTTTCAGCGGCACAGCGAAAAAGGCCGGCGCGCACGGAGCTGCGCAATGGGCGGTGGCTTGGACCCCCGATGCCGACGGCTTTCTCAACTCCTATTGCAACACCATCCCGACGCCCGACGGCGGCACCCATGAATCCGGCCTTCGCACGGCGCTGACGCGCGGGCTCAAGGATCACGCCGAGCGCAACGGCCAAGGCAAGCGCGCCGCTTCGGTCACCTCAGACGACGTGATGGTCGGCGCCGGCGCCATGCTGTCGGTGTTCATCCGCGAGCCGGAATTCCAGGGCCAGACCAAGGATCGGCTCGCCACCGCTGAGGCGCAAAAGATCGTCGAACAAGCGATCAAGGACCCGTTCGACCACTGGCTTGCCGGCAATCCGCTGCAGGCCAACAAGCTTTTGGATTTCGTGGTCGAGCGCGCCGAGGAGCGCCTCCGCCGCCGCCAGGAAAAGGACATTGCCCGCAAGAGCGCGATGAAGAAGCTGCGCCTGCCCGGCAAGCTCGCCGATTGCACTAACAGCGCCGCCGAAGGTTCCGAGATTTTCGTCGTCGAAGGCGACAGCGCCGGCGGCTCGGCGAAACAGGCGCGCGATCGCGCGACGCAGGCGATCCTGCCGTTGCGCGGAAAAATCCTCAATGTGGCCTCAGCCGGCAAGGATAAGCTCGCGCAGAACCAGCAGCTCGCCGACTTGGCGCAGGCGCTCGGCTGCGGCACCGGCGTGCATTACCGCGACGAGGATCTGCGCTACGGCCGCGTCATCATCATGACCGACGCCGACGTCGACGGCGCCCATATCGCCTCGCTGCTCATTACCTTCTTCTACCGGCAGATGCCGCAGCTCATCGACCACGGCCACCTCTATCTCGCGGTACCGCCCCTCTACAAACTGTCGCATGGTGGCAAGAATTTTTATGCCCGCAACGAAAAGCACCGCGACGAAATCCTGAAGAAGGAATTCCACGCTAATGCCAAGGTGGAAATCAGCCGCTTCAAGGGACTCGGCGAGATGATGGCGGCGCAGCTCAAAGAGACGACGATGGACCCGAAGAAGCGCACGCTGCTTCAGATCAAGCTCGTGCCCGACGATCGCAAGGACACTGAAAAATCCGTCGAGCGGCTGATGGGCACCAAGGCCGAGTCGCGCTTCGAATTCATCCAAGAGCGCGCCGAGTTCGCCGACGAGGCGGCGCTGGATGTTTGATCTGAAGCGCCGTTCCCGGATGCTTATTCCTTCTGGAACAGCTTATCGGTCGCGGTGATGAGGCCAATGTCAGGATGCGCGGCGCAATACTCGCCGAGCTTCTTAGCGTTATCGACGAATTTGGTGGTGTCGATCACCGGCGGGTCGTCCTCGTCTTTGTAATAGCCGTCGAGCCAGGCCAGGATGACGCCGATATCGTCCTTATTGGCCGTGACGAATTGCTGGCAGGTCCAGGTCGACAGATCGATATCGTTGGCACGAGCAGGGTTCGCCGATACCAGCACCGTCACCGCAACGGCGGCCGCAAAGATTCTCATTCAACAATATCCTCATTATCCTCATTGACCGGCGGGCCGAATTTGCGCCGCCGTTCGTGCCGAGTAAAGATGCGCGAGAACGAAAATTGTTTTAGAGCGGTATCATAACGTCCGCTCCGGCATTTTGCCGGAGCATGATCTCGTCGGCAAAACCGGTGTCCACCCTCGGATCAAGTCCGAGGGCAGGCTCTTTCCGGATCACGCTTTACTCTTCGAAATGCAGGTTCGCGGCTTTGACGATCCCGACATATTTGACGATGTCGGCGTCGATCATCCGCTTGAACTCCGCCGGCGAACCGCCGCCGGGATCGGCGGCCATGGTCTTGAGCTTCGCCGACACGCCCGGATCGCGGATGGCTTCGTTGAGCGCCTTCTCGAGCTTGGCAACGACGTCGGGCGGTGTCGCCGCAGGCGCAAATATTCCGCTCCACAGATGAATGTCGACGTCGGGAAATCCCTCCTCGGCCATGCTCGGCGTGTCGGGCAATTCGGCGCTGCGAGTCGAGCCGGTAACGGCAAGCGCCTTGACCTTACCGGCTTTGACCTGCGGCACCGTCGGCGGGCCGTCGGCAATGGCGAAAGCGGTCTGGCCCTCCATGACACTCAAGATCATTTCGTTGCTGCTCTTGTACGGGATCATTATGCCGGGCATCCCCGTTTTCAATTTCAGCTGCTCCGACGGGAGGATGAAGGCCGGCGAGGTGGCCGGATAGTTCATCTTGTCGGCATGCTGTTTCGCCCAATCGGCGAATTCCTTCACGTTGTTTGCCGGATTGTCCTTGCCGATCACCATGATCAGCGGGAAGCTCGCAATCATGGCAAGCGGCGTCAGCGTCTTGGTCGGGTGGTATTTGAGATCGGGATAGATCGCCGCGGCGATCGACATGGCGCCGGAAGCGCCAACGAGGAGCGTGTAACCGTCAGCGGGCTGGTTGGAGACATATTCGCCGGACAGCCGCCCGCCGGCGCCGGGCCGGTTTTCGACCACCAGCGGCTGGCCGAGAATTTCGGATGCCTTCGCCGCGACCAAGCGGGCGAAAATGTCATTGCCGCCGCCGGCGGCGAAGCCGACGACCAGCCGGATCGGCCGGTTGGGGAAATCGTCCGCGGCATGCGCGGGCGCGAACGACGCCGCCGACACAGCCAGAATGGCCAGCGCGGACATAACTGCCCCGCGCAGGAAATGACCAGAACGCATCAGAACTCCTCCCTCACTTCATTTCGACTCTGCTCTGCAATGCGGCGGACAGGTTTTTCCCGCCGATCGTTAGCACAACCCCCGCGCCGGCGTCCCTCCCGCCGCAAGCCCCGTTGTCGCAGCCGGATCTATCCCCGCACCCATTCGACGAGTGCCTTGTTGACCGCGTCGGGTTTTTCCAGCGTCGACAAATGCCCGCTGCCGGGAATGACGGCGAGCCGCGAACCCGGAATGCCCGAGGCGATCTCGCGGGCGAGTTCCGGCGGCGTCGCCTCGTCGCCCTCGCCCACCAGCACCAGCGTCGGGCATGAAATCGCCTTCAGCCCGGGCCGCGAATCCGGCCGGCCGATGATTGCTTGCTGCTGCCGCTGATAAGCGGCGAGCCCGGTCTCTTCGATCATTTCGCGCACGATGTTTTTCAGCGCCGCGTCATTATGCCGATCGCGATGGACGTAGAGCGGATAAGCAAGATCGACAATTTCGCCATAACCGCCAGCTTTGGCTTGCGCCATCAGCACATGGCGCCGCTCCGTCTGTTCGGGCGTGTCGGCGCGCGCTCCGGTGTCGAGGAGCGCAAGCTTGGCGATGCGTTGCGGCGCCTGCCGCATGATCTCAAACGCGATGTAGCCGCCCATCGACAGGCCCGCGAGCGCGAAGCGTTGCGGCGCTGCGCCTAAAATCCGCCGCGCGACAGCCGCGATGCTGTCGTCGCGCCTGTGGTCGGCAACCGTGACCGGCCCGAAGGGCCACAGCGCCGGAATCTGCTCGGCATAAAGGCGCGCGGTGCAGGTGAGGCCGGGGATCAGAACAATCGGCAAGCTGTCGGCGTCCGGCATTTGGCATTCCTGTGACGGTTCAAGGACGCTATGAGGACTCGGCTTCGAGAAAAAGTGAAGGAATCCGATCAACTTAGTGCATTGCAAGAGGCCATTTCAGGTTGACTTTCAGCCAATCGATCTTATGTTGCGCGCAACGCAAGTTAGGGCAGATTCGACCGCCTGGCGCGTTTCCCCTGCTTTAAGTCGCGTTTGAACCAAATCCGTAAAGCGCAGGCGGTCCCTATCGAGGGTTTATGTCGTTTTCACATCTCGGCTTGTCCGAAAAAGTTGTCGCTGCCGTCGCTGCGGCCGGTTACAGAGCTCCCACCCCCATCCAAGATCAGGCCATTCCGCACGTCCTCGCCCGGCGCGACGTGCTGGGCATCGCCCAGACCGGCACCGGCAAAACGGCGGCGTTCACGCTGCCGATGCTCACGATGCTGGAAAAGGGCCGCGCCCGCGCCCGCATGCCGCGCACTCTCATCCTTGAGCCGACGCGCGAACTTGCCGCGCAAGTCGAAGAAAGTTTTGTCAGATACGGCGTCAAACACAAGCTCAACGTCGCCCTCATCATCGGTGGCGTTTCGTTCGACGATCAAGACGCCAAGCTCATGCGCGGCGTCGATGTGCTGATCGCGACGCCCGGCCGCCTGCTCGATCATTTCGAGCGCGGCCGTTTGCTGCTCAACGGCGTCGAGTTGTTGGTCATCGACGAAGCCGACCGCATGCTGGATATGGGTTTCATCCCCGACATCGAGCGTATCTGCAAGCTCGTTCCCTTCACCCGTCAGACGCTGTTCTTCACCGCCACCATGCCGACGGAAATTCGGCGCATCACCGAACAATTCTTGCACAATCCGGTTCGCGTCGAAGTCGCAAAGCCGGCGACGACGCTCGCCACGACGACGCAGTTTCTCGCCAAATCGGGGCGCGAGCCACACGAGAAGCGCGATACGTTGCGCCGCCTGGTCCGCGGAGCCGAAGGCATGAAGAACGCCATCGTCTTCTGCAACCGCAAACGCGACGTCGCGACTTTGTATCGCTCGCTGCTGCGTCACGGCTTCTCGGTGCAGGCGTTGCACGGTGACATGGATCAGTCGGCGCGCACGGCCGCGCTTGAGCAATTCCGCAAAGGCGAGGTTACCCTCCTCATCGCGTCCGACGTGGCGGCGCGCGGCCTCGACATTCCGGATGTCGGCCATGTCTACAATTTCGACGTACCGATACACGCCGATGATTATGTCCACCGCATCGGCCGCACCGGCCGCGCCGGGCGCAGCGGCACCGCAATCACCTTGGTTGCTGGCAGCAATGACGCGAAAGCGGTCGCGGCGATTGAAAAGCTGATCGGGCAACCGATCCCGTGGATGGACAAGATACCCGGCGAACCCGCGGCTTCACTTGAAGAGCCGCGGCACGCCGCTCGCCCGCAGCACAGCTCCCGCGGGCAGTCCAACGGCCGCCGGTCGTCGCATCGTCCGGCGGCGGCGCGCAGCGACGACGCAAAGCCGCGCAGCGAAGAGACAAGACCACACCGCGAAGAAAGACCGCGCCGCGCTCCGCAGCCGGCGCGTCCGCATTCAGACGAATCCGACTCTTCTCACCTTCCCGCCTTTCTGCTACGTCCGATCCCCGTTAAGGCTTGATTGCCTCAATTCGTTTGACGGCGTAACGCCATCAAATCTGTTTACCGGACCTTCACGGCTCTCTCCTAGTTTCCCGCGTAAATAGGCGCCGGCGGCTGTCGTGCCTGGTGCGATTCTCGAATTCCAAAACGCGATTGGAGACAATCGATGGACGTGCCCGACGAGCACGAGAGGTCGCTCGCTTGCGCGGAAGTTGCTCTCGGGCAGATCAGGGCGTTGGGCCAGTCGGCATCGCCGCGTACTTTTGCAATCTGGTATCATTATGCGACCGGCTACAATCAGCCGATCAACGAAGCGCTGGCGAAAAAGCGGCTCACTGAGTCGAAACCGATCTCGAACAGATCTACGAAACTTATCTTTCCGACAGCCGCTTCGGCGAGCGCATCGATTCCGTCGGCACGCGCGCGCTCGACGAGATCAACCATGTCATGTCGACGATCGACGCCGCCGCGGGTTTGGCAACCATCTATTCCAAACGCCTGACGGTCGCGAGCGAGAATCTCGCGCAAGCCCAAGACGGCGAAGCGTTGCGCGCCGTCATCGAGCATCTCGTGCAAGGCGCCCA
>JBAUCK010000117.1:0-5374 GCA_049677525.1 Xanthobacteraceae bacterium
ATTTCATTCTCCGCCTGCAATGGGAAAACACGCGCGCCAACCCGTGCCAGCAAGCCGGGCGCGGGAACTCCTACCTGAGTTGTGCACATTGAGCACAACTGAGCCAATTTCGGCTTGCCATTCCGGCCCAGATGATCTTATGACGCTGCGGTGATCCGCGCAGGACGTGCGGCCGAAAGGGCCACGGCACGTCTGCGCTTTTTTTATGACTGTCGTCGGCCTCTTTCGGCTCCCGAACCAAGGAAGCCGACAATGAAAAAGTTCGAGACCGACGACTCGCACTGCCACTCACCGACCGCATTGCCTACAGCCCCGGTGAAGCCGCGCGGCTGATCGGCTATTCGCGCAACGGCCTGCAGCCCTATCTCGCAATGGGCAAGCTCTGGTCTTTCAAAATCGGTCCCAAAAGGCGCCTGATCCTCCGCTCCGATCTCCTCGCCTTCGTTAAGGGGATGACCGATGGCGATGAATAGGTCGGCGCTCCTCAAAGGCGCGCTGGCGGACGACGCCGCCACCGTCGCCGGTTTTCTCTTGGGCCAGCACAATGCGGCCCTGTCGTCCAAGACCGAATTACGGTTCGGGCGGAAGGGCTCCGTGTCGCTCGTGATTTATGGTCCGAAAAAGGGTTCTTACTTTGACCACGAAGAGGGCCGTGGGGCGACCTGCTGGATCTCATCCAGCGCGAATTAAATGTCGGCTTTAAGGAGGCGTGCGCGATTGCGGAGCGACTCGTCGGGAGCGCCGGACGCACTCAATTCGCGCCGAGGCGCACGACGCCGAAACCCGCCGTCGAGGGGCACGATCTGTATAGGAACAGGCGCGAAGCGCTTGAACTTTGGTGCCACCGCACGGCGATTCTGCCGTGGTGCGGCGGGCTTATGATCTGATCAGATTGATGATGTTGCTCCGCCAGCAGGCCTTTGCTTTAGAAAACCACCCTTGATCGCCTCCCTGATCCCCTCCTCGATCAACGTTTTCGCTACGTCAGGTACGCTTGTGCCGTGAGTTCCGAGCTTGGACAATTGGTCCAAATAGCTCCAGGTTGCGACGGCAAGGGTTATCGGTCGGCGGTCGGTGTCAGCCATGAATAAAGGACACCACACCCCAGTAAACGGAGTCTTTTTCCGACTCGAAAAAGAGTCGAATTCGATTCACCGTTCGTTAAAGAAGTCCTGGCAAACAATATTCGGAATAAAAAAAAGGGCGGCCGAGACGGCCGCCCAAGTGGATGTCCGCATGCTGCCCCTTCTAGATGGGGGCTGGAGCGAAGCGCTGCGCCAACAGTGCTTTGCTGAGCGGTATCTTTCTAGGAAATTTCTTAACGAACCGTTAGAACGGCGAAGGCTCTGTAATGGGGCTGGACCGAAGGAGCTGGTTGTTCCGCCAAGGCCACGAGCCGCCTACGTCGTGAAATCTATCGAAGTCCCTCGCCGAAAGTCGCGTGTAGACAGATCAGTTCTACGAGACTAGTCGCCGACGCCGTCGAAGCACGCGACAATGCTCGCCGATTGATGCCTCGGCTGATGGAACAAACGTCGCGCTGATTTCTTCTAGTTGAGGCCGCCGTCGGCTTGCCGCGACGTTCGCTAAGCGGAGTGTCCGCTTCGGGCCAACACCGGACTCAAGCACTGCCAATTACCGTGATCTCATTCCGTCAGCGACGGAGAGCAGTCACGTGACCGCTTACCTACAGCACTATCTGATGACAAAGATGCCGTACATCAAATGGGCCCCTTCGCTTCCTTTGAGTTCGAGCATTTTGCCGACAGCCTGAAACCCGTTGAGCCAACTGTATCCCTCCGATTTTGTCTCGAATGTCAATGCCGTAATGAAATAGCAATCGTCAGTACGCAGCAATTCTCCTCTTAGGAACCGATCACGCTTCCTTTGGACAATGGCTAGTGCCGTTATATGAAACGTAGATGATTTGGTCGTCGTCCGTTTGAATAGTGAGCCGCACATCAAGCCGAAAGACTCCGTTGCCCACGCCGGAAGGTCTAGTACGGCTTAAGGCTATCACACGCCCAGCATTCGGGCCGGATGATTTGCCAATGTCGCTCATGGGTCGTGTGTGGACGGCGCCTTGGCAAGAACTTTCTGACGTTGCTGCAGCATTGGTCGGGTGCCGGTCATGTGTCTGGCCTGTTTGTGCGGCCGATATGGCCGCTGGCCATAATGCTTTGCGCGGATCGGGTCCCAATCGTTAGCACGCACTTTAAAGTGCGATGACCCAAACGGGTTCTCCCGATCCCTGCAACGACCTGGTCTGCATTACGTCGTCATGTGTCCTCGCCAATACCTTCAAAACTTCAGCCTCCTATCGTCTCTGCGTTGCCCTTGAATTTCTCTCGGTTCAACGCACCCATACTATAGCAGTTCGATGTCGTAGGGTGGCGCCGTCCACAGCATCATTAGCTGCCGCGACGCAGTCAGATTGTGATGCCGCTTTGTCCCCAAAATCGGACTCGAATGCTTTTTCAATCAGTGAGCACGGCCGGATTGGTCGCCGGCAGCCTCTGTCAGCCAAACGCCGCACTCCCCGCAGCGAAAGGTAAGTTGATCTGGAAGGCCCGCTGTGCCTTGCGTAATGCGCGTCATGTGCATTGACCTGCCGCAGTTGGGACAAGCCGGCCGAAGTGCAGCGTTTCCGGCAACCTCTCGCGTCAAAGTTTGAATTGCCAACATGGCATACCTCCAATCGCTGTTTTCAAACACTCGATTGAAATTCAAACATCCGTTTGAGACGGCGATTGGCTGGAAAGGAGGAGATTGTGTGATTTCTCGGGGTTGCCCGGGAAAATCGGTCGAGCATTGGTTATCGAAGACCCTTCCAGCCAGCGAACAGCGACAAGTCGCAGTGGCATCTTTGTCAAAAGACACAAACGGAAAGTACCATTTGGGTATAGCGGTACTCCCATTAGGGGAGTTCATGAAGACAGTTGCCGAATATCGAGAATTTGCAGCTAATGCCGTGAAATGGCGCGAAGCGGCTCTCCAGAGGAATGAGCCGCCCGAGGTCGCGTAGCGGGCATGCTTTCGGATGACGGTCCAACCGCCCAGACACTTAGGCGGCTCGGTGATTGACCACCGTTTCCGCAATCTTCGTCAGCGTCGCGTCGGTCTTCTTTTCTTCTTCGAGCGTTTGCTCAAGCAGCCGGCGTATCCGATTTAGAGATGCGGGACGGCAGCATTCGTCAGTTAAAACTATCAGTTTTGGTCGCCGTATCTCTCTTTGACGGCTGCAGCAACAAATCGCTTGCGTGCTTCACGGCTCGATCCGATGCCCTGGGCGGCGCACCAATCTGAAAAGGTATGCGGATCAATGCGAACGCGCATGACGACATGCCCGTAGGATTCCAGTCCTCGCTTCATTTCCTCGGCCATTTTCAGCCACTCCTTCCAGGTGAGCGGCATCATGTTGCCGTCGTCGAAAATATTTCGTAACGCCGGGTAGTCTCCTTCATCAATCCAATAGACGCCTACGACTGGAGGCGGTGCGTCTTCTTTTATGGTCATACGTCGTCCTATTGCGAAGCGCTGCTGTAGAGCCGTGTATCAAAAAAGCCACGGCTGCGAAGCAAGAGTGCTGGCCGTGTATAAGACTCCTAGTTGCCACAAAAAAGAACCCCAAGCCTTGTCCGCTTGAGGTTCCGTAGTTGTTGCCTCAGTTTAGGCTTATGGCCGGGCGGCATTCTTCCTTTCGGGGGATGAGGGAGCCGCCTGGTCGGCCCAACGCGTCGCACGTATATAGCGCCGTCTGCTCCCACAACACGGATCACACCTTAGTGTCCGACGGTCCCGCGCTCCTTCGGCTGGAACGACGACTGCTTCGTCTGGATATAACCGGCCGATTGGAATAGGCCGCCGACTGCACCGATGCTGGTCGCGGTCCGATCGGAGGATGGCGAGCGCGTTCCCAAAGTGATGCCGGATATGGGAGGGCGAAGTGCGGTTACTGCGCGCGGCTATCGGCGGCTTGAATCGAAGCGTTAGCCACGACCGTCGGTGGGCGAACCGCCACCACGACAGCAGCGCCGGCAACGAACGCCAGTGCAAATGCCGCAAGAACGATGATCCGCTTTGGGTGACTCATACGCACTGACCCGGACAAACGCACACGTGACGGATGTACTATTACACAGCCCGGTCCATGAAACCCCGGAAAAATCGGATGCAGTGGATAACTCGACGCGGCGCCGTTCGCAGAACTCGCCAAGTTCTCGCTAACGAGCGTCTCTGGCGAGATGCGTGAGGAGCATCGGCGGCGGTGCGCCGGCTGAATAAAGCAAACCCGCCCGAGGCGTAGCACCGCGAGCGGGAGATTTCCTTAAGGAAATCGGATGTTCTCTCAGGCGACGTGGGTACCGTACTCATACCAGCGATACGGCGGCCGATTCTTTTCCTGGAAACGCTTGAACCAACGAGCAGCCCGCGTGCCGGCTTTCTTTATCGTAGTCATCGCTGTCCTCCTGGAAATTACGTCGTCCTCCGCTGCACACAAACTACTGCGGTGTAGAGGGGCGCGACGTGATGGGCGTCACAGGTCGTCACTTTGGCTCAGAAGCAGCGCGGACACGTCGGCGAGATCCGTCACGGTTCGGCCTGGCGAATAACGCCGGCAGTGGCGGTGTTCATTCGTGCACGATGCCGCGTCGGGCAGCATAGATCGAAGTCATGAAACAACGGCGAATGCTGTCCAAACTTCGACCACTCCCGCGAACGAATGGAAAGGAGCAATGTGAATGCGAGTCAGACCTGAGTCTCCTTTAGGCCTGCTCCGGCTCGGCCTCCTACTATTGCCCGAATTCACCCATAACCAATAAACAAGAAACTCATATAGGGGGCTTCATGAGGTTGGCATCTTTTTCCTTGCTCGCTCTTTTTTTATCACTGTCCTTCGGTGATCAAGCTTTATCCCAGACAGTGCCCGGTCATGAGCAGACCAAGCAAAGAGTGAACGAGAACGTTATATTTCTCATGGGTGGGCAGCCCGGCGCCACCTTCAATCAGCTTGCGAATGACATTTCCGTGGTGGTGAGCGGTGTAAATAACCTGCGCGTATTGTCGGTGGATGGTGGCGCGGCAGTAGAGAATGTGGAGGACGTACTTTACTTACGAAATATCGACATGGCGCTGACCACACAGGAGGCGATGGACTATCTGAAAGCCTCCGGCGAACTAGGGCCGAACCTGGAGCAGAGGCTGACTTACATTGCGCCGCTGTTTCCAAACCCGTTGCAGATCCTGGCACGCTCGGGCGCGAAAAGTATCAGCGATCTGAACGGGAAAAAGGTGAGCTTCAACAATAAGGGCAGTGCGACGGCGCAATTTGTTCCCAAGCTATTCAAGATTTTGGGAGTCAACGTGGAGGAAT
>JBAUCK010000118.1:0-16668 GCA_049677525.1 Xanthobacteraceae bacterium
CTTCGCGGCCAAGCGCCTCGGCGTGCGCCGGCGTGGCGCCGATCGCATCCTGCTTGGGCACGAACAACAACGGATCGGAAAAAGCAACAGGCTCGGTGTCGGTCGGCGAGATGATCACCCGCATCCCCATCGGCGCCTTGTCGAACACCTTCTCGGCGAAACCGTAGGGCATGCGCACGCAGCCATGCGAGGCCGCGTAGCCCGGCAGGGGGCCGCCATGCAGCGCGATGCCGTTCCAGGTGATGCGCAGCAGGTTCGGCATCCAGGCATCTTCATAGAGGCTCGAATGATGATCTTTGTTCTTCTCCACGACGGCAAAGACCCCGGCTGGCGTCTCGCGTTCGGTCGTGCCGGTCGATACCGGCGCGCGCAGAATCCAGCCGTCGGCGTCGTAGAAGGTCACCTGCTGGCTCTTTATCGACACGATGGCCATGATCGGTTCGGCTGCCGGGCGCGGCGCCTTCGCTTCCACGGGCTGGGCGTGCCGCGCTTGCCCGGCCGCGGCGTCGGCAGGAGGCGCGGCAATCACGCGCATCAGCGCGACCGCGAGCATCACAATGGCGGGAGGCGCCCATCCCGGGAACGCTCCGGCACATATGCGGAAGCACGCAGCGCGAAGGCGGATGGATCGCGCCGGGGTTAATCGATTTTTCATCCATTCCTCGGTGGAAGCAAGATTCGCCTCGGTGGAAGCGAGATTCGCGAGATGAAGTCCAAGGATCGACCACGAAAACGTGACGTATGGTAGAGGTTCTCGCGGTCTGCAGATAGCGACATATGTTAGTCGAACAGAATGATCACCCTCTTAATCGACGCCGACGCTTGCCCGGTAAAGCAGGAAGTCTATCGCGTCGCCGAGCGTCACCTGCTCAAAGGCATTGCCATAAAGGTCTTCGTCGTCAGTAACTCACCGATCGCCGTGCCGCGCGATGAGATGATCGAACGCGTCGTCGTCGCCTCAGGCATGGACGAGGCCGACAACTGGATCGCCGAGCGCGCCCAGCGCGGCGACATCGTCGTCACGGCGGACGTGCCGCTGGCGAGCCGTTGCGTGAAGGCGGGCGCCACGGTGCTGGCGCCGAACGGCAAGCCGTTCACCGAAGACATGATCGGCGCGGCGCTCGCGACCCGCAACCTGATGGACTCGCTGCGCAGCTCAGGCGAGATCACCGGCGGGCCGAAACCGTTTACGCCGCGCGACCGCTCGGCGTTTCTCGCCGCGCTCGATCAGGCCATCGTGCGGCTGACGCGCGAGGGGTTCGGCAGGGCTGATAGTCAGGCGATCTGAGGTTCAAAAAAGTTTGCTGAGGCGCACACGGACGATATTCGCATTCAAAGCCGCCGCATGGCTGATCGCATGGCTGATGGGGTTGAGAAGCGGCGTCCCAAAGGAAGCATAGCCTGAAGCCGCACCTTGGCGATGAACAGTCTCAAGGGCAGAGCCGTCAGTGGAACGAGCGCGCCCGCAGCGGAGGGTCGGCGCGAGCCGATCTCTCCGTGGCGCGCCCCGCACCCGCTGGTGCGGACATGAAACACTGCGTCTGTCGGCGTTCCGCTTCCTTCTTTTTCTTTAGTTCTTTTCTCATTTGTCATTGCCGGCATAGCCGTTCGAAGAACGGCGTCACTTCGTTCGCCTATGACCCGGCAATCCATGGGGCACTGTGGCTGGTTCAGCCTCGCCGCAAAGGATCGCGGCACGTCAGCATGGACCACCGGGTCAAGCCCAGTGGTGACGAAGAAAATGCGTCGCTGTTTGAAATTGCGATTTCAAACTTAGCGAATCGGAACCAACGCATGCGGCGAGCTTTGCCTTAAACATGAAGACCACATTCGGAGCATCGCCATGATCCGCAAACTGCCGTCCGGCAAATACCGGCTCTATTCGCGCAAGAAGGATGCGAAGACCGGCCGGCGCCGCAATCTCGGCACCTTCAATTCGCGCGCCGCGGCGGAGAAGCACGAGCGCGCCGTGCAGTATTTCAAACGGCACTAATTCCGTCCGCTTCTTTAACTTCTGCGTTGCGGCTCGGTAACTATCACGTGACAGATAGCGCCGTGTTTATTTCGTTTTCCGCCTCAATCCATTCACTATTTCGCCGAAACGTGATTGCCGCAGGTCTTGATTTGAACCAGATAGGAGCGGAAGCTTTGTCAAGCATGATCCCGAAAAGTGGAAGCCGGTTTTCGGACAAGATCATGCGCGGAATGAAAATAGTGGGCGGCCGTATGACCTCGGGTAAATTCATGCGTTTTGCGACGATCCGTTTCTCTCCGAAGCTTACCGCCACTCTTTTCGCCGCCGCGTTGACGCTGCCTTTCGCGTCCGCGGCGCGCGCCGACATCCTCATCAAGATCGACAAGTCGAGCCAGCACATGACCGTCGCTGTCGACGGCACGCAGCGCTACGACTGGCCGGTCTCGACCGGCCGGCCCGGCTACGACACGCCGAACGGCGATTTCAAACCCAACCGCATGGACGCCGACCACTTCTCGCAGGAATGGGACAATGCGCCCATGCCGCATGCGATCTTCATCGACCTGAAGGGCCACGCCATCCACGGCTTCTTCGACGTGAAGCATCTCGGCCTGCCGGTGTCGCACGGCTGCATCCGCCTGTCGCCGGATCATGCCGCGACCCTGTTCGACTTGGTCAAGCAGCAGACCATGGCCAACACCAAAGTCGTCATCGCCGGCCGCACCCCGAACGGCGACAACGGCCCGGTGGCGCGCTCGCGTCTGCCGGTGAACGAAACGGCCTATGCGCCGCAGGGTGGTGCGCCGATGCCGATCGCGCCCGATGACAGCCGCCAGGGTTACGGCCAGCAAGGCTACGACCAGCAGTCTTACGGCCAGCAAAGCCAGCCGTCTTACGGTCAGCAAAACACCCAGCAGATGTACGGCCAGCAGGTCTATCCGCCGCCGCCGCGCCCGGCTTATGTGCAGCGTGGCTTCCCGCCCCAACCGCCGCCGCCCGGCTATTACGGCCAAGGTTATTCCAACCAAGGCTATTACGGGCAATATCAGCAGCCTTCTTACGGCCCGACCTATCGGCAGTGGTAATCACGCCCTGTTGAGCGGGCGAGCCTTCGCCGTCGCAGTCCCGCCGTTAAAAATGGGATAGGTTTGCGCGTCCGTTTTTAGAGCATGATCCGGAAAAGTGGACACCGGTTTTCTGATAAGATCATGCTCCACTAACGAGACGCGTATTCCATTGGGAGGTTACACAATGCCGGTTATTCGTTTTCTTGGTTGTGCTGCCGCTGCAACTTTGCTCGCCGCTTCCGGCACGCCGACCAGCGCCGCGCTGATCATGCACAAGGATTTGCCGCTAAGCGTCGCCGTGAAGCTTGCCCAAGAGACCGTCGCCGCTTGCGCGGCCAAGACTTATGCCGTCTCCGCCGTCGTGGTCGATCGCGACGGCGAGACGATCGTCGAGATGCGCGCCGACGAGGCTTCGCCGCATACGATGGAGAATGCGCGACGCAAGGCCTACACGGCGATGACGTTCAAGCAGCCCACGGCGGAATACGCCAAAAAGCTTCTGGACCCCGCTTCGGTTGCCCATCAGCAAGTGACGCTGCCGAATGTGATCGCAATTCCCGGCGGTCAGCCGATCAAAGTCGGCAATACCGTCGTCGGCGGTGTCGGCGCTTCCGGTTCGCCGGGCGTCGACGACGACTGCGTGAACGCCGGTCTCGAGGCGGTGAGGGATCAGCTGCAGTAATTATCTGCAGCCGTCATTCCGATTCGATGCCGGCCGACTTGATCAGCGTGGTCCATTTCACCAGCTCGGTTTTCACATAGTCGGAAAACCCGGCCGGACCGATCCAGAAGATTTCGACGCCGGCGTCGCGGAAGCGGTCGCGCACTTCTTGCTTCGCGAGCGCCGCGCCGATCGGCTTGGCGAGCGTGTCGACCGCTTTTTGCGGCATGCCCGCCGGGCCGAATATGCCGGTCCAGGCCAGCAGGTCGTAGCCGGGCATGACGGTCTCGTTCAGGGTCGGCACGTCGGGCAAGGTCGGGTCGCGCTCTTTGGTCAGAACGGCGAGCGGACGGATTTTTTCGGCCTTGAGCATCGGCAGGCCGGTTGAGAAATCCGGCACGCCCATCTGCATGTGACCGGCCATCAGGTCGGTCACCGCGGCCGGATTGCTGCGATAGGCGACCGGCGTGATGTCGAGATTGAGCCGCCGCTTGAAGGTTTCAGTCGTGATGCGGCCGGTCGTTGCCGTAGCCGGCATTGATCTTGCCGGGATTGGCTTTGGCATAGGCCACGAACTCCTGGATCGTCTTGACCGGCAGATCAGGCGTCACCGCGATGAACGAGGGCAAGCTGCCGACGCGCGCGATCGGGGTGAAATCCTTGATCGGATCGTAGGGCACGGTCTTGAACAAAGCCGGCGCCGCCGAATGCGTGCTGTTCGATGTGAGCAGGATCGTATAGCCGTCGGGCGCGGCGCGCGCGACCGCCTCGGCCGCGATCATGCCGCCGGCGCCGTCGCGGTTCTCGACGATGAAAGGCTGGCCGAGCGAGTCCTGCAGATATTTGCCGATCAGGCGCGCCGCGGTGTCCGTGGCGCTGCCGGGGCGAACGGCGTGAGGATCGTCACCGGCCGTGATGGATAATCTTCGGCAAATGCGGGCGTCGCTCCCGCCGCAAGCAACAACGTCAGCGCCGCGCGCCGGCTCATTCCAGTCATTGCAATTCCTCCCGCCGTTTTGCTTTTTGAAACGCGCCAGCATGAGAGGATGCCGGACTTGAAGCGTCAAGTCGACCAATGCGTGCAACGCATGAAGAAAGCGCCTTCGTCTGCGTGATGTGCGTCAGGCCATCCGCAGGATCGGCTTGATGGTCGCGCCGCTTTCGCTGTCGGCCGCGGCCTGATTGATCTCGTCGAGCGTGTAGAACTTGATGAGCCTTGGCGATGCAATTCGATGAGCTGCGGGATGAACAATTCCGGCACGCTGTCGCCCTGGATGATGCCGCGAATGCTCTTGCCGGGCGACATCAGCCCGCCCTGTCGAAGCTTGCTTGCGTGCCGATCGGCGCCGCGCCGACAATGCCGCAGGCGCCGCGCGTGCCGAGCGCATCGACCGCTTGCGACCACTTCGGGCCGTCCGGTCGATTCCACCGCGAAATCGGCGCCTCCAGCAGTGATCTTTTGAATCGCCGCGACCGGATCTTCGCTCTTGGCGTTCACGGCATGCGTGGCGCCAAGCTCCTTGGCGAGCGCAAGCCGCGCCGGCACGACATCGACCGCGATGATCGTTGTCGCGCCGACAATGCGCGCCGCCATCACCGCGCTCAAGCCGACGCTGCCGGCGCCGAAGGCAGCGAAACTTCGGCCGGGCCCGACCTTCAGCGCGTTCATCACCGAACCCGCGCCGGTCTGAATGCCGCAGCCGAGCGGTCCGAGCCGTTCCAGCGGCGCGTCCTTTGGCACTTTGACCACCGTGCGCTCATGCGCGAGCGCATAAGTGCCGAACGAGGACTGGCCAAAAAAATGGTCGTGCACCGAAGCTGCGCGATCGTCGCGCATCGCGGTCGTGCCGTCCTGCGCGCACCGCCAAAGCACAGCGGATGGCCTTTGGCGCAATAAGCCGGCTGGCCCGCCGCGCAGCGCGCGCAGTGTCCGCACGACATGAAGCTCAGCACCACGTGGTCGCCCGCAACGACTTTGCGCACGCCCGCACCGACGCTTTCGACGACGCCCGCGCCTTTATGGCCGAGTACGATCGGCAGCGGCACCGGATAGACCTGGTCGCGAATGACGATATCGGTGTGGCACATGCCGGTCGCGACAATGCGCACCAGCACTCCATCGGCGCGCGGCGTTTCGACGGCAAGCTTTTCGATCGTGAACGGGCCGCCTTTCTTGCGAACGACTGCGGCCTTGATGGTGCGGTTTTGCGCGCTGCTTTGCGAAGGTGATGTGCTGGTCATTTCCACCCATCGACGAAGCCCGCGCTCTTAACGGCGCGGGCTCCGAAACTTGTTCTTCGGTATGCGCGCCGGAACGGCGCTCTAGTTCGGCTTCTGGAATTTCAGCACGAAATTGTCGATGGGTACATCCTTCTTGTAGCTCGGATAGTCCTTGGTATCGGCGGAGGCGCGCCAGAAGTTACCTTCATCGACAAGCTTGAAGCCGGCGGCTTCGACTTCCTTCTTCAGCGTGTCCTCGTCGATGCGGTGCAGCGTCTTGCCGACCGTCGTGCCTTGGCCCGGCAGTGCGGCGTGATCGGCGATGATAAGCACGCCGCCGGGCTTGAGCGCGGCGAACATGGCCTTATCCATCGCGACGCGGTCGACGGTCATGTAGGTCGTGTCGTGGTAGAAGAAGAGGAACGTGATCATGTCGAGCGGCACGCCGGGCGGCGCCGGATCGTCGAACGGCCGCACATCGGCCGCGGCGTCCTTCATTGCCGGCGTCGCCAGCCGCGCGTCGAACGACGCTTTCATCTTGTCGCTGGCATCGGCCGGGTTCTGGCCATAGACCATGCCGTTCGGCGCCACCGCGCGCGACATCAGTTCGGTCGAGTAACCGCCGCCGGCGCCCATATCGAGCACCTTCATGCCCGGGCGCGGTGCGGCGAATTGCAGGAACGGCAGCGGGTCGCGGCGCTTATCGGCCTGCTTGTCGTTATCGCTGCGATCGGACGCGGCAAGCAGCGCGCCATAATCGGGCGCGGATTGCGCATGCGCGTGTGTGGCGGTGAAAGCAGTGAGGCCCACGGCGACAGCCGCGGCGGCGATCTGAGTTCTTGCAAATGTGGCGATCATTTCATTCTCCCGGCATATGACCGATTATCGACGCGCATTATGAACACCGTACGGCGATCCGACAGGTTCCGGCGCGCCGCGCCAAGAGGCATTTTCGCTCCTCGGCGAGTCCGCGGATACCGCCGCAATGCGGTGCCAATATTGCGGAAACGGCTGTGGAAAAGCCACGAACAAACTGTTGATCGCGATGTGAATATTTTTAGTCGCCGAGGGAATAGTGAGGTACACAGGCCGTCTTGTGAATTGCGGGTGAAATTTCGAGAAACCTCGATCTGTCAATGAATTCGTCAACATCCCCTCCGGCCGAGATCGTCCTGGCCGTGCTCGAAACCGACGAACAAGTAGCGCGTCGCGTCGCCAACCTGTTTGCCGAAAGCTTCGCGGGTGATGAAGTCGCCGTCAGCCTTGTGGATAACGGGCAGGGCGCTTGGCGCGTCTCCATTCATTTTGCCGCGCCGCCTGACGAGGCCGCGATGCGCAACCTCGCCGCTGCGGCCGGGGCCGACGGCGCGGGCAAGGCTCTGCGCTTCGAGACCATCGCCGCGACGAATTGGGTCGGCGAGAGTCTGGCCGGATTGAAGCCGGTTCCGGCCGGCCGCTTCATCGTGCACGGCGCGCATGATCGCGGCGGCGTGCAGGGCAATCGCATCGGCATCGAGATCGAGGCGGCGCTGGCTTTCGGCACCGGCCATCACGGCACGACGCGCGGCTGCCTGCTGGCGCTCGATCATATCTGCAAAGGCGCGCACACGCCGCGGCGCATTCTCGATGTCGGCACCGGCACCGGGATTCTGTCGATCGCTGCCGTGCGCGCGTTGCGGCAAAATGTAATCGCGACCGATATCGATATCGGCTCCGTGCGTGTCGCGCGCGTGAACGCGCGGCTCAATCGCGCCGGCGATCGCATCGTGTTCCTTTACATCAACGGCATCACCGCGCCGGAAATCCGCGGACGCGCGCCGTTCGACCTGATTTCGCCAATATTCTGCTCGGGCCGCTCAAGCGTCTCGCTGCGCCGATCCGAAGCGTTCTCGTACCTGGCGGCCGCATCGTGCTGTCCGGCATTTTGCATAGCCAGGCGAATGCAGTGCTCGCCGCCTATCGCCCTTTGACGCTCGAACGCCGGTTCGATCTCGACGGTTGGACGACGCTGGTGCTGCGGCGCGGTGTTCGCCGGCCGGTCATTGCCCGCCGCCGCCACCATCCATAAATTACCCCGATGTTCGAAGCCCATTTCCAATCGTTCGAGGATCGCGGCGAGAAGGGCGCAGCCGCGCCGCGGCTTGCGGCGCTGCGGGCGGAGCTCAAGCAGCGCGGCCTCGACGGCTTCATCGTGCCGCGCGCCGACCGCTATCAGAACGAATATGTGCCGCCTTGCGCCGAGCGGCTCGCTTGGCTCACCGGCTTCACCGGCTCGGCGGGGCTCGCCATCGTGCTCGCCGACCGCGCGATGATCTTCGTCGACGGCCGCTATCTGGTGCAGGTTCGCGACGAAATCGATGCCTTGTGCTTCACGGTCGAGCATCTGGTCGAACATCCGCTGGCGCAATGGATCGAGGAAAATCTGCCGGCGGGCGCCAAGCTTGGCTATTCGCCTTGGCTGCATACGGTGGATGGCGCCGAACGGCTTGCCAAAGCCTGCGAAGCGGCGAAGGCGAGCCTGGTCGCCGTCGCCGACAATTTAATCGATGTTGCCTGGGCCGACCGGCCGGCGCCTCCGCTTGGCGCGGTGGTGCTGCACGATCTGCGTTATGCCGGCGAAGAGGCGTCGTCGAAGCTCAAGCGCGTGGGCGCCGATCTGGAGAAGACCACGGCCGATGCGCTGATCGTGTCCGACCCGCAATCGGTGTCGTGGCTGTTCAACATCCGCGGCCACGATGTGCAGCACACGCCAATAGTGCTGGCCTCCGCCATCGTGCCCAAGAATGGCCGGCCCGCGCTCTATGTCGATCCCCGCAAGTTGAGCAACGACGTGCGGCATCGCCTCGAAGAACTCGCCGACGTGCGCCCCGATAGCGATTTCGAACGCGACCTTGCCGCGCTCGGCAACGCGCGGCGCGCGGTGCGGCTTGATCCCGCCATCTGCCCGGAAGCCATTGCCAAGCTCATTGCCGACAATGGTGGCAAAATCGTCCGCGGCGGCGATCCGATCGTGCCGATGAAGGCGGTCAAGAACGCGGTCGAGATCGCCGGCGCCAAGGCTGCGCAATTGCGCGACGGCGCGGCCGTGACGCGCTTCCTCGCCTGGTTCGACGGCGAAGCGCCGCGCGGCCGCCTGACCGAGATCGATGCGGTCGAGGCGCTGGAGAGCTTTCGCCGCGATACCGGCGCGCTAAAGGACGTTTCGTTTCCGACCATTGCCGGCGCCGGGCCGGACGGCGCCATCGTGCATTATCGCGTCAGCCGGCGCAGCAACAGGCGCATTGGCGCGGACGAACTGTTCCTGGTCGATTCCGGCGGCCAATACGAGGATGGCACGACCGACATCACCCGCACGCTGGCGGTCGGCACGCCGAGCGCCGACATGCGCAAGAATTTCACCCTCGTGCTCAAGGGCCATATCGCGCTCGCGCGCGCGATCTTTCCCGACGGCACATCGGGCGCGCAGCTCGACACGCTGGCGCGGCAATTTCTCTGGCGCGACGGGCTTGATTTCGATCACGGCACCGGTCACGGCGTCGGCAGCTATTTGTCCGTGCACGAAGGGCCGGCGCGCATTTCCAAGCTCGGCGGCGCGGCGCTCAAGCGCGGCATGATCCTGTCGAATGAGCCTGGCTATTACTGCACCGACGCTTACGGCATCCGCATCGAGAATCTCATTCTCGTCACTGCGGCAAAGCCGGTTGCCGGCGCCGAAAAAGAGCTCAACGCGTTCGAGACGCTGACGCTTGCGCCGATCGACGCGCGCTTGATCGACACTGCGCTGATGACGCCCGAGGAAGTGTCCTGGCTCGATGCCTATCACGTGCGCGTGCGTGACGAAATCGCGCCGCTTCTCAACGCGCCAACCCGGCAATGGCTGATTGCCCTAACGACGCCGCTCGCGGCCTAAAACATTTTTCAGAAGCCGAGCCTATTCTGATTGAAATGCAACGCGTCTGACGCTCACCGGGCGCATATAGCCGCAAGCGCGTTACGTGACGTCGTGGGCGAGGCTCAGCGTAAGTTTAACGTATGAGCTTCGCCCATTCGTCTTCGGTCAGCACCGTCACCCCGTGCTTCTTGGCCTCGGCGAGCTTCGAGCCGGCGCCCGGTCCGGCGACGACATAGTCGGTTTTCTTCGAGACCGAGCCTGAGACCTTGGCGCCGAGCCGTTCGGCCGAGGCTTTGGCTTCGTCGCGCGTCATTTTTTCCAGCGTGCCGGTGAAGACCACGGTCTTGCCGGCAATTTTCGAATCACCGCGTGGCTTTTCAGCGTCGAGAATTTTGACTTGCTCAGCGAGCCGCTCGATGCGCTTGCGGTTATGCGCCTCGCCGAAATAGTCGTGCAAGCTTTCGATCACCGTGTCGCCGATCTGGTCGAGGGCATCCATTTCTTCCTTGGTTCCTTCGTCGTCCTTGGCAAGCTTGAGGCAAGCGTCGTGGAAAGCGTTCCAGGAGCCATAACCGCGGGCCAGCGCCACCGCCGTGGTTTCGCCGACATGGCGGATACCGAGCGAATAGATAAAGCGCTCGAGCGAAATCTCGCGCCGCGCCGCAATGGCCGCGAACAGATTGCGCACCGAGGTTTCGCCGAAGCCTTCGACCTCTTCGAGCTTGATCTTCTTGTTACGTGCTTCGAGCGTGAAAATATCGGTCGGCTCCTTGACCCATCCTTGCTCGTAGAACAACTCAATCTGCTTGTCGCCGAGCCCGTCGATGTCGAAAGCGCGCCGTGACACGAAATGCTTGAGGTGCTCGATGGTCTGATACGGGCAGGCGAACTCGCCGGTGCAATGCAGACGCGCGCCCTCGGCGCCGCCGGCAATGATCTCGCGCACCACATCGGTATGCAGCGGACACGGGCATTTTTTCGGAAACTCGTACGGCTTCGCCCCGCGCCGCCGTTTGTCTTCGACGACGCCGAGCACCTGCGGAATGACATCGCCGGCGCGCTGAATCGTCACCGTGTCGCCGATACGCACATCAAGCCGCGCGATTTCTTCGGCATTGTGCAAGGTGGCGTTCTGCACCACGACGCCGCCGACGGTCACCGGTTCAAGCTTGGCAACCGGCGTAAAAAAGCCAGTACGGCCGACCTGGATTTCGATATCCCTGACGACGGTCGTCGCCTTCTCCGCCGGGAATTTGTGCGCGATCGCCCAGCGCGGATTGCGCGAGACAAAGCCGAGTCGTTCCTGCCAGTCGAGGCGGTCGACTTTATAGACGACGCCGTCGATATCGTAGTCGAGGCTGGCGCGCTGGACCTCGATCTCGCTGTGGAATTTCAGCAGCGCATCGAGCGAGCGGCACATTTTGGTCAGCGGATTGGTCTTGAAGCCGCACTTCTCAAACCATTCGATCATGCCGAATTGCGTCTCTTCCGGCATATCGCTCATTTCCCCCCAGGCATAAGCGAAGAAACCAAGCGGCCGCGATGCCGTAATCGACGCGTCGAGCTGGCGCAACGAGCCGGCCGCGGTGTTGCGCGGGTTGACATAGAGTTGCTTGCCGGCTTCCGCCTGTTTGCGGTTGAGTTCGAGGAACGCCGCCTTGGTCATGTAGACTTCGCCACGCACCTCGGTCACGGCCGGAACCTTACGCCCGAATAGTTTGTGCGGAATGTCGGCGATCGTTTTGACATTCGCGGTGACGTCCTCGCCTTCGGCGCCGTCGCCACGCGTCGCGCCCGTGACAAGCTCGCCGTTCTCGTAGCGCAGCGACATCGATAGACCGTCGATCTTTGGCTCGGCAGAGAACGCGATCTCTTCATCGTCCGGCAGGCGAAGAAAGCGGCGAATGCGGCCGACAAAAACGGCGACATCCTCTTCCGTGAAGGCGTTGTCGAGCGACAGCATCGGCACCGCGTGCCGCACCTTGGCAAAGCGTGCCGAAGGCGCGGCGCCGACCCGCTGCGTCAGGCTTTCAAGCGTGCGCAAATCCGGGAAGCGCGCCTCGATGGCGTTATAGCGCCGGCGCAGCGCGTCGTATTCGGCATCACTGACGGTCGGTGCGTCGTCCTGGTAATAGCGCCGGTCGTGCCCGGCGATCTCGGCTTCGAGCCGTGCGTGTTCGGCCTTGGCTTGCTTCTCCGACAGGTCGTCGACAGGCGTTTCGGTTTTTTGGCGGCGGGCCATTGTGACTCTCAACTAACCCGCAGCGCGGATCAATCGCTCGGCGGCGGCGCGGGCTTCGGCGGTGATTTCGGCGCCGGCGAGCATGCGCGCGATCTCTTCGCGGCGGTGTTCGCCTGCGAGCTCGGCGACGCGGGTGGCGACACGCTTGCCTTTGGCGAGCGCATCCTTGCTGATCAGATAATGCCGGTCGGCGCGTGCCGCGACTTGCGGCGCATGCGTCACTGCAAGCACTTGGACACCCGAAGCAAGCCGCGCCAGCCGCACGCCGATCGAATCCGCGACCGCGCCGCCGACGCCGGTATCGATTTCGTCGAAGATCAATGTCGGCGCCGAACCGCGGTCGGCCAGCACCACTTTCAGCGCCAGCAGAAAGCGGGCGAGCTCGCCGCCGGAAGCGATCTTCATCAGCGGTCCCGGCCGCGTGCCGGGATTGGTGCGCACCCAGAATTCGACACGGTCGAGCCCGTCGGGGCCTTCGTTCTCGCTGGTGATTTCAGTGGAGAATTGCGCGCGCTCGAGCTTGAGCGGCTTCAATTCGGCATTCACCGCCTTGTCGAGTTTCTGCGCCGTGCGGCGGCGCGCTGCCGACAAGGCCTCGGCGGCGGCGCGATAGCGCGCGGACGCCTCCTGGGCTTCGCGCTCGAGCTTTGTCAGTTGCTCGGCGCCGGCATCGATCAATGCGAGCTCGGAGTCGTAGCGCTGCGCCAGCGCGGCGAGATTGTCGACCGGCACGTTGTATTTGCGTCCGGCGGCGCGCAGCGCGAACAGCCGCTCCTCGATGCGCTCGAGCTCCTGCGGATCGTAATCGGCGACCCGCAAAGCATGTTCGAGATGCTGGCGCGCCTCTTCGAGCGAATTTAGCGCGGCGTCGATCGCCTTCACCACCGGTTCGATCAAAGCCGGCACCTGCGTGGCGCGGCGCTCGAGACGGCGCACGGCTGTGGCAAGCGGGGGCACCGGCGAATTCGGTCCGGTGACGCTGTCATGGGTGGCGCGCAAATCCTCGCCGACTTTTTCCGCCTGCATCATGGTGGTGCGGCGTTCGGCGAGCGCGGTTTCCTCGCCCGGTTGCGCGGCGAGCTTGCCGAGCTCATCGACGGCATGACGCAGCCATTCGGCTTCGCGCGCCGCGCGCTCGACCGCGGCGCGATGCTCGGCGACGGCCGCTTGGCGCGCGCGGCAGTCGGCCCACAATTGCGTGACTTCGGCGGCATCGTCCTCAAGCCCGCCATAGGCATCGAGCAGCGCGCGATGGGTTGCGGCATCGACAAAGGCGCGATCGTCGTGCTGGCCGTGGATCTCGACCAACGCCACACCGAGCGCGCGCAGCACTTGCACGCTCACCGGCTGGTCGTTGATGAAGGCGCGGGTGCGGCCGTCGGCGAATTGCACCCGCCGCACGATCAATTCGTCGTCGGAGCCGCCGAGATCGTTCTCGGCGAGCACGCGCCGGGCCGGATGCTTCTTGGCAAGGTCGAATACCGCGATCACCTGGCCCTGTTCGGCGCCTTCGCGCACCAGCGCCACATCGCCGCGTGCGCCGAGCGCCAAAGCGAAGGCATCGAGCAGGATCGACTTGCCAGCGCCAGTCTCGCCGGTGAGTGCGGCAAGGCCGGAGCCGAAATCGATGTCCAGCCGTTCGATCAGGACGATGTCGCGGATGGAAAGGCGCGCCAGCATGGCAGGTCTTTGAGCAGGCTCGGTTGACGGTTCAGCGGTAAACCTAAGGGAATGACGGCGAACTAAGCATTGCGCGCGAGCTTCGCAATCGCGCTTTCTGACGCCGAGTATTACCGATTCCGGGCCGTTACGTCAGTCACCCTTTATCCGCCGCCGGCGGCACTGCGGAGATAGGCGCTCCTGGCGCCATTGGCCGAGGTGCCACGGGCGGAGGTGCCATCGGCGCCGCTGCCGTGGGTGCCGCTGGCGCAGGTGCCCCGGGCTTAAGTGCAGTCGGCGTTGGCGAGAATGCGCGGCTGATCCAGGACTGCTTGTTTTCGGCCGGCTCCTGGCCGTTATTATTCTTCACAAGATTGTAGGCGTCCTTGTACCAGGGGCTTTCCGGGAAATTGTGCCCAAGGACGGCCGCGGCGGTCTGCGCCTCGTCAGTGATGCCGAGCGCGATATAGGCCTCGCTGAGCCGCTCCAGCGCCTCCTCGACATGGCGCGTGGTCTGATATTGCGTCACCACCACCTTGAACCGGTTGATCGCGCCGATGAAGTCGCGGTTTTTCATGTAGTAGCGGCCGATATCCATTTCCTTGCCGGCGAGCTGGTCGCGGGCCATGTCGATCTTTTTCTTGGCCTGGATCGCGTATTCGCTGTTCGGATATTTGCGCACCACCTCTTGCAGCGCGTCGATCGCCTTGTCGGCGCGCGATTGGTCGCGCGAGACGTCGACGATCTGGTCGTAATAGGAGGCGCCGATCAGATATTGCGCATAGGCGGCATCGGCGCTGCCGGGATGCAGTGCGATATAGCGCTTCGCCGAATTGACGCAGGATTCGTAATCTTCCGCCTGATAATAGGCATAGGCCGACATCAGCAGCGCCTTGCGCGCCCAATCCGAATACGGGTTCTCGCGGTCGACGGCGTCGAATTTCTTCGCCGCTTCCTTGTAGTCCTGCTTATTGTTGAGGAGATAGAGGCCCTCGTTATAGAGCGCGTCGGCGGGGCGGTCGGGGACGTAATCCTCGTCCTTGCTGCAGCCCGCGAGCGACGCGGCAAGGAGCGTCAGCGCGAGGCAACAACCCAGCGCGCACAGCCTCGAATCGGGTCGCTGAGATCCCCGCCACAGCATCATGAGCGTAATTTATGTCCCCTCGGCACGTCGGTCTCGCGCTAAACCCCGGTTCGGCCCCACCACGCAACTCAAGGTCAGTCCGCGCGAACGCACCGTAGCCCTATGAGAATAGAGTAATTATGGCCGACAATCGGCCCGGATTAAGGCGCAAAGACTCGGAAAAGTTAAGGCGCGGGGCTGTGGACCGGGTGCCGAAAAAAGCCTAAGAAACGTCCGGTCCAAAGGCCGCGGCCGGGAAACCGGCCGTCAGATCGGCATGGCCGCGCGGACGGCGGCTCTCCGGCATTTCGACATAGGCCCAGGCGCTACGGTCCGCCATCAGCGCGCTCAGCACGGCGTGATTGAGCTTGTGGCCGCCGCGTACCGACCGATAGGCGCCGATGATCGGCGCGCCGGCCAGGGCGAGGTCACCAATGGCATCGACCGCCTTGTGCCGCACGAATTCATCGGGGAAGCGGATGCCTTCGGCATTGAGCACGCGGTCTTCCGCGACCACGACCGTGTTGTCCAAGGAGGCGCCGAGTGCATAGCCCGCGCTCCACAGTTTCGACACGTCGCGCATGAAGCCGAAGGTGCGCGCCCGCGCCAGATCGCGGCGGAATGTATCCGGCTCGATATCCATCGCCACCGTCTGGCGGCCGATCATGGGATGATCGAATTCGATCGCGGTCTCGATCCGCAAGCCGCGCAAATGCGGCCGTAACTCGCCGTGGCTCTCGCCTTTGCCGACGCGGACCGTCTTGAGGACCTGGATGTAACGGCGCTGCTCGGCAAGCACGACGATGCCGGCCTGATCGATGGCGGCGACGAACGGCGCCGCGCTGCCGTCCATGATCGGCACTTCGGGTCCATCGACCTCGACGACCGCATTGTCGACGCCGCAGCCGTGGAGCGCGGCAAGCACATGTTCGGTGGTCGATATCGCAGGGCCGTTATGGTCGCCGAGAACGGTGGCGAATTCGGTTGCGGTGACGGAGCGGTAATTGGCCTGCAGCTCGCGGTCCGCGCGGCCTTCGGCGCCGCTGCGTAGAAATACGATCCCGGAATTGGCTTCCGCAGGATGCAAGGTGAGATTGGCAGGAGCGCCGGAGTGAACGCCGATACCGGCAATGGTAACATGATCCTCAAGCGTCGTTTGCCTGCCGGCCTGCGCGCTCCGCGTCATGTTTCGGCCCCACACCTTATGGCCAAACTACGCGGGCGAATATCGCCCGAACAATTGTGGCCACCCCACCTTGAGGGAACGCAACATGAGTAATAACAAGCTCAGCTGCAGATTGGGGTAGGTCGGTGCGATCGCCTAACGTCAGCCCCGTCAGCGTTGCGGCCCGCAAAAACCTCAATCCCCCAAAACTCCCCCTACGACGTGGTAAACTCTACTTGCGCTGCAGCATCAGGCCAATTCACGCTTTCTTACCGACTGTTACCTTTTTCTGGCCGCACTGTGGTCGATCCGCGGCCGTAAAATCGCGCGGCCGGAACGTCTCACTACCGCGCCAAATACAAAATCCGCCCCGGCGCCGGTTTCGGCAACGGAGCGGACTCTCAAGTACCCTATATTTATCAATTTCTTAAGCTGACTCCGGCGGTTCCTTGGAACAGCCGGCACGGGCACATTTAGCGTGCCTGTGCCGCCGCGAACCTAGTTCGCCTCCCGGCGCAAGAAGGCCGGAATGTCGAGCTGATCCTCTTCACTAGAGTTATGCACAGGGGCTTGGCGCCCATGGTGGTCGAGGCCCGACGGCTCCTGACGCTGCTGCTTGGCGTATTCGGACACCGGCGGCTGAGTCTCATGCCGGGGCTCATGA
>JBAUCK010000119.1:0-6457 GCA_049677525.1 Xanthobacteraceae bacterium
GAACTGAAGGGTACGTTCCCACGTGTTACTCTCCCGTCTGCCGCTCCCCTTGCGGGGCGCTCGACTTGCATGTGTTAGGCCTGCCGCCAGCGTTCGCTCTGAGCCAGGATCAAACTCTCAAGTTGGATGAGATTGATTCTGGCAGATCACACGTTTGACGAGGTCCCACTCTGATGTCCTGCGAAGCGTGAGCTTCGCAATAATCACAGTGTTACCTTAAACGTAGACCGCCAAAGTCTCTTCCAATGACCGCCTCTCTTGCAGAATAGGTCGAAACCCATTCCGTTCGAGGAGGCGGCCCGCAAGGACTCCGCCGTCCACGTTTCTCTTTCTTCTGATTCACTTTTCAAACAGCCCGGACCCTGACGGATCCGTCGGAAATTCTCAGCTCCAGCGAGAACCGGAGCCGCCGACGCCCGCACATCCGACATGGCCACAGGTCATGGCCGGATGATTCACCGCGTAAACAGTGAGGGTTTCGCAGACGCGCCATCGCGCCAGGGCGGCGGTACGTCCAAGAGCTTTTATATAGTCTTCGGCGCTTGGGACTGTCAACCTTTTTAGGGGCTTAAATTCGCGCAATGTGGATGGTCGGCCAACACAGCGAATTGCGCCGGCCGCGCGACTCTCGCACATGCGAGATATATGCATCTGCGGCCCATCCTCCAGGGTGCGGCGCAAAATAATGTAACCCAAGCGGGTGCCCTGTTTGATGCCTCGCCCGGTGCCCTAGTTGGGCCACATTCCTTCGCCGTTCTTTACCTTTAGTCGGGATGTCCGAAGAGGTCGCTGAGTAAGGGGAAGCGGCGTCTTTATCTTGAGCTTTCAATCGTCTTCCACCCGGTCGCGTTGACGCTCGCCATACGGCGGGGCATCGTGCCGGTAACCGTGTTTGCCCGCAGGCTTGGTGCTTTCTTTTGATCGGGCGGACGCGGCGGATGACGCGAAATTTTGCGCCGGACATGTCACGGGGGTGGCGTAGGTCGGCAGCAAAGTTTCGGAATTTGCGTTGTCCCGCGTGTAGCCGCGTACCAAGCGGCCTCACACGCGACGCGAACGCCGGTTGGGACGTCGCGACGGACGTGGTTTGGGACCGGTTAGGGGACGTGGCTTTGGACCAAGCTAGGCTGCGTAGCGCGAGGGATTATCATCGGCGCATCGACGCCGAGGTGATCCATCTCGGCAATGAGCCGCCGCTCTCGGTGGACGGCGGCGGTGGCGGTCTCATCGACCGGCGCCGGCTCTCGGTACAATGGTTTTCCGGAACGATCCTTACCGGCCTGTGCGGCGCGGCTCTCATGGGCGGCGCCGTTTTTGCGTCGCTCGACGGCGAAACCAATTTCGCCTCCGCGCCCGAACAGGTCGAGAGTGTGCTGCGCGGCGCTATTTCCTCGATCGGCGATCATCTCAATGCGCTGCGCAAGACCGACCGCCTGCCGGCGATGATCGAGCCGAGCGTGGCGCGACAAGCCTTACGCATCCCGACCTCGAGCCATGTGCGCGATCGCGAAATGGTCCGCATGCGGCCCTATATGCGCGTCACCGGCAATCTGACCCTGACCACGACCGACCTGTCGGCCAAAATCCCGCCCTATAATCCGCAAAAGCTTTTGACCGACAGCGTCGGCGGCGACGACCAGGCGCCGCCCGCCGCCGAGCCCGACGCCGAAGTAAGCTTCGTCGAATGCGACCTCGTCGCACCTATGACCAAGAGCAAGGTGGCGACGCCCGGCGCCTGCGATCTCAATTCGCTCTTGCCCAAGGTGAAGGCCTCGACGCAGTTGCCGATCGATGACGTGCTGGCGCGGGTGCGCGACGTCGCCGCCAATGTCGTCACCACCGGCACGACGACAAGTCTTCTGGTCAATGCCGACGGCACGCCGAACCTGAAAATGAACTACGCGCCGGATGCCGATCCCGACACCTATTTCGGCTTCATGCCGCGCGTCGTGCCGGAAAACGTGACGCTGTTGCCGAAGACGACAAGCATCGTGAACGGCGGCGGCGATTGGAGCGAGCGGCAGGTCGTCGTCAAAAAAGGCGAGACCGTCGGCTCCATTCTGCGCGAGCTTGGCGCCGCGCCCGAGGAGATCAGGGCGATCATCGCCGTGATCGGACCGGTAGCGCTCGACGGCGGGCTCAAAGACGGCCAGAAACTGCGCGTGCTGACCACGCCGGCAGGGCTTGGCCACATGCAGCCGCTGCGCGTCATCATCGCCGGCGATACCGGCATCGTTGCCGCCGCGGCGCTCTCGGATCTCGGTCAATATGTGCCGGTCGATATCCGCAATATCGACACCGGCATCGCCGAAGGCGCCGGCGACGACCAGGCGGCCAATAGCAACGACGATGCAAGCGGCGTGCCGCTCTATTCGAGCCTCTACGAAACGGCGCTGCGCAACAAAGTGCCGGACTCCGTGATCCAGGACCTCGTCCGCATCTATTCCTACGACGTCGATTTCGAGCGCAAAGTGCAGCCCGGCGACAGTTTCGACGTGCTCTATGCCGACGACGAGAACGGCGAGCGCCCCGAAGTGCGCTACGCTTCGCTCACCGTCGGCGGCGAAACCAAGAAATATTACCGCTTCCAGACCACCGACGACGGCGTCTACGATTATTACGACGAGACTGGCAAAAGCGCGAAGAAGTTCCTGGTGCGCAAGCCCGTCGCCGTCGGCATGATGACCTCGCCGTTCGGCTGGCGCACGCATCCGATGCTTCACGTCAGCGAATTGCATTCCGGCGTCGATTGGGGCGCGCCCTATGGCACGCCGATCTTTGCCGCCGGCAATGGCGAGATCGAAGAGGCCGGGCTGAAAGGCGGCTACGGCAAATATGTCCGCATCAAGCACGCCAACGGTTATGAGACCGCCTACGGCCACATGACCGCCTTCGCCAAAGGCATCGATGTCGGCACCAAGGTGCGCCAGGGCCAGGTGATCGGCTTCGTCGGCTCTTCCGGCATGTCGACCGGCTCGCACGTGCATTTCGAGATCATCGTCAATGATCGCTTCGTCGATCCGATGCGCATCAAACTGCCGCGCGGCCGCGTGCTCGACGGGCCGACACTCGCCGGCTTCGAGAAGGACTGCGACCAGCTCGACGCCGTGCTGTCGCACGCGCCGGCGACGGCGCATGTCGCGCAGGCGCATTGATGGCTCCCGCAGGTGACGTCATCGAGGTGCAGTCGAGCCGACTGTGGGCGACATTTCACTTCAATCTGACGCGCTGGCTGTTTCCCGCCCGCATGATCGCCGACCACATCGGCGTCTCGACCAATATCATCGGCTTCTGGCTGACGCCGTGGAAGCGCGTCGACGAGCATCTGCCGCTGTCGCATGTCGCCGAAGTCACGCATATCCGCGGCTTCTTCTGGGATGCGATCTCGGTCGAAAGCTCCGGCGGGCTCAATCCGCTGCGCGTGTCCGGCCTGCCGAAAAGCCAGGCGCGCTATTTCGTCGATCACGTGCGCGAGCGGCTCAACGACGCCGGCCCGCCGCCGCAGCAGCAAGCGCCGCGGCGGTAATCTTCCTGCCCCGCGCTAGCGGGGAAGGGGGGCATAGGCGGCCATCGGCCGGCGTCCACTAAAAAAGGGACGCCGACGCCAAGCGTCGGCTACGGCGAAGCGTGGTGGAAGGGGTGCGGGTCTCAACGCACGACAAATCGTCGACGCCTTGCTCTGCAGTAACTCAGACGCCCCTCCACCGCGCTACGTGCGGTCCCCCTCCACAGTTTTCACGGGGGAGAAAGTTTCAGTTAAGCCGCCGCCGCGACCTTGGCACCGTTGAAGACGAGCCCGTCCTTGCCGGCCGAGACCGCGATCTTCTCGCCGTCCTTGATCTTGCCGGAGAGAATGAGCTCGGCGAGCGGATCCTGCACCGACTTCTGAATGACGCGCTTCAGGGGCCGCGCGCCATAGGCCGGGTCGTAACCCTTCTCGGCGAGCCAATCGCGTGCCTTGGCATCGAGCGTGAGCGCGATCTTGCGATCCTCCAAGAGCTTCTGCAGCGACGCGAGCTGTATCTCGACGATGCGCCCCATCTGCTCGCGCTTGAGCCGGTGGAAAAGGATGATCTCGTCGATGCGGTTGAGAAATTCCGGCCGGAAATGCGCCCGCACTTCCGCCATCACCTGATCGCGCACCTTGTCGCTGTCTTCGCCGTCGGCCTGCGCCACCAGATATTCGGCGCCAAGATTCGAGGTCATGATAATCAGCGTGTTGCGGAAGTCGACCGTGCGCCCCTGCCCGTCCGTCAAGCGCCCGTCGTCGAGCACCTGCAGCAGCACGTTGAACACGTCCGGATGCGCCTTCTCGATCTCGTCGAACAGCACGACCTGATAGGGCCGCCGCCGCACCGCTTCCGTGAGCGCGCCGCCTTCCTCATAGCCGACATAGCCCGGAGGCGCGCCTATCAGGCGCGCGACCGAATGTTTTTCCATGTATTCCGACATGTCGATGCGGATCAGCGCGTGCTCGTCGTCGAACAGGAACTGCGCCAGAGCCTTCGTCAGCTCGGTCTTGCCGACACCGGTCGGCCCAAGGAACATGAACGAACCGATCGGCCGGTTCGGATCCTGCAGGCCGGCGCGCGCGCGCCGCACCGCGGTCGCCACGGCTTTCACCGCTTCGGCCTGGCCGACCACGCGCTTGCCGAGCGCATCCTCCATCTTGAGGAGCTTCTCGCGCTCGCCTTCGAGCATGCGATCGACCGGGATGCCGGTCCAGCGTGACACCACCTGCGCGATATTGTCCGCGGTGACAGCTTCGGACGCCACCATCACGCCCGCGGTCTGCGCCTCGGTGTCCTGCAGCTTGCCCTCGAGCTGCGGAATGACGGAATACTGCAATTCGCCGGCGCGCTGGAAATCGCCGCGGCGGATGGCGTCGGCCAGATCGTTCTTCGCCTTGTCGAGCTGCTTCTGCAACTCGGCCGCCGACGACAGCTTGTCCTTCTCGGACTTCCACTTCGCCGTCATCGCGTCCGCCCGCTCCTGCAGGCCGGCGAGATCCTTTTCCAGCCGCTTGAGGCGGTCCTTGGACGCCGCATCGGTCTCCTTCTTTAGCGCCTCCTGCTCGATCTTCATGCGCACGATTTCGCGGTCGAGATTGTCGAGCTCTTCCGGCTTGGAATCGATCTGCATGCGCAAGCGCGCGGCGGCCTCATCGACCAAGTCGATCGCCTTGTCGGGCAGGAAGCGGTTGGTGATGTAGCGGTTCGACAAGGTCGCCGCCGCCACCAGCGCCGCATCGGTGACTTTCACCTTGTGATGCGCCTCGTATTTTTCCTTCAAGCCGCGCAAGATCGAGATCGTGTCCTCGACCGTCGGCTCGTCGACATAGACCGGCTGGAAGCGCCGCGCGAGCGCCGCGTCCTTCTCGATATATTTCTTGTATTCGTCGAGGGTCGTGGCGCCGACGCAATGCAATTCGCCGCGCGCCAAAGCCGGCTTGAGCAGGTTTGACGCATCCATGGCGCCGTCGGCTTTGCCGGCGCCTATAATGGTGTGCATCTCATCGATGAAGAGGATGTAGGCGCCGGCGGAAGCCGTGACTTCCTGCAGGATCGCCTTGAGCCGCTCCTCGAATTCGCCGCGATATTTGGCCCCCGCAATCAGCGCGCCCATGTCGAGCGCCAGGAGCTTCTTGTCCTCGAGCGATTCCGGCACGTCGCCATTGACGATGCGCAGCGCCAGGCCCTCGACGATCGCGGTCTTGCCGACGCCCGGCTCGCCGATCAGCACCGGATTGTTCTTGGTCCGCCGCGACAGAACCTGAATTGTCCTGCGGATTTCCTCGTCGCGGCCGATGACGGGATCGAGCTTGCCGTCGCGCGCGGCTTGCGTGAGATCGCGGGCATATTTCTTCAGCGCGTCATAGGCGTTCTCGGCCGTCGCGCTGTCGGCAGTGCGGCCCTTGCGCAAAGCCTCGATCGCGGCATTGAGCGTCTGCGGCGTGACGCCGGCAGCGGCCAGGATCTTGCCGGCCTCGCTGTTCTTTTCCAGCGTCAGCGCGAGCAAAAGCCGCTCAACGGTGACAAAACTGTCGCCGGCCTTCTCGCCCGCCTTCTCGGCGGTGTCGAACACCCGCACCAGAGCCGGATCGAGATAGACCTGGCCGGCGCCGCCGCCCGACACTTTCGGGCGCTTCGCCAAAGCCGCTTCGGTGGCCTTGAGCGCCGCGCGCGAATTGCCGCCGGCGCGGTCAATGAGCCCCGCGGCGAGCCCTTCCGGGTCATCGAGCAGGACTTTCAGGAGATGTTCGGTCGAGAATTGCTGGTGACCCTCGCGCTGCGCGAGCGACTGGGCAGACTGCACAAAACCGCGGCTGCGGTCGGTGTATTTTTCAAAATCCATGGTTCTTCCCTCGGCCTAGACCGGCGCCTCGAAAGCGCAGCCGGACCATCGTCATGGGGTGATTTTTGAGCATGATCCCGGAAAAGTGGATACCGGTTTTCCG
>JBAUCK010000120.1:0-2102 GCA_049677525.1 Xanthobacteraceae bacterium
TCGGTCGCCCGATCGATGTTCGGTTTGTCGACAACCGCACCACCGACAAGTCCGTGCAATAAAGCATCACAAGTCGCACCGACGGTGCGGGGCGGCATCCGCTTGCCCCGCGTTGCTCTGCTTTGACATAATAAATCCACAGCCCTAATGACAGACCTCGCAAGGCGTAGACGCGAATGTCCGCTAATGATGCTGTGGACGGCTCCTCCACCCGGCGCGCGGACCTTGGCGGCGCAAACCGAGGAACCATGATGATAAAGTTCAAGCATATTTACTTTCCTTCCCCTTCTCCGCCTCGCCGGTTTTCGCGATAATTCGTCATTACGCTAAAGAGCGAATGGGATATTGCCCCATTGAGAAATCATGCTTTTCTAATCAGTCCGTCACCTAGGGCACCGGCTACGCTGCCGAGCTGAACGACATCACCTCTGGGTTTTCTTGCAGGTCGAGAGGAAAGCTCAATTCGGAGTTATATGCGTCAGCATAGCAAGGCGACATCCCCGCACCGGCTCACGCGGCAATTTGGGCGGTCGGCGTCGAACGCGAAATTGCAATTTCCTCTGCGCTCATATCGGTGGGAACGTCCGCGAACAGCGGTGTACTCAGATAGCGTTCGCCGGTGTCCGGCAGCATGCAGAGCACGCTCGCGCCCTTTGGCGCCTCAGCACAGATACGCAGAGCGCCTGCAAATGTCGCGCCCGCGGTGATGCCGACAAATATCCCTTCTTTCTGCGCTAAATCGCGGCTGCAGCGCAACGCGTCGGCATTTGCGATCGGGATGATGCGGTTGATGACATTCATCTCCACCGCGTCCGCGGTCAGCTTCGGAATGAAATCGGGAGTCCAGCCCTGCATAGGGTGGGGCTTAAATGCTGGATGGGCCGAAGCAGCGGAGCCGTCGGAGTTCCGCTGTTGCGGAATACCGCTTTCAAGCAAAGGCGCATCCTGAGGCTCGCACACGATAATCTTGGTGTCTGGACGTTCCTTGGCCAGGACGCGCGCGACACCCTTGAGCGTGCCGCCGGTGCCATATCCGGTGACCCAGTAGTCAAGCCGCTCGCCGGCAAAGTCCTCTATGATTTCGCGCGCGGTGGTGCGCGAGTGTATGTCGGGATTGGCCTCGTTTTCGAACTGGCGGGTCAAGAACCAGCCATGGGCCTTGGCCAGTTCCGCTGCCTTCATCACCATTCCCACAGCGCGTTGCGCCGCCGGAGTGAGGACCACCTTGGCGCCGAGAAACCGCATTAGCTTTCGCCGCTCGACGCTGAACGACTCGGCCATCGTAATGACCAGCGGATAGCCCTTCTGGGCACAGACCATCGCAAGGCCGATCCCCGTGTTGCCGCTCGTTGCTTCGATAACCGTCTGCCCTGGCTTGAGGTGGCCGGAACGCTCGGCTGCCTCGACGACGCCGAGTGCCAGGCGGTCCTTGACGGAGCCAAGGGGATTAAATGCTTCGATCTTCACGTAAAGGTTCACGTCCGGAGGCGCGAGCTTATTGATCCTCACGACGGGAGTGTTTCCGACCGTTTCGAGGATATTTTGAAACTTGTGCGCCATCTCTCGCTCCTGTCGATGCGCTCCTACCGGGCATTGTATCTGTGCGGGCAACCGTTCACCAAATTTCTTGGACCACTCAATTCGAGGTGCCACTCTCGCGTAACGGCATTTATGGAATGTCTGGTTCGTTCAGCCCGGCTTAATGTTGGCGGCCCGGATCACCTTGCCCCACTTTTCGGTTTCGTCCGCAATGAACTTGCTGAATTCGGCAGGCGTCATCGGCATCGGAACAGCGCCTAAGTCGGCCAACCGCGCCTTGATCTCGGGATCGGCGAGCGCCACGTTAATTTCTTCGTTGAGCCTGTCGATGATTTCGGCGGGGTGTTCTTGGGCGCGCCGACACCGTTCCAGGCGCTTGCTTCATAGTGCGACACAAACTCGCCCACGGTAGGGATGTCTGGTAGCAATGCGGAACGCGGAAGTCCTGCTTGCCGAAGCGACCTTTGGCCTCAATGCCAGAGGTGATCGGTTTGGGAAGCGTTACTGTAATGCCGGCTTCGTGACACGTGAGGATTTCCTCACTGCTGTAGTAGCCCCGATCG
>JBAUCK010000121.1:0-6101 GCA_049677525.1 Xanthobacteraceae bacterium
AGTCGAATGCTGGCCGAGCGGGTCGCGTCGGATCTCAATCTTGGTTCGGCGTCGGATTTTTTTGATCCGCCGTCAACCTCAGCGTGGAGAAAGCTGCGCAGCCTCATTTTGCCATCTGCGAAAACCGGGGTTGCGAGCAAAGACGCTGCGGACAAGCGCGACGCGGGCGATCTCGAGCAGAGAACAGCTGCCGCGGCAAGTATGGTTCGGGGTGGCTTATCAATCGACCCAGAGAAAGACTCGAGTCTGGTGAGAATTTCGTTTGACAGTCCTAGTGCGGAGTGGGCAGCGCGGATCGCCAATGGCGTGGCCGACAGTTACGTGACCTCAAATTTGAACCGTCGCTACGGTGCGACCACCTATGCGCGCAATTTTTTGAAGGAACGGCTCGACGAACTTAAGCTCAAACTGGAGGAATCCGAAAAGGCCTTGGTCGCCTACGCGGAGCAGAAGGAACTCATCGGCGATATCAAGACTGTTGGTAAAGACGGTAAAGACTCGGATCAGTCGATGGCGGATTCCGATTTGGCCGCCCTGAACAGTGCACTGCAGGGTGTCGTAACCGAGCGAATCCATGCGCAGGAGCTATGGGAGCAGGCGAACAGCAGCAAGGAAATTGGCTTGCCGCAAATCCTAGACGACAGTGCAATAAAGACACTGCGAACACAGCGCGCCGTGCTGATGGCCGATTATCAGAACAAACTATCGACGTTTAAGCCGGACTATCCCGATATGCTCAGGCTTAAAGCGCAGATGAATGAGATCGATCAAGAAATCAAGTCGGAGGCCGATGTCATCAAACAATCGCTGAAGGCGCATTATGAATCTGCGCTGCAGCAAGAGCAGCTGCTGAAAAATAAGATGGAGGAAACAAAGCACGGTGTTTTGGCCACGCGAAACAAGGAGATTCAATACAACATTTTGAAACGCGAAGCTGATACCGACCGAACCTTGTATGATGGGTTGTTGCAGCAATACAAGGATATAGGCATCGCCGGTGCAGTAAGCACCAACAATGTTGCGGTGGTAGACCGCGCGCAAGTTCCAGGCGGTCCATATAAACCAAATCTGCGGTCGAACCTTTTAACGTGGCTGGGGTTTGGATTGGTGGCTGCCGCGTTGGCCATCGCGCTGTTCGAACTCTTCGATGATACTTTCAAGTCGCCGGAAGAGATTGAAGAGCAACTCGGATTGGCAGTATTGGGTATTATTCCGATGTCGGACCGGAATGTGCTTGCCGATATCCGGGAGTCATCAAACCCGAGAGCGGAGGCGTTTCGTTCATTTCGCACCGCGCTGCAGTTCTCCACTGATCAAGGCGCACCGAAAAGCATTCTGGTGACAAGCGCGCGACCAGGAGAAGGAAAATCAACTACGGCGTTGGCGCTGGCGGTCAATTTTGCCCAGCTGGGAATGAAGGTGCTATTAATCGATGCCGATTTGCGCAATCCGTCGCAGCACCGCAGCCTAGGGCGCAATAACGGAGCCGGTCTGGCAAATTATCTCGCCGGAGGCGCCATGCCTGAAAACATCTTCAATAAAACCGATATTGACGGATTGTACTTCATGCCTTCGGGTCCGCTGCCGCCCAACCCGGCGGAGCTATTGGCTGGGCCGAAGATGCTGTCGCTGTTATCGATGGCCGGTGAAAAACTCGACGCGGTTATTATCGATGCGCCGCCGATCCTGGGCTTAGCCGATGCACCATTGCTGGCGAGCATTGCCTCGGGAACGCTGCTTGTCGTAGCGACAGGCGATACGCGTCGCAGTGTGGTGAAGACCGCATTGAAGCGCCTTCATTTTGCCCGCGCGCGCATGGTTGGAGCGCTGATGAACAAATGCGATTTCCGCAGCAATTATGGTTATAGCGGCTATGGCTACGGTTATGGGGCTGACTCGGCCGCGTTGGAATATTACGGCTACGGGCAGAAAAAGCTCGCTCAGGTCGAACATTTGCCTCGGGGCTAGGCAATGGCGCAGCCGCATGTGATCGAATTGGCTCTTGATTTGGCGCGAATGCCAGCCCTGGCGCGGAGTTCGGTTGTACCGCCGCTGCCGCCAAATATCATCGAGCTCATACGTATTGCGGCGGCTTCGCCGGAGGCCTGCCAAGCCGCCGTTGCGCAGACAGGTGAGCCGGCCGCGGTTGTAATTGAAGCGGCCAGGTTTTACCTGCAGCAGGTGCTGTTTCGGCCGGACGCCGACTGCTACCGCATTCTAGGGATCAAACCAGCCGCTTCGCGGGCAACGGCCCGCGACCACATGCGTTGGCTGCAGGAATGGCTGCATCCTGATCGCAACAATAATAGTTGGGATGCCGTATATGCCGAGCGCGTGCTCAGGGCGTGGCGTGAGGTGTCCGCCGGTAATGGGTCTACTGTTAAACCAACTCCTCCTGTTGCGCACGTGTCATCCAATAAAAGGAAGAAACGACGTAGCCAGGCGATTCGGCTGCCCTGGATCGAACGCCCGGTGGAAGGTCGGTCGCTAGCCATTCCCTACCGCGCATTTATTCTATTGGCCGTGCCGACCGGTTTAGTGATCATTTTCTTGGCTTGGTGGTCGGTCAATGTACTCCTCCAGCCCTGAACCGATGTGGCGATGAGCACTCTAGGTTCACCTTCGCCCACGAGAATCGAATGTCGTATTCACCATAGTAACGGGTTCAACATAGCAACATGTTGGTAGCCAGAGATTCGCGACATCATCGGCGGGGGCAGCAAGCCGATATTTTGGATCGGCTGGCGAGAATTTTACGTAGGCTCACTGCTATCGCCTCGGGGCAGCACCATCGAAGAATGAAGGGGGACCGCCACAGGCATGGAAGCTCCGCGTCCCATGGACGCTCTTACGAGCGGCGCGAGACCGCGGGTCGACGCGCTTGGCTGGTGAAACGGGACATAAGCGTCTGGCGGTTGGGCACCGTTGCCTGCGTGCTTCTGGTATCTGTGTGGGTTGGTTGGCGGATCGTCGCTCAAACGGCAGCATCGAATCTCGCTGAATCTGATCCCGACGCCGCATTAGGTTTTGTCAGTGATCAACGTGTTGCGCTTAATCGACTTGGGCAAAAAGAATTGCTCAAGCCAGATGGCAATCTCGATTCTGCCCGAGAATGGGCGCAGCGTGCTCTGCGCTCGACCCCGCTTAATGCCCGAGCGCTAACCTTGCTTGGCCTGATTGCTGAACGAAAGGGCGACCAAAAAGGCGCTGAAGCCTTGATGCGGATTGCCGTCGCTCGGACATGGCGCGACCAGACGACCGACGAGTGGCTATTAGATCGTGAGGCTAGCCGCGGCGACTACGCCCGTGCACTGCCATATGCTGACGCGATGCTGCGAATGGATCCGACCTTGCAAACAGAACTTTTCCCGGTCCTAGCCTCATTCACCGTCGATCCTCGCGCATTTCAAGCCCTGACCGCTTTCGTTGCGACATCGCCGCCCTGGCGCTCTTGGTTCCTGTCGGAATTGTCGGCCCGCTTGGCCAATCAAACTCGATTGGTGCAGCTCTACACGGCTCTAAATGATACGGAAAATCCGCCAACGAAAAATGAGCTGCGACCCTATCTCAATCGGCTGGTCAAGGACGAAAATTTTGAACTAGCGTATCAAACCTGGCATTCGACATTGCCACCGCCGCAGCGCGCCGATGAGAGCTATCCGTTCAATCGCGATTTCGCGTTTCCGGTTGATGGCCTGCCATTCAATTGGAGCCTCGAGGCCATTGCCGGGGCTGATATTTCGGTTGTGTCTTCGGCCGATGGCGGCAAAAAACGGGCGCTGCTTGTCGAGTTTTCGGGTGCGCGCGTTCGCTTCGCAAACGTCAAGCAGTTAATGCTGCTGCCGGCTGGCGACTACAGCTTCAGCGGTAGAGTGAAGACGGCGGAGTTGCACACGTCGCGAGGGGTATGGTGGCGTATTTTCTGTGCCAACAGCTCGGCCAACACCATCGCCAATACCGAGCTTGTCTCCGGCACGATGCCATGGACTGATTTTATGGTGAAGTTCCAGGTGCCGGCGATGGACTGCGGAGCGCAATGGTTGCAACTCGAGCTACCGGCCCGGATTGAACCCGAATTGACGATCGAAGGTCAGGTTTGGTACCAGGACCTGCGGATTGCGCCAATCCCCACCACCGCCGCGACGCCGATCCATTGAGTAATGACAATGGTTGCCCAAATGCCACACCCGACCATTCATTACACAGTTATCGGGGAACCTGCCAGTGCGCGACTTCAAATTGCGTTAAAATGAGGATACTGTATGACCGATTGAAGGAGGGACGGGCCATGCGTCGTATTTTAACGGTTGGGTTGGCTTGTTTGTGGGCCTTTACGGTTACCGTTCCGCCGGCATCCGCCGCTGATCTTGGTATGCCGCTGAAAGCGCCGCCTTTAGTAACGCCGGTGGAGGTTGCGCCGGACTACACGTGGCTTTGGATTGGGCTTGGTTTGGCCGCCGTCGGGGTGGGGATAGCCTGCGCCGTAGATTTTTGCGAACACCACCATCACAACAACACACCCCCGCTCCCGCCGACCACGGGTGCAAATAGCACTGACCCACTGCCATCGACTTGACCCTTTGACTGGATAATCTGCCACCAGCGCAGAGATCCAAGGCTGGCGTGTGAATTCAGTAATCAGCATTCCGCTACCGCGGGTCGCCACGGACGCTGCGTTCCTGCCCTACACGAGCTTTGTCGTCATTTTGGCGACGCTGTTTGGCGGGGGTGGGAACCAGGGATGGTCGGACGTCGTGGTGCAATTGGCAGCATTGCCACTTCTCGCGTGGGCGCTGTTCAGACTTAATCCGTCGCAGCTTTGTCGAGATCGTCAATGGGCGATTGCGTTGCTGTGCGCAATGCTCGCATTGCCGCTCCTGCAGCTAATTCCGATGCCGCCATCACTGTGGGGTGGCCTTCCGGGCCGCGGTGAGATCGCCTCAGCTTATCAGGCGGCTGGGATGGCATTGCCGTGGTTGCCAGTAAGCTTGGATTCGACATCCACGTGGCTGGCGCTGCTGTCGTTGTTGCCGGCCACAGCGGTTTTTCTGGCGATGCTATCGCTCGAACAACGTTCGCGCCGCATTTTGATTGTGCTGATACTTGTGGTGGTTTTTGCAAGCGTGGTGTTGGACGTTCTACAGATAATGGGCGGCGACAACAGTTCGCTTAGGTTTTACGAACTTACCAGCCGCTACGGGCGAGCCGTCGGATTTTTTGCCAATTCAGACCATAGTGCCGCGTTTCTGTATTCCGCAATTCCATTCATTGTAGCGTGGGCGATCGGCCTCGTGCTCGATCATTCGCGGAACCGTACCATCGGTTTAACCTTTTTGACGCTGCTAATGCTGGCGATCATTGTCGGAGTGGCTACCACTCAGTCACGAGCCGGGATGGCGTTGTTATTTGTTGCAGGATTAGCGGGCCTATTACTTGCTTGGCGGCACGGTCGAGGTCAATCGGGCCGACGCCTGGTGCGTGTTGCGATTGGTGCCAACCTTGTCGGGCTTATCCTCGCATTTCAGTTCGGATTCGTTGCACTCATGCAGCGCGCTGAGCAACAAGGCCTCGAAGATCTCCGTTGGCCGGTCGCCCGGCTCACGTCGCAGGCCGCCATTGCGAACATGCCATTCGGCAGCGGCCTCGGAACGTTCGTACCGATTTATGAGAGGTTCGCCCCACGAGAGTCCCTCCAGTATTTCTACGTCAACCACGCTCACAACGACTGGCTGGAGTTGTGGCTGACCGGCGGGGCGCCAGCGGTCATTCTCGTTCTTGGTTTTTTGGTATGGTTCGCCGCCGCGACCTTTCGGTTGTGGAGGAGTGGCCAACCGGAGGCTCCGGTTCTGGATCTCGCGCTCGCCCAGGCGGCGTCGATCGTGATTATTTTGCTGCTATTACACTCGGTGGTTGACTACCCCTTGCGGATCCCCACGCTCTCGGTGCTGTTCGCCATTGCCTGTGCGTTTTTGATCCCACCGCGCCGAATCGAACATAGCGCGCGAATGTCTAGAGGGATCGAGAACCTCGTCCCCGCGAATGATGGTTGGCCGCGGAACCGTTATACGGCTCAGTAATGAAAGGGTGACGGCGCTGCAACC
>JBAUCK010000122.1:0-2215 GCA_049677525.1 Xanthobacteraceae bacterium
GTTGCTGCAGCATTGGTCGGGTGCGGTCATGTGTCCGGCCTGTTTGTGCGGCCGATATGGCCGCTGGCCATAATGCTTTGCGCGGATCGGGTCCCAATCGTTAGCACGCACTTTAAAGTGCGATGACCCAAACGGGTTCTCCCGATCCCTGCAACGACCTTGTCTGCATTACGTCGCCATGTCCTCGCCCACTCCTTCAAAAACTTCAGCTTCCTATCGTCCCTGCTGCCCGGCGCAGCAACACCACTATAGCACTTCGATGCCGTAGGGTGGCGCCGTCCACAGCATCATTAGCTGCCGCGCGCCGCAACGAAAGGCGCGTCTGCTTTGCCACCGAAAGCTGCCGCGGAAGTCGTCGGCCAGCGCGTCCGCACTGGGCCACAAGCGGACATTCGCGCGGGAGATTCCCAGCCTAGTTCAACAGCAGAACGCCGCTGATTATCAACATTACGCCAGCGGTTGCGCCGTGAATCCCGAATGCCGACGCCTTTGTTCCACCGTGGCTTATGACGATCATCGCATCTGTAAACGGAATAATAGTAGCCGCCAGCATGAACCAGCCGAGCAAGCGAAGTGATCCATCAATCATCAAGATCGCGATAAACAGGCCGGACACAATGTCGCTGATCGCCTTCACAGAAAGATAGGCGTCCCAATGGGCATCAGGACTGACCGGAACTCCAAATGCAGCGGCCGCAGGGTGAGGAGCTACAAAGAAGCGCGTCCCAATGATGATAATTCCAAGAGCGATTACACCGGATAAATAATATCCGAGGGCAGCTTCAAGGACCTCCATCGGCGTGACACCTGACCTGAGTCGAACAATTGCCGTGAGGAATTGTTTCGTGGGTGGAATCGGCGCTCCAGCTAACCGCACTTCAGCTTCGGGTCATTTGCTGCCGCGCTCGGACGAACTCTTGGTGTCAGCTTTACCCCCGAAAGCCGCGCGCTCGTCTATTTCACAATTGGATCTCTCCGCTTCGTTCGATTGTGACGGATGCGCTCGTCAATGGCCCATCGGATAAGGCGGGCGACCACGTAGCCGATAACTCCTGCGGGACAGAGACATACCAGCGTGAGTCGAGTCCATTTTGAAGGATGAACGTGATCGCAAACCTACCACAAGGCGATCTATAAAAAATCGAGGCCGCCGAGGTCACTTTTATCGACCGAAGCCGTCGAAAAAACGATTAGTCGTTTATTGGCGGAGGCGGCGGCAATTTACGAGGCGACGCAGGTGCAGTCGGCCCTGAATTCTGACCTGAGCCAGTCGCCGATATTTCACCGCGCGGAACATCTGCCGCGGTTTGGGGCGGCGCAAGTTCCGAGGGTCGCGGACGTGGTAGTGGTGCAGAGACCCGGCTTCGCGTGTGAGCAACGTACGGAATTGGCATCGGTGGTATCGGTCGCTTTTCGCGTTGCGCAACACCTGTCTTGTAGGATGCTCCAACGCCAAAGGAATGCGTAATTTGCGCCCGACCTGATGTGGTCGCCAACAGCAAGAAGCAAACAGACGGCATCGCGAGCCAGTGTGCTCTTACGCTCACAACATCCTCTCGACCGCGCCCAAAAGCGCACCTTGCCCCAACATCTCAATCGACGAGTTTGATAACATATCGAGCGACATCGCGGCGCTTCGATGTGAAGAATTGGCCAATATGAAGATGTTCTTACGAAGCGAAGGGAGGTTCCAGCACCACAGAAATTTATCAGAAATACCGATCGCACAAGTCGCAAGAAGGAAACGTTTCTGGGACCAAAGTTCCTCCGCGCGGCGTCAAAGCGGCTCCTGATGCTCACTGTTTTCCCATTTATCAGCGGCTTCGCCTTGGCGTTATGTCGTAGGCAGTAGACAACCGTCGCGTCAGCGGCTCCGAAGGCGTCAAGACAACGGTGTGGCTCGCGAAGCGGTAGCGATCGGGCTCGGCGCCCGCCGGGATCTTGTCCAAGTCGCCCATGCCGATGAGATCAGGCGCGATCACGCCCAACATTGAATTTCTCGAACCTGTCGCAGCCTTCGGAGATCCGAGAGAGCAGTTTGGCAGTCGTTAACCATTCGTTAACCGAATATACCCAGACTGTTAACCAATCAGAACCGTCGAGTTCGGGAGAGGCAAAGTGTCGAGTATAGCTCACCAACGCCACTCGCTGATGTTTCGGCCGCGCACCTACATGGCGTTCGCCGTCGCGCCGCAACCGCCCATCATGGATTGGC
>JBAUCK010000123.1:0-14697 GCA_049677525.1 Xanthobacteraceae bacterium
CCGCAGCGCGCCAGAAAGCGGCGATAGGTGGAAGCGGCCGGCCGCCACCTTCCGCGGCAGACGCCGATCGAGGCCCATGGCGGCGGTGGCTTCCGCTTCGCCGACATGTCGCACCGTGGCTCGCTGCTGTGCCTGCCGGATGGGACGTGGGCCTGGCCGGTGACGACGCCGGCCGATATCACCGACGCGACGCTTGCGCTGGTCTTGGCCCGCGCCGGAGAGCTTGATTTCTTCATTCTCGGCGTCGGCGCCGTGCCGTGGACCTTGCCGGCGGCGCTGCGGGCGAAATTCCGCGACGCACATGTCTCGGTTGACACCATGGCGACGGGACCTGCGGTGCGCACCTACAATGTGATGCAGATGGAAGGCCGCCGCGTCGGCGCCGGCCTGATCGCGATCGAATGATGGTAAAGCTCGATCATGAAGGACGCTTTTGCCTATTGTGCCGAGCTGGTCCGTCAGGCCGACCGCGACCGCTTTCTGGCTTCGCTGTTTGCGCCTGCTGAACATCGCGGCGCGCTGCATGCGCTCTATGCTTTCAATGTCGAAATGATGCGCGTGCGCGAAGCGGCGCGGGAACCTTTGCCCGGTGAAATCCGCCTGCAATGGTGGACCGATGTGCTGAGCGGCGAGCGGGACGGAGAGGCGGGCGCCAATCCGGTTGCCGCTGCGCTGCTCGCCACGATCGCGCAGCACCGGCTCCCGGCGGGGCCCTTGCTCGATCTGATCGAGGCGCGCCGCTTCGATCTTTACGACGAGCCGATGATCGATATCGCCGCTCTCGAAATCTATGCAAAGCAAACGTCGTCGTCGCTGTTTACTGCCGCGGCGCAAATTCTTGGCGGCGACGTTGCGGAGGCGGTGACCGAGCCCGCCGGTATCGCCGAAACGATCACGCACCTGCTGCAGTCGCTACCCATCCATGCCGCGCGCAATCAGCTCTATGTGCCGCTTGAAATTCTCGAGCGGCATGAGGTCACGCCGAATCAACTCCTTGCCGGCCAAACGACGGCAAAATTGAAAGAAGCACTTGGTGAATTGCGCGCGCTTGCCCGCAACCATCTTGCCGCAGTCCGTGTACCGCTATTGCCGCGCGAGGCGCTGCCGGCATTTCTTCCGCTGGCGCTGGTGCGTCCATCGCTCGATCGTCTGGAGCGCGGCGACCCGTTTACGCCCGCCGTCTTGTCGCCGTGGCGGCGGCAATGGCTGATCTGGCGGGCGTCGCGCAATCCGACGCGGATCGCGGGTTAGAGCGAAGTGGTCTCGCTTTAGCATTTTGACTGAGCATGATCTTTTCGGAAAACCGGTTTCCACTTTTCCGGATCATGCTCTAGGGGTGCAGGATCAGTTTCTGCGCCCGCCAGTTCAAGAGCTCAGCGGCCCAGATGACGTTCTCGGACGGACAGGCGAGTTCGTGAATCCAGCCGAATTGCTTGAGTTGCTTGCCGCTCTGGCCGAGCATGCCCAGCACGTTGCCATCGAGCGACAGCTTGTAGATGCGGCCGGGCCAGGCGTCGGCGCTATAGAGCACCTGGTTCGGCCCGGGCGTGATGCAGATCGCCCAAGGTGAGCCCGGCGCCATCGTGCCGCCGGCGATTTGCGCCTCGCTCGGAATAGTGCCGATGGCTGGTTTTGCGCCGGGCGGCAGCGGCACGTCGATCACCATCTGGCGTTTGAAATTGCCGTCGCTGTCGAACACTTGGATACGATGATTGCCGCGGTCGGCGACATAGACATTGCCGTTATTGTCGGTTGCGATCGAATGCGGCGTGTTGAACTGGCCGGGACCGTCGCCGCGGTCGCCCCAGGATTTGATCCAGTTGCCGTCCTTGTCGACCTTGGCGACGCGCGAATTGATGTAGCCGTCGCTGATGAAGGTGTCGTCGGCCGAGTCGAAAGCGACATCGGTCACTTGCCGGAAGCGGCCTGGTTCGGCGGGCAGTGGGGGCTTCAGATGCTTCAACGCCCCGGTGTCCTCGTCGGAAGCTTCCTGCTTACGCCCGAACACCATGGCGACGCGTCCCTCGGGCGTGAATTTGATCACCATGTCCGAGCCTTTGTCGGTGACCCAGATGTTGTCGTAGCGGTCGACTTTCACCGCATGTGCGAAAGACCAAGCGTAGAGATTGTGGCCGATCTCGCGCAGAAATTTGCCGTCGGGGCCGAATTCGAGAAGCTCTGCGGCTGCTGCGGCATAGGCCGGGCCGGCGGTATTGCCGCGCGTCAAGACGAAGATGTGGCCCTTGGAATTGAGCGCGATACCGCTGACTTCGCCGAAATACATATTGTCCGGCAGCTTGAGCGGATCCGCCACGGACTCGAAATTGATGACGGGCGGCGTCTGTTGCTGGGCAAAGGTCGGCGGCCCGGCAATAAGCCCCGCGAATCCAAGTCCGATGAGCGACAGCCCGATTGGCCAGCTCCGCATGTGATGTCCTCCTTGTCACGCTCTTGTCGCGCCATTGGCTTGACGCGCTATTGGTACGCCGCGTTATGACCGCGGTCGTTTCAACCATAGATCAATGCAATTGAAGGGAGAACGGCCGGGATTGCAGGGAAGGGGTCGCGATGATTTATCGCAACGCGCTTTTGCCGTTTCGCGCCGCCTCGTCTTGTGGCCGCGAAGCTTGTGGACTATCAGCTACCGTCGCAAAAAGACGACAGGCGCGGGAAGAGGCAGGGAACACATGTTTCGTCGGTTGCATGCAGTGGCGCTTGTTGCCGGACTTTTGGTTGCGGGCTTCTGTTCCAATCCTCTCTTTGCGCAAGATTATCCGACGCGTCCGGTGACGATCGTGGTCGCCCAGCCGCCGGGCGGCGGTACCGACATCATCGCGCGGATCATCGCCAATCAGCTTTCGATCCAGATGGGCCAGCCCGTCGTCGTCGAGAATAAGGCGGGCGCCGGCACTGTGGTCGGCACTGCGTTCGCCGCCAGCGCCGCGCCCGACGGCTATACGCTCTTGACCGGGCTCACCGCCAATATGGCGGTCAATCCGAGCCTCTTCGCCAAGCTGGCCTACGATCCGATCCGCGATTTCACGCCGGTCGGCATGCTGGCGACGTTCCCTTTCGCGGTCGTGGCCAGCAATAATTTCCCGGCGCATTCGATCAAGGAATTGATCGAGATGGCCAAGGCCAAGCCCGGCGACATCAATTTCGCCTCGGGCGGCAACGGCACCGGACAGCATCTCTCGACCGAGCTGTTCGAGCTTGAAGCCGGCATCAGGATGACCCACGTTCCTTATCGCGGCGCGACGCCGGCCTATGCCGACGTGATGTCGGGTCAGACGCCGGTCTTCTTCGACAATCTCGCGAGCGCCTTGGGTCAGATCCAGGGCGGCAGCGTGCGCGCGCTCGCGGTGACGGGCAAGGAGCGCTCGCCGCTTCTGCCGAACGTGCCGACGGTCGCGGAATCCGGCCTGCCAGGATACGATTACGAGGTGTGGTTCGGGCTTTGGGCGCCGAAGAACACGCCGAGGCCGGTCGTCGAAAAACTCTATGCCGAGATCCAGAAAGCGCTCGACAATCCCGACGTGAAGAAGCGGATCACCGAGGACACCGGCACGCCCATGAAGATGCCGCTTGCCGACATCGAGCCGTTCGTCAAATCCGAAATCGCCAAATGGGCCGATGTGATCAAACGCGGCGGCGTCGCGGTCCAGGATTAGATCGCAACGAGCCAGCTCAGAACGCGAAGCGGTCGCGCAGATTGCGCCGCTCCGAGACGATGCGGCCGACAATGGCGCGCTCGGCATCGCTCTTGAGCAGGGGATCGATCAGGTCGAGCTGGTTCATCGCCACCAGTTCGAGGATTTCGCTGCGCACTTCGCCTTGCGCATCGCGCGGCAGGGCGTCGACGACCTGCAAATGCTCCGGCCGTGTCTGCCCAAGAAAATCGAGCAACTCGCCGTCCCCCGCACTGCCTTCGACAAAGGCATAGAGGCCGGTGCCGGTGCGGCGATCGGGGAAGGGCACGATGGCGACGTCGCGCACCAACGGATTGCTGCGCAGCCGCGCCGCGATTTCGGGCGCATCGCGCACAAAGCGCAGGCCGCGGCCTTCGCGGTCGGTGAAATTCAAGCCGCGGGTGATGGCGTAATAGACTTTCTTTCCCGTCGCCATCCAGATCCGGGTGATCAGGCTTTTGCGCGCGAGCACGCGGCGCTCCGCGGCGGTGAGTGCGTCGGGTGCATAGCGGCGCTTGTGCTTCAGGAGATGGCGCAGATCTTCGTAGCAAGCGATGCGGAACAAATGGCCGCGGCGGCGAAAGCAAGCGGCGAGCTGAAAGTCGGTGAGATAAGCGCGGCTTTGTTGCGCGCCGTTCTTGTCTTGGTTCTTATCTTGGTTCCGGTCTTGCGCGTAAAGCCAGTTCTGCTCCTTGGCGAGATCGTTATGGGCGATACCGGCGCGATGCAGCGCGCGCAGTACAGCTTTCGCCGAGCGAAAATAAGCGGCGTCGCCGTGCGGCTTGGCGATATGCAACGGCACGCCGTCGATCCAGCCGCGCACCAGCGCGCGGCGTCCGGCGAAGAGGAGCGGCGGCGCGACGCTAAGCGGCTTGGCGCGGGCGAGCGCCTTCTTCTCGCGGCGGAACAGTTCAAAAGCGAGCGGCCGGCTCCACCACGGCACCTCGTCGAGGCGGCGCAGCACGGCATCGATATCGCCAGCATCAGTGCGGAAGCGGCCGCGCTCGATGGTGGAAAACACGTCACGCTTGAGGATGGTGCCGCTGTGCCAGCGGTCGCCGAGTTCGGTGTCGTTCATGCGCGAGCTTTTAGAGCATGAGGCGGCAAAGAGGAAACCGGCCTATTCGGCCGCCGCCGGCGGGGCGCCGGCGAGCCAAGTTTCGAGGTCGCTGAGCGCACGGGCGCAAAGCGCACGCTTCTTGGCCACGGCCTTGGCGGGGCCGCGCAGCCGCTTGCCGTCGGTGCCGTGCGTCGGCGACGAAGCGAGCGGCGGGAACAGCCCGAAATTGACGTTCATCGGCTGGAACGAGCCGGGCCCGGCATCGATGGTTTCAATATGGCCGCCGGTGATGTGGCCGAGGAGCGCGCCGTGCGCGGTCGACGGCGGCGGCACGAACGGCCGCTCGCCCAGCCGTTCGGCGGCGGCAAAGCAGCCGGCGAGGAGGCCGATCGCGGCGGACTCGACATAGCCCTCGCAGCCGGTGATCTGTCCGGCAAAGCGCAGCCGCGGTTCGGCTTTGAGCCGCAATGTCTCATCGAGCAGCTTCGGCGAATTGAGGAAGGTGTTGCGGTGCAGGCCGCCGAGCCGCGCAAATTCGGCGCGCTCGAGGCCGGGAATAGTGCGGAAGACGCGGACCTGTTCGGCGTGGCGGAGCTTGGTCTGGAAACCGACCATGTTGAACAGCGAGCCGAGCTTGTTGTCCCGGCGCAATTGCACCACGGCATAAGGTTTGCGCTCCGGCTGGCGCGGATCGGTGAGGCCGAACGGCTTCATCGGCCCGTGGCGCAGCGTCTCGCGCCCGCGCTCGGCCATGACCTCGATCGGCAGGCAGCCGTCGAAATAGGGTGTCGCGATTTCGAATTCCTGGAATGCCGTCTTCTCGCCCGCCAACAGCGCATCGATAAACGCCTCATATTGTTCGCGCGTCAGCGGACAGTTGATGTAGTCGGCGCCGGAGCCGCCGGGGCCGGGCTTGTCGTAGCGCGATTGAAACCAGACGACGTCGAAATCAATCGAGTCGCGATGCACAATCGGTGCGATCGCATCGAAGAAGGCGAGCGCGTCCTCGCCGCTGCGCTTGCGGATGAATTCGGCGAGCGCCGGCGAAGTGAGCGGGCCGGTGGCCACGATCACGCTGTCCCATTCGGCGGGCGGCGCGCCCACTTCCGCGCGATCGATGTCAACGAGCGGTTCGGCTTCGACCGCCGCCGTGATCTCCGCGGCAAAGGCGTCGCGGTCGACGGCGAGCGCGCTGCCGGCGGGCAGCTTGTGGGCATCGGCGGCGCGCATGATCAGCGAACCGCAGCGGCGCATTTCGGCATGCAGCACGCCGATCGCGCTGCCCTCGGCATCGTCGGAGCGGAACGAGTTCGAACAAACGAGCTCGGCGAATTGTCCGGTTTTATGAACCGGCGTGGCGTGAAGCGGCCGCATTTCATGCAGCACCACGGGCACGCCGCGGCGCGCCAATTGCCACGCCGCTTCCGCACCCGAAAGTCCGCCGCCGACGACGTGAACTGGGCTGCGTGCCGCTGGGACACGGCGGATCGACCGCAAATCTTGCCGCAAATCCTGCATCATGCCGCCCTAATTAGGCGTCCCGGTGCGAAGAAACAACCGCGAGGGAGGACGAACACGAACCATTCCGGTGTTTATACCTATCACTGTAGCGTGGGGATCCCTGCATGCTGGATATCGTCAAGTCGGCGCCGCGCGATACGGTCGCTACGGGCTTCGATGTTGAAGTTCTCGCAGTCGCCACGGCAAACCCACCTTATCAATTGAGCCAGGTCGAAGCTGCGGCACGCGCGCGGGAACTTTATCCGCATTTGAAAAAGCTGTGGCGGCTCTGCGACAATACCTGCATCGAGACGCGCTATAATTGCGAGCCGATCGAATGGTATTTGCGACCGCACAGCTGGGAAGAACGCACTGCGTCGTTTCAGAAGAACGCGCTCGATCTTCTGGAAAAGCTCACGCGCGACACGACAGCCGCGGCCGGCGTCGAACTGAGCGCGATCGACATGATCGTGACCAATACGGTGACCGGGCTTGCGGTGCCGAGCCTTGACGCCAGGCTGATCAACCGGCTCGGACTGTCGCCCACGGTCGAACGGCTGCCGATGTTCGGTCTGGGCTGCGGCGCTGGCGTTGCCGGTTTGGCGCGCGCCACGCGGCTTGCGCAGGCGAGCGACGGCGCGCATGTGCTGTTTCTCACCGTCGATCTGTGCAGCCTGTGCATGCGCGTCAACGATCCGAGCCCCTCGATGTTCGTTTCGACATCGCTGTTCGGCGACGGCGCAGCCGGCATGCTGTTGCGCAATACACGGCACAGCGGGCACATCGCAGGCCGCAATGCGAATGGCACCGGTCCGCGAATTCTCGCCGTCGGCGAATGGTGCTGGCGCGGCACCGAGCACATCATGGGCTGGGATATCAAGGACGACGGCTTCGGCATCGTGCTCAGTCCGGAATTGCCGGCGCTGATGAGCGCGGAGCTCAAGCCCGCGGTGGAGAATTTTCTCGACCGCAACGGCTTTCGTCTCTCCGACCTCGACGGATTTCTGTTCCATCCCGGCGGCCGGCGGCTTCTTGAAACGGCCGAGCAGGTACTCGGGCTCGCGCCCGAACAGCTCGAACATTCCTGGGAGGTGCTGCGCTGCTACGGCAATATGTCGTCGGCGACCGTGCTGTTCGTGCTCGAACGCGCCTTGAAGGCCGGCGCGCGCGGGCGGCATCTGCTTGCCGCTTTTGGGCCGGGCTTTTCCGCTTATTTCGTGGTGGCCGATCTGTGATGCACGCCGGTTGGATCCTGCTCGCTTACGTCACGGTGCAACGCGTGGCAGAGCTGCGGTGGGCGAAACAGAACGAAGCGCGCCTGTTGGCGGCGGGTGGCGTCGAATACGGCCAGTCGCATCTGCCGCCGATGCAGCTCTTGCATACCGCCTGGCTCCTCGGGATGTGGGCGCTGGCCTGTGATCATGCCGTCGAGCCTGTCTTCCTCGCTCTGTTCATCCTTCTTCAGATCGGACGCTTTTGGGTGCTGGCCACGCTCGGGCGGCGCTGGACCATCCGCGTCATCGCGGTGGCGGGCGAAAAGCTGGTGGCAAGTGGGCCCTATCGTTTTATCCGCCATCCGAATTACGCGATCGTGATCGGAGAGATTGCGGTTGTGCCTCTGGCGCTGGACCTGCCGATCTATGCGCTCGCGTTCTCGGTGCTCAATGCCATCGTGCTCTCGATTCGCATTCCGCAGGAAAATGGGGCGCTCGCAGAGAACGCCTTCAACGGCCGCCGCTAAGGGGCTCGCAGGCGGCTTAGGACGCGCCTTGGGACGGGCCGGTTGGCGCGATATGGCCGCTCTGCTATAGCCTCGCCGGAAGAACAGGTTTTTTCAGGCTGCCCGCCGATGTCCGTTGATGCCGATACCGTCCGTCGCGTCGCCCATCTCGCCCGCATTGCGGTCGCGGATGATGAGGTGGAGAATCTCAAAGGCGAGCTCAACGCCATTCTCGCCTTCATCGAGCAACTCTCGGAGGTCGATGTGACAGGCGTCGAGCCGATGACTTCGGTGACCCCCATGGCAATGAAGATGCGGCACGACGAGGTCACCGACGGCAACAAAGCCGACGCGGTTATTGCCAATGCGCCGGCGCACGAGCATCATTTCTTCCTGGTGCCGAAGGTGGTCGAATAATGTGCTTGGCCTGTGAACAGGACGCCATCTGGCTCGCTTATCTCGACAGTCAGGGCTTGTTGAAGCCTGACGATCCGGCCGCCGTGGACGAGCTGTTCTCCGCCTTCCCGGTACAGCCCTTGCCGGTCAAGCCCGCATGGGACGCGCTGACGCCTGAAGCGCCGGCGGATGCCGTGGCGAAATCGGTCGCATCCAGGCCTGTCACGACAAAACCTGCACCAACGAATCCGTTCTCTTGCGACGATCCTACTGCTGAATGACCGATCTCACTTCGCTCACGCTGGCGCAGGCGCGCGACGCCTTGCGCGAGAAGACGTTTTCCGCGGCCGAGCTCCTTGACGCGCATCTCGCCGCGATGGCGAAAGCGCGCGCGCTGAACGCCTTCGTGCTGGAGACGCCGGAACGCGCCCGCGCGATGGCGCGCGCCTCCGACGCCAAGCTCGCGAAAGGCGAGGGCGGTGCGCTCGAAGGCCTGCCGCTCGGCATCAAGGATCTGTTTTGCACCGATGGCGTGCGTACCACGGCCTGTTCGCACATCCTGGGCAATTTCGAGCCGCCCTATGAGTCGACCGTCACCGCGAATCTGTGGCGCGACGGTGCGGTACTGCTCGGCAAGCTCAACAACGACGAATTCGCCATGGGCTCGTCGAACGAGACCTCGTATTTCGGTCCCGTCGTGTCGCCTTGGCGGCGGCGAGGCTCCGATGCGAAGCTCGTACCCGGCGGCTCGTCGGGCGGTTCGGCTGCTGCTGTGGCGGCTAGCCTTTGCCTCGGCGCGACCGGTACCGATACCGGCGGCTCGATCCGCCAGCCGGCCGCGTTCTGCGGTATCGTCGGACTGAAACCCACCTATGGCCGCTGCTCGCGGTGGGGCATCGTTGCCTTTGCGTCTTCGCTCGACCAGGCCGGCCCCTTCGCGCGCACAGTGCGCGATAGTGCGATCCTGTTGCGCGCGATGGCTGGTCCCGATCCGAAGGACACGACCTGCGCCGATCTGCCGGTGCCCGATTATGAGAAAGCGGTCGGCGCTTCGGTCAAAGGCATGCGCATCGGCATTCCGAAGGAATACCGCATGCCCGGCATGGCGCCGGAGATCGAGAAGTTGTGGGCGCAGGGCGCGCAATGGCTCAAGGACGCCGGCGCCGAGCTCGTCGACATCTCGCTGCCGATGACCAAATACGCGCTGCCGGCCTATTACATCGTGGCGCCGGCGGAGGCCTCATCCAATCTCGCGCGCTATGACGGTGTCCGCTACGGCCTGCGCGTTCCCGGCCGCGACATCATCGACATGTACGAACAGACCCGCGCCGCGGGCTTCAGCAAGGAAGTGCGCCGCCGCATCATGATCGGCACCTACGTGCTCTCCGCCGGCTATTACGACGCGTATTATCTGCAAGCGCAGAAAGTGCGCACGCTGATCAAGCGCGATTTCGAAAAATGCTTTGCCGAAGGCGTCAATGCCATCCTGACACCGGCGACGCCGTCGGCTGCCTTTGCCATCGGCGAGAAGGGGCAGGCCGATCCGATCGAAATGTATCTCAACGACGTCTTTACCGTGACCGTGAATATGGCGGGCCTACCGGGCATCGCGGTGCCGGGCGGGCTCGACGCGCAAGGCCTGCCGCTCGGCCTGCAGCTGATCGGACGGCCGTTCGAAGAAGAAACGCTGGTTACGCTCGGCAATGTCATAGAGCAGGCCGCGGGGCGCTTCACGCCTGACAACTGGTGGTAATTCCTATATCCCGCCTTGACCTGATGGGGCGCAATATGTAGTGTGTAACTATTAAGTACCTATTTTAGGTAGGTGGCGCATGGGGAAATATGATCCGTTGAGTAAATTTCTCCGCGGGCAGAGAACGGACCGCATTCAACTCACTTTCGCAGATATCGAACGCATTATCGGGTTCAAGCTTCCGCGCAGTTCGCAAGATCATCGGGCATGGTGGAGCAACAATTCTGATAACAGCGTCATGACGAAGGCTTGGCTCGATGCGGGGTTTGAAAGTGAGCAGGTTGATATGGAAGGGCGGAAGCTGGTTTTTCGCAGAGTTCGTAACCTTGCGCTTCGTGACGGAACGGGCTTGCCCGTGCCGCCGGCACGCGGACGCCACCCATTAATCGGAGCCCTCAAGGACACGATCTGGATCGTGCCTGGTATTGATTTGTCCGAACCGGCAGACCCCGAATGGGGGAAAATTGCCTACGGCGATCAGGACCGGGATGAAAGGGGATGAATCCTGACGCGCGCCTTCTTCTCGATACTTGCGCAGCGATCTGGTTTGCCGGCGATTTGCCGATGGCGAGCGAAGCTACTGACGCTTTGAATAGCTCGTTTGAAGTTATGGCTCCGGTCTTTCTGTCGCCGATTTCAGCGTGGGAGATCGGCTTGCTGTGTTCGCGCGGCCGGATGCGATTCCCGATCCCGCCGCAATCCTGGTTCAACCGTCTCAGAAATACCCAAGGCGTGGCGCTGGCCGCTCTCTCGCCGGAAATTCTCATTGCGTCTTCGTTCCTGCCTGGAAATCCGCCGCCCGATCCCGCAGACAGGATTATTGCTGCGACGGCGCGCGAGTACGGCTACTTACTCGTGACCCGCGATCGGCCGTTGCTCGAATACGCGAAGCAAGGTCACATTCAAGCGATTGCCTGTTGAGGGATCGGTGACGCCCGACGCGTTTCAAAAGTCGCTTACCGGGCGAAAGCCACCAAGTAGACTTTCGCCGGCGCTGACCGCGCTGTGTCGACGGCAATGGACGACTGGGGCAACGCGCATCGCATCGTCATGAGCGAAGGGGACGCCGATTGCGCCTGTGTCCATGCTTATCTGCACCGGGCCGAGGGCGATCTCGGCAATGCTGGCTATTGGTATCGGCGGGCCGGGCATAAGTCGGCGACAGGCGAACTTAAGGCTGAGTGGGCCGCGATTGCCGCAACGCTGTTGTCGAAAGACGCTAACTATCGCGGGCTTCACTCGGTGCCGGCGAGGCCGGCATCCTTCACGACCTGGCCCCAGCGCGCCTGCTCGGCATCGATGAAGACTTGTAGCTTGTCCGGCGGCGGGCTCGATTGCGGCACCATGCCGAGCGCGAGCATTTTCTTGCGCACGACTTCGTCCGCCAGCACGGCGCGAAACGCCTCGTAGAGCTTGGCGATGATCGGGTCGGGCGTATGCGCCGGCGCGACAACCATACCCCAGCCCGTGGCGTCGAAGCCCGGCACGCCGGCCTCGCGCAGCGGCGGAGTGTCGGGCGCTAAAGGTATCGGCACGGCGGAGGTCTCGCCCAGCGCCCGCACCTTGCCAGCGGCTACCATCGGCAGCGTCGGCGGCAGATCGGCAAACAGTAGCGAAATATGTCCGGCGATCAGATCGGTGAGGGCGGGCGCGGTGCCTTTATAGGGCACGTGAGTCATTTCAATGCCGGTGATGGTCTTGAACATTTCGGCGAACAGCTGGTGCGGCGACCCGACACCGCCGGAACCGTAAGTCAGCGCGCCGGGATGTTCCTTGGCGTATGCGATCAACTCCGCCACGGAATGGATCGGCAGTTCCGGATTGACGACCAGCACGAACGGATTTTTGGCGACCAGCGCAATCGGGGTAAAATCCTTGTGCGGGTCGTACGGCAGGTTTTTGTAGAGCGTCGGGCTGATCGCCATGGCCCCGGCTCCGGCCATGAGCAGCGTATAGCCGTCAGGTTTCGCTTTGGCGCCGTCGGCGGTGCCGATGGTCGAGCCGGCGCCCGGTCTGTTTTCGACAATGATCGGCTGGCCGAGCCGGTTACCGACGCCCGGCGCAAGTTCGCGGCACAGAACGTCGATTGCTCCGGCAGGCGGCCACGGCGCGATAAGCGTGATATGCCGTGACGGATAATCGTCGGCGTGTCCCGACTGCAGGGTCAGCATGACGCCGGCGAAACCGATCAGCAGCTTTTTGCTGTATCGCATGCTTCCCCCCAAGGATTTCGGCGATGTGTTTCGTGCAGCGTCGTAAGCGGTCGCGCTGCATCGTCCTATCGGCAAAGCATAGTCGCCGCGGTGGCCGCGGCAACACGCCTTTAGTGCTATTTGCGCTCGAATCCGCTCATACAGGCGGATGCGGCGGATCGCTCGGCTTGCGGCTGAACGCTTCGATCGCCTCGCTGCGCTGCCGCGGCAGCGCTTGGGGATATTCGCGCTGCAAGAAACCGATCAGTTTCTCGCGGATCTCGGCGCAAAGGTCGGAGGTCGCGGCAATGTTATTCGCGGTCAGCAGGGCGCGCACTTCGATGGCCTGGGCGCTGGTATTGGTGACCTGGACATTGACGACCTTGCCGTCGATTTTGGATTGCGTGACGAATTCGGCAGTCTTGTCGCGAATGCGCTCGATCGGAGCGGAATAGTCGAGATGAAGCACGACCGAGCCGATATTCGCGCCCGCCTGCCGCGTCCAATTGTAGAACGGCTGCTGGATGAAATAATTCAGCGGTACGATCAGCCGCCGCAAGTCCCATAGCCGGATCACGACATAGGTAGCGTTGATCTCTTCGATCCAACCGTATTCGTTCTGCACGGTCACGGCGTCTTCGAGCCGGATCGGCTGGGTCACGGCAAGCTGGACGCCGGCGATCAGATTGCTCAGCACCGGCTGCGCGGCAAGCCCGAAGACGACGCCGGCGACGCCGGCCGAGGCGAACGGGCTGACGCCGAATTGCCGCACCGAATCGAAGGTCATCAGCGCGAAGCCGAGCGTCAGAATGATGATGACGGTGTCGAACGCGCGCACCAGGACGCGCACCTGGGTGACATGCTTGCGCGCCATCAGATTGTCGTCGACATCCATGCGGAAGCGCAGCAGATAAAAATTGGCGCCGATCTGCAGCACGGTCAGCGCGATCCAGCCGACCAGGCAGATGGTCGCAAGCGTCAGGATCTTGCCGAGGACATCCGCGGTGTCGGCGGCGATCGGCGCCGTCAGCAAGCTGATGGCAAGCGCGACGATAAGGAAAGCCAATCGGGTGGGATCCTTGGTCGCGTCAAGAATGGTGCGGAAATAGGAGGGCCGGCCGCGTAACAGACGCCGCAAGCTGACCAGGATCGCGGCATGGAGAAGCCATGCCACGGCCAGCGCGACGACAACGACGAGGAGCGATGCCGCCCAAGCCGGCGCGAAGGAGAAGGTGCCGCGCAAGCCCGTCAATTCGGCCTGCAGATTATGCGTGATATCCTGCCACATTGCACGTGATGATCCGTCATATGTCGCAAAATATAACCGAAAACGGCGCGGCAGCGCGGCGCGGCGGCCGCGCTAAGGCAAAAGCCATCCTCATCCAGCCCCGTGCTAGACACCGCCACAATGAGATGGCATCAAGGCCTACAGCGAACAGGCGGCCACAACATGAAGCGTTTCCTGCGGGGCTTGAAGACTTTCCTGGTGCGCACGTTCACCTGGTGGAACGGTCAGACCTTCGGCACACAGTGGTGGACGTGGCTTTACGGCGAGTTCGTTGGCGAAGACGAATTCGGCAACCGCTATTTCCGAACCAAGGGCGGCAAGATCGATCCGACGCTCGGTCTCGAGCGCCGCTGGGTCACCTATAACGGCGTTGCCGAGGCCACGATGGTGCCGCCGACGTGGCACGGCTGGCTGCATCACATCACCAATGTGCCGCCGACGCAGGAACAGGTGACGGTGCGGCCGTGGGAAAAGCCGCATCGCCCTAATCTCACCGGGACGCCCTGGGCCTATCGGCCGAATGGCTCGACCTTGGCGCAGGGCCGCCGCCCCAAAGCCACCGGCGACTACAAGGCCTGGGTGCCGGGAAATCAGTGAGTGCCGATTCCGGGCTTGAGCGCTGGAACTGTCGCTTGGGCTGATCCCTGGAAATGCCTTATTCGACGTGTTAACCGGGCCGTCTGGGGAACCAGCTAACCGGACTTGCCTATCGGATCGGGCGCTTACGCGCGTCCGGCCATTTGGCGCAACGAACAAGCGAGCGCAGCGCATCGATGGCCCGAATCGCCGCACTTTTGGTCACGATCGGCGCGTTCTTGGCCGCGATCCCGATCTTTGCCGCGGCGCCGGCGCGGGCGCAATTCGGCGGTGTTTTCAACAACGATTCGCCGCCGCGGCCGCCCGGCAGCGTGCCCGGGTTCCCGGCGCAGCCGCCGCCCGTGGGCTATCCGGGGCAGTCCTACCCCAATCAGCAGCAATATTCGCCGCCGCCGCAGCAGCCGCAGCAGGTGTCACGCCCGCCGCAGAGCAACATCCAGGCCAGCCCCTTGGCGCCGCCGCCGGGCGCCACCAGTGCCCCGCCGCCGCAGCAGGCGAGCGT
>JBAUCK010000124.1:0-6658 GCA_049677525.1 Xanthobacteraceae bacterium
GAGCCCGTCATTCCACCCCGCCGTCATCGCAAGCACCAGCATGCCTACGACAAAATCGCCTACCAGAACCGCTGGGGCATCGAAGGCTTCTTCGCCAAGCTCAAGCAATGGCGGCGCATCGCTACGCGCTACGACAAACTCGCCGCAAGCTTCCTCGGCTTCGTCAAACTCGCCAGCATCATGCTCCGGCTCAAATGATTAAATCGTCACTACAGCCTAAGCCGCGGCGAGCAACGGACTCGAACGACGAACTGTCCCGGCGAGGCAGACGATCACGAGTCCGCAGACCGCGGCCGGCGCGAGGCCGGCGACGGGCAGACCCGTCAAATCCCACAGCCAGCCGCCGCCGACCGAGAGCACCATCGCGACGCTGTAGCTGATCGTGAACATGCCGGCCGAGGTGCGGTGGACGTCGTCGGGCGCGCCAAGCACCGACGGCAGCGCGAGCGTGAGAATGAGCGTGACCGAGCTGACGAAGCCGAGAACGCCGGCCCAGACGACGATCCAGAATCCCGTCGTCGTCATCATGCCGACGATGCAAAGCGCGGCGAGCCCGCCGGTCACCCGATAAGCCCAAGGCTCCTTCACCAGGCGTCCGGCGAGGCCGAGCATCACGACGGAGGCCGGCAGCTGGCAAAGATTGAGCGCGGTCAGCGATTTGCTGATCAGGTCGGGACGGCCGGCGGCAATGACATAATCGGGCAGGAACGCATTGGTGACGTAATACATCGCGTTGATGCTGCCGAGAATGAGACCGAGCCGCCAGATCAGCGGCTGCCGCCAATCGGGCCACCATTTGCGATTGGTCGAAGCCGTGGCCTGGCTGGCGCCGCCGAACGTCGAGACGCAGGCGATGACAAGCAGCGCCGTCAACAGCACCGGCGCCGACCAGACGACGAAGCTCAAGCGCCAGCTGTCGTTCACCAGCGGCAGCAAAAACGGAATGGTGAGCGCAACCGCGAGCGTCTCGCCGACGAGAAGCCCATTTGTGTAGACAGCCGTGGCGAAGCCGATGCGCTGCGGAAACCAGGTGCGCACCAGTGGCGGCAGTGCCGGCTGCATGATGGCGACGCCCGCGGCCATGACCATGGTCGAGACATAGAGCGAGATCGCATCGGGATAGACGCCGCGCGCGGCGGAGCCGAAAGCATTGATCAAAAGCCCCATCACCAGTGCCGGCAAAATGCCGAAGCCCGCGATCAAGAGCGCGCCGGGAACCGCCATGATCGCAAACAGCATCGGCGGCAGGCTCGACAGCCAGCCGATCGCGGTTTCGGACAGATGCAGGTCGGCACGCAGCAGCGGCACGACCGGCGGTGTGGCGAGCACCGTCAAACGTAGGCAGGCGCCGCACAGCCAGAGCAGGCTCAATCGGGTCAGGTCGGGGCGGATGATGGCTCTCTCTTTCGCGCCGTTTGGACCCGATGGTTTCGGGCCGGGGCCGCATTGTTCTGGTTTTGACTTCTAACCCATTTGCGGCGGACGGTGAAACGCTGCGCATCAGGCGCGGCGCGGCCGCGCGATCTGCGCATAGACCGCGCCGAGCGCCATCAGCAGCGCGGTGCCGAGAAACACCGCGCGCATGCCGATATGGCCGCCGACAAAACCGCCCATGAGCGGCCCCATGACCTGTCCGATATAGTTCGACGAGGTCGCATAGCCGAGCACGCGGCCGACGACGGCGTCTGGAACGCTGTGACGGATGATGCTGGTGACGCAGGGCATCAGCCCGCCCAGCGCGAGGCCCATCAGAAAACGCAGCGCGACAAGCTCCCAGCCGGCGGTGACGAAGGCTTGCGGGATCAACAGCAGAGCCGCGATTATCGTTGTGACGACGACGACCTTCCAGTGCCCGATGCGGTCGGCGAGCTTGCCGAGCCGCGACGCCGACAGAACGGCGCCGAGCGCCGCCGCCGCCATGGTCAGGCCGGACACGAAAATGACGCGCGGCGCAACGACAAGCTGCCCGACATAGAGCGTGATGATCGGCTCGATCGACATATTGGCGAAGGTGAGCAGGAGCCCCATCGCCAGCATGGCCATCACCGGCTGCTTGTCGGGGATCTGCGACCATTTGGCTTCGACCACGGCCTTCTTGGTCAGCGCCGAGCGCTGCTCTTCCTTGATGAGAAACGTGGTGGCGAGGAAGGTCAGGAAGATGACGCCGCCGGCGAGCCAGAACGTGGCGCGAATGCCGATTAGCGGCGGCAGCGTGCCGCCGATCAGTGGGCCGACGAGACCGCCGGCCATGATGCCGGAATTGAGCATGCCGAGCGCCCAGCTGGAGCGCCGCTTCGGCGTCTGCATCGCTACCAGGATCGTCGCGCCCGACGCATAGCCGCCGGCGAAACCGGCGAACAGCCGCAGGCCGACGAGCTCCCACACATTGTGCGCCATGCCCATCAGCGACATCGCCACCGCCATGCCGAGGCTTGCGCGAACGAGCATCGGTTTTCTGCCGAAACGGTCGGCCATCCAGCCCCAGAACGGCGCGACCAAGGCCGCCGAAAAAAAAGTCGCGCCGAAGGCGATGCCGGACCATTGCGCGATCGCCGCCTGATCGGTGACGCCGAGCTCGGCGACATAGATTGGCAGGAACGGCAGCAGCAACGTCATCGCCACGATGGTCGTGAACGAGCCGATCAGGCAGACGGCGAGATTGCGCCGCCAATAGATATCTTCCTGCTCGATGGCGCTTCCCGGCGCGGTATCCATAGCTCTCGCTCGTCGGACGCTTTCGCTCGTTTCCGTCTCGTGGCCACGGGGGTATAGCCGGTCTTGGCCCGGTCGCGCCCGGCAAATACGCAATACAGCATGGTCCCGCTGCGCATGCCGCGGAATCATGCTCTAGCGGCAAAGTTCGCCCGGCAGACACTCACGCGCGGCGTGCTCGGGCGGCCCCGCACCTTGCGGCGAGTTTGAACTCAAGCGCGGTCCTGTTCTTGACGTCGTACTTGGGAAACTTGAGCCAAAAGTTGGAGTAAGGTCCTCCGGGTTTAATGAGGTTCTCGCTAAGGCGAATGCTGGCAAGATTGCCCAGCCGGATCGGTGCCACTGTCAGGATTGCTACTGCGACTGCAATCTGGGCCAGAACCGCTGCCCCGACCGGCGCGTGACGCCGCTGCAGGCGGGCTTGTTTCATCAGCTTCTCGGGCAGGTCGACAACTTGCGACCAAACTCCCTCGGTAAGTACAAGACGGATGAGAGCGAGGTTCTTCTCGGTCATCCCGACTTCGCGGAATTCTTCAAGTCTGAACCGGAGGTCCCCGAGGCGCCGGACAGCATCTTCATCAAGACCAATCACATGGGCTAGGCCGACAAACCGGTTGTTGAGATTAATCGTATAGGTCTTGGGAGTGTCTCCGTCCTTTTGCCAGTAACCGTCAATAACTTCTCGGCGACGTCTGGATGAACCATGCCGCTCAACGACATGAGGTTTTCCATCGGGACCCCCACCTTCAAGGCCATCCTAGCCCCGGCGATGAGTTCGCGCTCCCGCGTTATGAGCGTTGACTGCTTGCAACCTCGGCTCCGCTCTCCGTCTTGTGAATGTTCGCGAGCCTTTTTAATTCGTGTTCGACGTCAGCACGCAGACCCTCCGGGAAATCCGCCCATGCCGGACCCTTCTGTGACCTCACCGGCGGCTCCACGAGATGAACCTCGGGCCAACCATCGATCTTGCCGATTCCCGCATTCCACAACCGAGCCAATATCCGCCGGCTCGCGGTATCGCTGGGGCGAGCCGTGGTTCGCGACCGATGATCCATGTAGCGGTCGATGACGGCTTCACTGACCGCCTCGGGCTCGATGCGCGGGTCGGCACCTGAGCAGAACCGCATCAACGGCGACAAACGGTAGCGCGTGCTTGGATCGGTCAACTGAGCGCGAAGTCGATCTCATGACGGCAACAACGCCGCTCCGTGTTGAAAGATAGAAAAATTAATGGCTCAATGAGCTAACTGGACTTCGATTTTTTAGCGATATCGGGAGGAGTTTTGCGGTAAGTAGTTCGCCTCAAACCCGCTTGCGCCGCACGCGCCTAATTCGTCGAAGCTTGGGGTCGCCCGTTTCGCGGTACAACTGGTCTACGATGCGGCGACAGCGGCGGCGCGAGTTCATCTCACTCAAACTCATGCACTGCAGCAAACGCCAGCACTATTCTATCACCTCGTCGGCAAGGGCCAGGACCTTCGGTGGAATATTGAGCCCAAGAGTCTTGGCGGTCTTGAGATTGACTCACCAATTCGAATTTGGTTGGTTGCAGCACCGGCAAGTCGCTCGGCTTGGCACCTTTGAGAATCCTGCCCGCATAATCGCCGGCTTGGCGCCATGCATTTGCGAAGCTTGCGCCGTAGCTCATCGGGCCGCCGGCCGCGACGTAGTCGCGCGACGGGTAGATCGTGGGGACTCCGTGGCGCGCCGCCACGATGGCGAGTTGCTCGCGACGATCGAAAAGGAAAGGATCTATATCGACGAACAACGCCGCAACGCTGTATCGGACCGCGGCAGCGAAGGCTGCCTCGATCTCGGCGTCGCTACTCGCCGTCAGCACATGCAGCCGTCGGCCAAGCGCGTCCGCCGCCGCTCGCAAGTCTGCAGTGTCGGCTTCCGCATTGGGGTTTTTTGGGTTGACCAGCAGTGCGAGGTCCTCCGCCTTGGGCACGACTTCGATCACCAATTCCAGCCGTTTGGCACCGAGCAGGTTCATGAAATTGCTGATGCCCGTTACATTGGCACTTGGACGGTTGAGGCTGGTCACCAAGCCGACTTTGACCGGGTCCTCGCCGACGACGAATACGACTGGAATTGCACCGGTTGCCGCTTTCGCCGCCAGAGCCGCCGGCAGCGTAACGGTGGCGATCACCGCCGGGCCGCGGCCAACAAGATCGACGGCCAAGCCGGGCAGCCGGTCGAATTGGCCCTGCGCCCAGCGATACTCGAAGGGCGGGATCTTGCCGTCGGCGAAGCCGGCTTCGGCCAAACCCTTGCGAAATGCGGGTTCAAGCGGCGTGAATGATTCGGACGAGCCGCCGCTGAGAATGCCGATAGCCGGCATCGCCGCCGGTTGCGCACGCGCGGCGAGCGGCCATGTAGCCGCTGCGCTGCCAACAAGCGCGATGAAGTCCCGTCGCCTCATGGGCTCCCTCAAGCCTCCGGACGAGGCATCGTAGCGGATCGAGCCTGCCGGGTGGAAGGAGTCGATTAGAGGCCGGTCGATGTCCGCTTTGGGCCATGTGTGGACGGCGCCTTGGCAAGAACTTTCTGACGTTGCTGCAGCATTGGTCGGGTGCGGTCATGTGTCCGGCCTGTTTGTGCGGCCGAATTTCTCTCGGTTCAACGCAGCCATACTATAGCAGTTCGACGTCGTAGGGTGGCGCCGTCCACAGCATCATTAGCTGCCGCGGCGGCACTAATTGTCGGTGTCCGCTTTGCCCCCAAAAGCTGCCGCGCTGGTCGAGCTAAGGGCCGGAAGCAGCCATCGCGGCGGTGGCACTGACCTCTCGATAGGAGCGTGATATTGTTCCGCCTGCGGCGGACATGATCCAGAGTACCGGTCGAATGGCAATTAGCGTCGGAAGACGGCAATTCATATTCGCGCTCGGTGGCGCCGCTGTTGCAGCGCCACGCGCGGCGTGTGCACAGCGAGGTGCGATGCCGGTCATAGGGTTCCTGGGCCTTCTGACTCCAGAGGCGTTCACGTTACCAGCAACCGGATATATCCAGGGCCTGAGCCAGGCGGGCTATGTTGACGGCCAGAATGTGAAGATCGAATATCGATGGGCACACGGACAATTCGATCAATTGCCGACCCTCGCAGCCGACTTGGTTCGGCAACAAGTGACTGTTGTCGCTGCCCTCGGCACACCTGCCTCCGCGCTGGCCGCGAAGTCCGCGACCGCAACCATACCCATCGTATTCGTCACTGGTGACGATCCCGTGCATATAGGTCTTGTCGACAGCCTCAGCCGACCTGGCGCCAATGTCACAGGCGTGTACATGCTGACAGACGAACTCGAACCGAAGCGCCTTGAGCTTGTCCACGAACTGGTGCCGAAAGCCTCGGTGATCGGCCTGATTGTCGATCCTAAGTCACCGGATAGCGTGGTTCAAATCAAGGAGCTATCCGCGGCGGCGAGGGCGCTTAGCCTTCAAATCAAGACATTCAATGTAAGCAGCGAAGACGAGATCGATGCGGCGTTCCGCGCTATGGCCGAGCAACGCATTGGGGCTGTTCTGGTCTCTTCGTCGCCGTCCTACCTCCCGCAACGTCAGAAGTTTGTGGCGCTTGCCGCAAGTCATGCTCTCCCCGCTGTCTACTTCGTTCGACCTTTTGCCGAGGACGGCGGGCTGATGAGCTACGGCACCAGCTTAGCCGATGCGTATCGTCAGGCTGGCCTATATACTGCCCGCCTTCTCAATGGCGAAAAGCCGTCTGATCTGCCGATCCAGCAGTCGGTCAAGGTAGAGCTCGTCATTAACATGAAGACCGCAAAGGCGCTTGGCCTCACTGTACCCATTCCACTGCTCGGCCGCGCCGACCAGGTGATTGAATAGCTGAGACCAAATGTCCGCTTCTCTAATCGGCCGTTTGGGGTCAAGCGTTTCAGACTACCCACCACTGGAGTGTCGATGTCGCTCACGGGCTCGTGCTTCTCTT
>JBAUCK010000125.1:0-29336 GCA_049677525.1 Xanthobacteraceae bacterium
GTCATGGGTGCCGGCCTCTTGAAGACGGATGTCGGCTATGACGAAATCATCGCCATGAGCTGCGTCGAAAGCGTCCGTGCCACGCTATAGTTCCGCCCGCCTCAGTTTTCGAAGTCGCCGCGAAAGGAAATGCCATCATGTCGGAGCCCATGGAACCAGTTTCTCACCGAACGCGACAAGGCTGTGTTCAACACGTCGGGCTATGGCGCCCGCGGCGGCTTCGGCAAGCGGCCCGCGCTTCTCGTCATCGACGTGAACTGGGCGTTCTGCGGCGACCGGCCCGAGCCGATCCTGGAATCGATCAAGCGCTGGCGCAATTCCTGCGGTGAGGATGCCTGGGTCGCGCTGCCCTATATCCGCTCATTGATCGACAAGTGCCGCGGCAAGGGCGTGCCGGTTCTTTACACCACCGGCGTGCGCCGCGAGGACAATTGGGATTCCGGCTCCTGGCTGTGGAAGAATTCGCGCGGCAGTGAGGACCGCCGGGCCATCGTGACCAATCTCGACGGCAACGAGATCGTTACGCCGATCGCGCCCGGCCCGAAAGATATCGTGGTGCTCAAGCAAAAGCCGTCGGGCTTCTTCGGCACCAATCTGGCGAGTTATCTAACACTGCTAGGCTGCGACAGCCTGAGCGTCACCGGCACGACCACTTCGGGCTGCGTGCGCGCCACCGTGCTCGATGCTTTCAGTCTCAATTATCGTGTCGCGCTTGCCGAGGAAGGCTGCTTCGACCGTTCGCAGGCGAGCCACGCCATCAACCTGTGCGACATGAACGCAAAATATGCCGACGTGGTGAAGACGTCCGAAGTCCTGACCTTTCTCGATACGCTACCGTGATCGCGAACCGCGTGCAACAACAAGGCCGCGAGCCAGCCGGCGGCGAGCCCGATCAAGGCACCGCCGGCGATCTCGTGGATCAGCGCGAGCAACACCCGTCCGTGGCCGAGGTGAATGATGTCGCCCTGCGTGACCCCAAGCGCCAATAAAAACAGCACGACGCCGGCGCCGTCATTGAACAGGCTCTCGCCGATGATCGCGGCGCGGAGACTTGGCGGCGGCGCGATCTTGCGCATGAGATTTTCGATGACGACCGCGTCGGTCGGCGCCAGGATCGCGCCAAGCAGGACGCACCAGGCGAACGGAACGGCCGCGCCGATCAGGCCGAAGGCGAGCCACATGCCGGCGCCGAAGATCAGCGTCGAGATCATTACGCTGGCGGTGGCCAGGATCAGGATCAGCCATTTTCGCCGGTTGAGCTCGGCGACATCGACATGCAGACTGCCGGCAAACAACAGGAAGGCGAGAACGCCGTCGAGAAAGAAATCCGGCAGATCGGCGTCGCCGAGCGTATCGCGGAACCAGCCCATCACATGCAGATGCAGAACATGATCGCTGGCGACGATCAGAAATGACACGGCGAGTGAGCCGAGCAGCATGCCAATGGCCGGCGGCAGCTTGATCCAGACGTAGTTGATGCAGCCGATCACGACCGCAAGGCCGAGCACGACGGCGAATTGATCGACTGGCTCCATCCGACCCTAAAACGCAAAACGACCAACAGGTCGCGCCGCAACGGCACGCCCCTTCAGTCACGGACGCTTTCTGGCAGTTTTTGCGCGAGCGCGAAAGCGCTCGGTCAGCGCCGCTGGCGCGGCTCTATTTCAACGCCGTCGAGATCAAGGAAACGTGGTCTTGAGCTTGGTGCCGAGCCCGGTGAGCACCGGAATGATCGCGACCGCAATGCCGGTGGCGATGAGCCCATATTCGATCGCTGTCGCCGCGTTCTCGTCCTTGAGAAACCTCTTGATCAGACCCATGGCGAACTCCTTGAGATACGCGCTTTCCGAATTGGCTGCCGGCAGGGGTTCGCGCCGCAGCCCGGGTTCGAAAAGTTCCGCGCCCGAACAACGCGTTAGGGCCGAGCGACCGGTGCCTTAAGTCCTTGGCGTTATTAGAAACTTAAAAGCGAGCAAAAAAACGCTAAAGCTGGGCGCTTTTGTCGCTGCTAAGCAAAGCTTTTACCGTCCTTAAGACACATTCACCGGCGCGTTTTTCACTCAGTACGTGTGAATTGAGGGTCCGATGAAATTATATGCGCCGAATGTAGCGCTGTTCGTCATTGCCGGCTGCCTAGCCATGATCGGCGTGCTGGCCTCGCTGCCGATCTCTCTGCCGATTTCCGGTCTGACGGCGAACCCGGCGTGGTACATTTTCCTCGCCTGGTTTCTTCTCGCCGCCGGCAGTGTCGTCGTTCGCGCTCCGAAGCTGACGAGAAATAGCCCACACGCTCGCGGCAAAGCGCGAGACCGATTCTTGACCGCGCCACGGTTGGCGCAACGGCAGGCCGTTACGTCCGCCCGACAACTTGCCGCGTCTTGTCGAGGTGGCCGTAGCTCTGCACCGGCGCGCACATGAGGAAGCGATAGCCTTCAGAGACCACGCGCTCGACATTGTGCACTTCGACATGCGGATGACCGACGATGACATTGTGCTTCTTGCAGGTGTCGACAATGCGCTTCATCCACTTGAGCACGACCTTGTGCTCGTATTGCCGCGGATAGCCAAGCTCCTGCGACAGGTCGCCTTCGCCGATCAGAATGCAGCCGATGCCCGGCACGTTCTTGAGCATGTCGTCGAGGTTGTCGACGCCGCGGGTGTCCTCGATCTGCAGAATGCAGAAAATCTCGCCCTGCGGGTTGAGCGGCCAGACGTCGGCCTTCTGGTAATAATCCTGCTGAGAGAGACCCCAATAACGCGCCGCGGTGGTTGGCCCGTCGCCGCGAATGCCGGGCGGATCGAAATGCGCCGCGCTTTTCAACCGCGGATAACGGCAGGCGCCGACTGCATTGGCCGCCTCTTCGACGGTCGAGATGTGCGGGAAGACGACACCGTAGCAGCCCATATCGAGAGCCTGTTTGGCGTGCCATTGCGCCATCTCGACGCCGTTGACCGGAATGCGCACGAGCGGGGTGACGCCCGGCACCAGTGAGGCGGCCTTGGCGATCTGGGCGCGGTTGAGCATGTATTGCAGGCAGTCGCGCAGCAGGCGGCCATCCCACGGCTGATGCTCCATCTCGAACACGCAGCCGTCATATTTGGAGGTGGCCATGGCCACGGCGCTGCTGACCTCGGCCGGGGTGAAACAGGTCAGGGCGTGCTGGCCACTTTCCAGCGCGCGAATGATGCCGTTGAGCCGCGGCAGTTCAGCCATTTTCGAGCCTCCCGTGCGATAATGGCCCTCCTTATAGATGGTTGTCACCGTTTGACAATCTCGCTCCGGACCGTAGCATCGCGCATCCTTCAACCCCTCAGCCGGCGAAGTCATGATCATCGATTGCCACGGCCATTACACCACCGAGCCCAAGGACCTGCATCGCTTCCGCAAGGAACAGACCGCGGCCGCCAATGCCAAAGACAAGATGGCGATGCCGTCGCGGGCTTCGCTGAAAATGTCCGACGACGAGATCCGCGAAAGCATCGAGCAGAACCAGCTCAAATTGCAGCGCGACCGCGGCACCGACGTGACCATCTTCTCCCCGCGCGCCTCGGGCATGGGCCACCATATCGGCGACGAGAGCGTGAGCCTCGAATGGTCGCAGATCTGCAACGATCTGATCGCCCGCGTCGTCTCGCTCTATCCGAAGAATTTCATCGGCGTGTGCCAATTGCCGCAATCGCCCGGCGTGCCGCCGGAACACTCGGCCGCCGAACTCGAGCGCTGCGTGAAAATGGGCTTCGTCGGCTGCAACCTCAATCCGGACCCCTCCGGCGGTTATTTCAACTCGCCCCCGATGACCGACAAGTCGTGGTTTCCTCTCTACGAAAAGATGATCGAGCTTGACGTGCCGTGCATGATTCACGTCTCCGGCTGCTGCAATCCGGCGATGCACACCACGGGCTCCTATTATCTGAACGCCGACACGATGGTGTTCATGCAGGTTCTCCTGTCCGACCTGTTCAAGACCTTCCCCCAGCTGAAATTCATCATCCCGCATGGCGGCGGTGCGGTGCCGTTCCATTGGGGCCGCTTCCGCGGCATCGCGCTCAACAACGGCAAGCCCGAATTGGCCGAGATCATGGGCGACAACATCTTCTTCGACACCTGCGTCTATCATCAGCCCGGCATCGACCTGCTCACCAAAGTGGTGCCGATCGACAACATCCTGTTCGCTTCGGAAATGGTCGGCGCGGTGAAGGGCAACGATCCCAAGACCGGCTTCGGCTTTGATGACACCAAGCGCTATGTCGACAAGGCGCCGATCGGCGATGCCGACAAGAAGAAGATCTTCGAAGGCAATGCGCGCAAAGTGTACAGCCGGTTGGCGGCCAAGCTGCCGGCTTAACCGCGCTGAAGGGACAAGTCCGCATTGGCGAAGGAACCAAAGTCAGCGGCACTGGGAGAGCAGAGCAAATCGCGCGTCGTGCGGATCGGCGCGCGCGAGATCGAGACGCGCGGACTGGTTGCGGGGTTCTGGACCGATCTCTACCACCGCTCACTGACCGTCTATTGGCCAGCCTTCTTCGCCAGCGCGGCCGCGATCTTCATCGCGCTCAACGCCGTCTTTGCCTTCTTGTTCTGGCTGGGCAAGAACCCGATCGCCAATGTCTCGCCCGATCTGCCGCTGGCGATGAGCCTGTTCTACTTCTCGATCGAGACCCTCGCCACGGTCGGCTATGGCGACATGCATCCGCGCTCCGATTACGGCCATCTCGTCGCCACGGTCGAGATCTTCACCGGCATGAGCTTTCTTGCAGTGATGACCGGCCTAATCTTCGCGCGCTTCTCGCGGCCGCGCGCTCGCTTCCTGTTCGCGGAAAACCCTGTCGTCACCGTGCAGCAGGGCAAGCCTACGCTGATGATCCGCGTCGCCAATGCCCGCAACAATACAATCTCGCAGGCGACCGCTCGGCTCTGGCTGTTCCGGCTGGAGAACATGCACGAAGGCCATCAGCTCCGCCGTTACTACGAATTGAAGCTCGACCGCCGCGAACATCCGATGTTCTCGCTGAGCTGGACTTTGTTCCACGTCATCGATGAGACAAGCCATCTCTATAGTCTGACGCCGGACGACCTTGCCGCCATGGAAGGCGCCTTCGCGCTGAACCTCAGCGGCGTCGATGACAATTCGGCGCAGCCGCTTTATGCCCGCCAGCTTTATTCGCACCGCGACATCCGCTGGAATTACCGCTACCGCGATATCACCAGCCTTTCGTCCGAAGGCAGACTATTGCTCGATTACAGCCTGTTCCACGCGATCACGCCGGAGCCGGATAAGGCGGCGGACCATGACGTTGTCGGGGACATAGCGGAGAGCGAAGACGCGCTAAGCGGACCGTGATTTGATTTCGCGATTGGCCCATCGGGACGGCCAATCGTCTGCTTTGGATTGGCGGTCGTCCCAACTTGCTATATTTCTGTGGGATTCGCCGGGCGCCCAGACGCCGAAGTGCACATATTTAGATGATCGACAGACTCGAATTCATTCTTGCGCTTGCCCGCGAAGAGCATTTCGGCCGCGCCGCCGAAACCTGCCGCGTCAGCCAGCCGACACTGTCGGCCGGCATCAAATATCTGGAAGACATGTTCGGCGTGCTCTTGGTGCAGCGCGGCTCGCGCTTCGGCGGCTTCACGCCGGAAGGTGAACGCGTCTTGGAATGGGCGCGCCGCATCGTCGGCGATGCGCGGGCCATGCGCCAGGATATCGATGCGCTCAAGCGCGGCTTGGTCGGGCACATTCGTATCGCCGCGATCCCGACCATGCTCGGCATGAGCGCCATGCTGACGACGCCGTTCCGCGCCAAGCATCCCGACGTGCGCTTCACGATTCTGTCGCGGACGTCGATCCAGATCCTGAACATGATCGAGAATCTGGAGGTCGATGCCGGCCTCACCTATCTCGACAACGAGCCGCTCGGCCGCGTCAAATCGGTGACGCTGTATCAGGAAGAATATCGGCTTTTGACGTCGAGCTCCGCGCCGCTCGGCGACCGCGATCAGGTGACCTGGGCGGAAGTGGCGAATATTCCGCTCTGTCTGCTGACACCCGACATGCAGAACCGACGCATCCTCGACGGATTGCTGCGAGTGGCCGGCAACGAGCCGGCGCCGACATTGGAGTCGAATTCCGTCATCGTCCTGTTTTCGCACGTTCGCAGCGGCCGCTGGGCCACCATCATGCCGGCCAAGCTCGCCGAGACGTTGGGCCTGACCGACAATGTTCGCTCGATCCCGATTGTCGATCCCCTCGTCACCCATGCGGTCGGTCTCGTCGTCCCTGACCGCGAGCCGACGACGCCGCTGATCACGGCATTGCTCGCCGAAGCGCGCCAGCTTGCCAAAATCCTCGAACAGCCATCGGCCGCGGCCAGCGACCCGGCAAATCCGGCAGGCAGCAAGAAGCGGACGGCTGCAAAAAGCAAAAATACCCGATCGGGCCATCGGCGTTCCTGATCGTGTCCGATCAGCAAGCCTGATCGCACGATGGATCACCTTTATTGATTCTAAGCAGCCATTTAAGCCATTAAGAACGTCGGTGACGGCGGCCGCGCTGCTGCCTCCATTGCTGTCGCTCTATGACATTCCCGAAGCCGCCGTTTGGAAAATCGCGGCAGCCGCGTTCGGCCTGCCGATGCTGCTTTTGCTGCTGACCTATCCGCAACGGCGCCGCAAAGTGGTCGGCGGCCCGCCGCCGGCGATCGTTTTGCGGTGTTTATCGTTCTCGGTTCGGCAGTGCTCGTGACCTTCGCCGGCTTTTCCGCAATTCTTTTGGGCGTGGTAGCGCGGCGCCCTTGACGTCCATTTTGCGGACTCAGCCCACCCGGCGCGCGGTGCCGTGCGCGACGCGGCCGATCCATGTGCCCAGCGCCTTGACGAAAGTGTTGGGCCGCGCCTTTTCATAGTCCATCGCAATCACGTGTCCGACTGGCGCGGGCGACGCTACGCGGCGCCGTGCCGGACCTTTGCGGGAAGCGGACCGCGTCTTTTCGTGCAGCACCCTCTTCACGTGACTGAGCGCGATCGGCCCGACATGGGTGAGAAACACCTTTTCGTGCGGGCGCGTCAGCGTCTTCACCGCTTCTTTCAGCGGCAGCCATTTCACCGCTTTGACGTCGTCCATCAGTTCGTGGACCGGCGGCCCCATGGCGCGCATCAGCCAGAACTGCACGATCTTGACCTTGCCTTCGACGGCATAGGACATCGAGCCGAGGAATTCATGGACCGAGACTTCGTGCCCGGTTTCTTCCACGACTTCTCGCTTGGCGGCGTCGCGCGGATGCTCGCGCGACATGAGCTTGCCCTTAGGCAGGACCCAGGCCTTTTCCCGTCGCATCCGCACGACGGCGATGCGTGGTCTTGATGTGCCGCGTAAGACGATTCCGCCCGCAGCCAATATCGGCACGGGGCCTTTGGCCGAATCAGTCATATGAAATCTATGCCGGACCGATTCGCCAAGAGCAAGCCGGTATTCACGCTTAGATGTGCGTGTTGTGGAAGCTTTTTTCTTTGCTGGCTTCCGCTTGCGCCCCGGCCGCTTCTTCGGCTGTTTCCTTTTCATGACACAGCGATGACGATCTTGCCGAAATGCTGGTTGGCGCGCATCAGCGACAGCGCGTCGGCGATGGCGGCAAGCTTATAAGTTTTGTAGATCGGCAGCGACAATTTTCCCGCTTCGATCGCAGGCCAGAGATCTGCGCGCATCACGCGATTGATCTCGCGGACTTCTTGGGTGCTGCGGGTGCGGAACGTCACGCCGATATAGTCGATGCGCTTGAGCGCATGCAGATCGTAATCGAATTCGCCCTTCATGCCGCCAAGCCGACCAACATTGACGATGCGGCCCAGAAGCGCCGCCGCCGCGAGATTGCCGTTGGCGACGCCGCCCGAGACCAGATCGACAATGAGGTTGACACCCTTCCCATCGGTGGCTGCCTTGACGCGATCCGGCCAGGACGAGTCCGTCGTGTCGATCGCGACATCGCAGCCATATTCGGCAAGCCGCTCCCGGCGTTTCGCATTTGTCGACGTTCCGAGCACCAGCGACGCGCCGAGAATCTTGGCGATCTGCATGCCCATCAGCCCGACGCCGGCGCTGGCGCCCTGCATCAGCATGGTCTCGCCACGCTTGAACCGGCCTGCGGTTGCGACCGCATTGTGCATGGTCTGCAACGCGACCGGAAAACAGGCCGCCTGTTCGTAGCTCATATTGTTTCCGGGGATGCGGTGCGCCCGTCCGGCATCGGTGACGACATATTCGGCAAAGCCGCCCGGCGTCGAGGCCATGACCCGGTCGCCGGCCTTGACATCCTTCACTTCGCTGCCGACCGCCTCGACCTCGCCGGAACATTCAAGCCCGATCCGCGCCCCGACGCCGCCGACACTGCCGTGCTGGTGCCCGGATGCCACCAGAAGGTCGGCGCGGTTGAGGCTCGACGCCCGCACCCGGATCAGAATTTCATTCGACTTGGGCTCGGGCTTGGGCAGGTCGCGAACATCGACCCCGCTGTCGCCGAGAACGGCGGCTTTCATCTTGTCTCTCCCGGATGCGATCTATCTGATACGGCCAGATGACCAGATTACATGTCGCGGCCGCGCGCCGTCTATTGTGCAATGGCCGCTATGTTATCGTTCGATGCACAGTGCAATAGACCAAAGCAGTGGAATAATCATGACCGGTGTAACGCCCATCCAAGCCTCGTTCGAAGCCCTTGCCACGACCAGCGTCGGCAGTTTTCCCCGTCCGGGTTGGCTTGCCGAGACCCAGCGCAGCGAAGCGACCTTCCGCATGACCGGCGCGCCGCTCAAGGAGGCCTTGGACGACGCCACTGTCGTCGTGCTGCGCGAGCAGGAGGAACTGGGCCTCGATATCCTGACCGACGGCGAGATGCGGCGGACGCATTTCATCTTTCATATCGCCGGCCAATGGGACGGCATCGATACCGAAAATCTCGTCAACAAGACGATCTATCGCAATCGCACCGCCAATCGCATGGTGCCGCGCATCACCGGCAAGATCGCCCGGCGCGATGCGGCATCGGTCGACGATCTGCGCGTCGCCAGATCGCATACCGGGCGACCGCTGAAAATGGCGGTGCCCGGACCGATGACTGTCGCCGACAGCGCGGCGAACGAGTTCTACGCCAGCGAGGAGGAATTGGCCTTCGATGCTGCGGCCGCGATCAACGGCGAGCTGCGCGACTTGCAGGCCGCAGGCTGCGACGTGCTGCAAATCGACGAGCCGGCGATGACGCGCTACCACGACAAAGTCGTCGCCTATGGCGCCAAGGTGCTGGACCGTTGCCTCGACGGTATCACCGTGCCGTCCGTCGTTCATCTTTGCTACGGCTATCCGGGCGGCGGCTGCCGGCAACACCAGTATGAATACAAGGACCTGCTGCCGCATCTGATGGAGACGCGCATCGGCGGTTTCACCGTCGAATTCGGCCGCAGCACATTCGATCCGCAGGTCCTGAAAATGTGCGGCAACCGCATCGTCATGTTCGGTTGCGTCGACCCGGGCGATTCACCCGCGCCCACGGTCGAAGCCACCGAGCGGCGCATCAGCGAGGCGCTCGATCACATCGATCCCAAACCGGTCTGGCTGGCGCCCGATTGCGGGCTGATGACCATCAGCCGGGCGCTGGCCCATGAGAAGCTGCGCGTCATGGTCGAGGCGGCGAGGCGGCTGCGCGCCGGGCTTTAGGCCGCTTTTTGCGGGAATTTGCTCCCCTGGTTGCGGTACCGCGGCCAGGCGATATCGTCTAGAATGATGGAATCGAGATCCGACAAAAAGGCCGATGAACCAGCTCGTCCGCCCGCGCATTGCAGCGTCTGCCTGCCCGCACGACTGCCCGTCGACTTGCGCGCTCGAGGTCGAGGTTTTTGACGATCAAACCATCGGCCGCATCCGCGGCGCTGCCGACAATGCCTATACCGCCGGCGTGATCTGCGCCAAGGTTGCGCGCTATGCCGAGCGTGTCGACCATCCCGACCGCCTGTTGCATCCGCTGCGCCGCGTCGGTCCGAAAGGCGGCGGCCGCTTCGAGCAGATTTCCTGGGACGACGCGCTCGATCTCGTCGCCGAAAATTTTGTCCGCGCCGAGCAGAAGCACGGTCCGCACGCGGTCTGGCCCTATCTCTATGCCGGCACCATGGGCTACGTGATGCGCGACGGCATCCATCGCCTGCGCCACGCCAAGAAATATTCCGGCTTCTTCTCGACCATCTGTGTCAATCCGGCCTGGACTGGATATATCGCCGGCACCGGCAAGCTTGCCGGCGCCGACCCACGCGAAATGGCCAAATCCGATCTGGTCGTGATCTGGGGCACCAATGCCGCGAACACCCAGGTCAATGTGATGACGCATGCGACGCGGGCGCGCAAAGAGCGCCAAGCCAAGCTCGCGGTGGTCGACGTCTATATGAATGCGACGATGAAGCAGGCCGACCTGCCGGTGCTGATCCGCCCCGGCACCGACGCCGCGCTCGCTTGCGCGGTGATGCATTGCCTGTTCCGCGACAGCAAAGTCGATTGGGATTATCTCAATCGCTATACCGATGCGCCGCATGAACTTGCCGCGCACGTGCAAAGCCGTGGTCCGGGCTGGGCGGCAAAGATCACAGGCTGTGCCGCCGAGACGATCGAAGCATTTGCCCGGCTCATCGGCGAGCGGCCGCGCGCCTTCTTCCGCCTCGGCTATGGCTTCTCGCGCTCACGCAACGGCGCGGTCAATATGCACGCGGCAAGCTGCATCCCGGCCGTGACCGGCGCCTGGCGCTACGAAGGCGGCGGCGCTTTTCACAACAACGGCGCCATCTTCCATCTCGACATCAGCCTGATCGACGGCAGCGACATCAAGGATGCGTCGATCCGCATGCTCGATCAATCGCGCATCGGGCCGATCCTGACCGGCGACAAGCCTTCGCTGTTCGACGGCCCACCAGTCACCGCGATGCTGATCCAGAACACCAATCCGGTTGTCGTCGCGCCCGATCAGGAGACCGTCAAGCGCGGCTTTGCCCGCGACGACCTGTTCGTCTGCGTGCACGAGCAGGTCATGACCGACACCGCCAAAATGGCAGACGTGGTCTTGCCCGCCACCATGTTCGTCGAGCACGACGACATCTATACTGCGGGCGGCAGCCAATACATTTTACTCGGGCCGAAGCTGATCGAGCCGCGCGGCGAATGCCGCAACAATCACGAGGTGATCTGCGGGCTCGGCAAAAGGCTCGGCGCCGAGCATTGCGGCTTTACCATGACACCGCGCCAACTGATCGACGCGACGCTGCAAAAATCCGGCTGGGGCACGCTGGAAGAGCTTGAGGCCAATCGCTGGATCGACTGCCAGCCGGATTTTGCCACAGCGCATTACATCAATGGCTTCGCCTATCCCGACGGCAAAGTCCGCTTTAAGCCGGACTGGCCCAATGTGCCATTCCGGCGCTGGCACCGGAACGTGACCGAGGCCGCGCTGCCGGGGCTGCCGGATCATTGGGAGGTCATCGAAGAAGCCGATGCCGAACATCCATTCCGGCTCGCGACCTCGCCGGCACGCGGCTTTCTCAATACGAGTTTCACCGAGACGCCGACATCGCTTTCCGTCGAGCGGCGGCCGGACGTGATGATTCATCCTGATGACGCGGCGGCGCTCGGCATCGAAACCGGCGACATGGTCACGCTCGGCAACCGGCGCGGCCAAGTGCGCCTCCACGCCAAGCTGTTCGACGGCGTGCGCCGCGGCGTCATGATCGCGGAATCGATCTGGCCCAATTCCGCTTATGTCGACGGCCGCGGCATCAATACGCTCACCGGCGCCGACTCCATTGCGCCGTTCGGCGGCGCGGCATTTCACGACAACAAAGTTTGGCTGCGGAAAGCTTAAGCGCCAACGCGCGGCACCGGCGTAGCATCGACGGGTACGATTTCCTTGCCGATCGGCCACAGCGCGATGGCGGCAAGTTTCAGATGCGCCCACGCGAACGGAATGCCTACGATTGTGATCGCGAGCATCACCGCCGTGATCAGATGGCCGAGCGCGAGCCACCAGCCGGCCAGCACCAGCCAGATGATGTTGCCCAAAAGGCCGAACGGGCCGGTGCCGATGTCATGGCCGGAATATTCGGCGCGCGACACCGCCTTCCTGCCGAATGGTAACAGCGTATAGGACGCGATGTTGAAGGCGGACCACGCCCAAGGCAGACCGATAATGGTGACCGCCATGATCACCGCGGCGATCAGCCAGCCGACAGCCATCCACAGACCGCCGAACACGATCCAAAGAATATTGAGTGCAAGCGATAAGAAGGTCATGTGAGCCGCCTTTTGGCCACCTTTGGCGCAAGCCCTTTTGGGCCTGGCTCAAGGCGCACACTATTTAGGTCGGCGCGCCTCGCGTTCAATGGCGTTCAAAAAATTAATCGAACAACGCCACCGCCCGCGTTCATCCGGCTGAACCGGCCTTCACCTTGGAAGGGAAGCAGGCCACGGTGAAATCGTGATCGGGAAGCTGTTCCAGATTGCACAATTTCTCCATGTGGCAATACGGAATCTCGCCCGGCCTTGTGGCCCTCCCAGATGATGGAAGGATCACGCGTCTTGAGCCAGCGCTCGCGGATGTGGACGCAGGGCGCATCCCAGCCCCAGACGTCGATGCCGGTGCCGCGCATACCGCGCGACGTCAGATAAAGCGTTGCCTCGCGGCCCATGCCGCAGCCGGCGGTGAGATATTCGTCGGTGCCGATGCAGCTCGAGGCTCGCGTATTGACCAGAACAATGTCGAACGGCTTGAGTTCATGGCCGATCCGTTTCAATTCAGCCTCGACCTCGGCGGCGGTGACGACATGACCATCGGGCACTTTGCGGAGCTTGACGCCAGGACGGAAGAACGAGTCGAGCGGCACCTGGTCGATGGTCATCATCGGCTTGCCGTCGATGGTCTTTGACTGGAAATGGATCGACGCGTCCATATGCGTGCCGTTATGCGTGGTGAGCGCGATCTGCTCGATGGCCCAGCCTTCGCCATCGGGTAGATCTTCTACGCGCAGGCCCGGAAATAATTCGGCCAGGAGCGGCGCGGTCTCGGCATTGCTGACATATTTGATCTGCGGCCGCATAAACGGCGGATCGTAGACCGTTTCGTTTTCAAGCGGCGACGACAGATCGACGATGCGGCTGGGCAGTTTCATTCTTCCTGGACCCTTTCCTGCTACGGTTTTCCCGTTACGGCTTTGCACCCTTCGCCGGGCTTTGTGTGTAGGGCACGACCTGTTCGCCCTGCGCCAGGATCTTGTCCTTCATGGCGTCCTGCGCCGCGGCGGCATCAAAATCCTTCGGCAGACCGAGTGACTTCACGCTCAAGGCATAGACGGTGAAATGATAGTCATGCACGAGGTCGTCGTTCCAGGGCGGACACGGACCGTCGTAACCGTAATACTGGCCCTTCATCGCATCGTTGGCGGCCGTGACTTTGGTGTAGTCGTTGAGTCCCTTGACCCCGACCGCAGACGGCGTTGCCGGCTTGCCGTGGAGCACACGCGCACTGGAATCGGCGCCCTCCTTGATCGACGTAACGTCGGCCGGAATGTCGACCAACACCCAATGGAAGAAGTCATGCCGCTTGATATCGGCGGTCATCGTCACTCCTTCCTTGTTCATCATTTCGCGGTGTTCCGCTGGCGATTGGGGGTCGAAGATAATGACGGCATAGGACTTGGTGCCCCTCGGACCTTTCGACCACGAAATGCTCGGATTGATATTGGAGCCGGCGGTGGTGTGGCCCTGTGCTGCCGGCGCGCAGAACGCGTATTTGTTCGCCAGCATTTCGCCACTTTTTGCCGAGTCGACCTTCACTTTCAGCGTCCGTGCGGATACCGGTGCGGCCACGAGCGTCGCGCCGGCCGCAAACAGTCCGGCAACCGCCATTTTGGCAGTAGGCACATTCCCCCTCCCTCTTTGATCGCCGCTTTGTTTTTGCGGCGATGTGCTTGAACACCCACGCCCCCAGCAGGAGTTCACTAATCAAGCTACACCGGTTATTGGTTGGCTCGAAAGGGGTGTGCGTATGATCCTGGTCACCGGCGCCAGCGGCTTTGTCGGCTCGGCGGTGGCGCGCCAGCTGCTGCAGGCCGGTGAATCGGTGCGCGTGCTGGTGCGCGCCACAAGTTCGCGGGTCAACATCGCCGATCCGAAGCTCGACATCGTGCAGGGCGATCTGCGCAACGCGCCGTCGCTCGATCGCGCCATGCAGAACGTGCGCGTGCTTTTTCATGTCGCCGCCGATTACCGGCTGTGGGCACGCGACGACAATGAAATCATCCGGACCAATGTCGAAGGCACCCGCGCGTTGATGGAAGCGGCGATACGCGCAGGCGTCGAACGCATCGTCTATACGTCGAGCGTTGCGACACTGAAGGCGCAGCCGGACGGCACACCAAGCGATGAAACATCGAAGCTTGAGCCGCAATCCGCGGTCGGCGCTTACAAATACAGCAAGGTCGTCGCCGAACGCCTGGTCGAACAGATGGTCGCGGAACGGAAGCTGCCCGCCGTCATCGTCAATCCCTCGACCCCGATCGGACCGGGCGATGTGCGGCCGACACCGACCGGACGGATCATCGTCGAAGCGGCGTCGGGCCGCATGCCCGGATTTGTCGACACCGGCCTCAACCTCGTTCACGTCGAGGACGTTGCCGCAGGCCATATCGCTGCCTGGCGGAAGGGCCGCATCGGCGAACGCTATATTCTCGGCGGCCAGGATGTACTGCTCGGCGACATGCTCGCCGAAATCGCCCGCCAGATCGGCCGCGCACCACCGAAGCTGCGCATCCCGCGCCGGCTCATTTTCCCAATTGCCTATGGCGCCGAAGCGATCGCCTATTTGACTGGCAAGGAGCCGTTTGTCACCACGACCGGCCTAAAACTGGCCAAGGATCTGATGTTCTTCACCTCGGCCAAGGCCGAGCGCGAACTCGGCTATCGCGCGCGTCCCTATGGCCAGGCGATCGCCGACGCCATCGCCTGGTTCCGGCAGAATGGCTACTTGAAAAGCTAGTGCGCAGTCTCTTTGCGCGCGCGCAGGAAGTGGAAGAACTCGACGCCCTCGCGCAGCCGGCGCACCAGCATGTCGCGGCTGGTCAGCATCTCGCCCAGGATCTCGGCGATCTTGGAGGGACGGAAGTAGAACTTTTTGTAGAACTCCTCCACCGAATCGAAGATCTCGGTATGGCCGAGATGGGCATAGTCGAGCGGCGCAATCTGCGTGCCGCCGTCGGTGAGCAGATCGGTATCGGCGGCGAACCAACCGTTCTCCTTGGCCTGCTCGTGGAGGAAGGTGCCCGGATAGGGTGCGGCCAATGACACCTGCAGCGTGCGCGGATTGACGTCCTTGGCGAACCGCAGTGTCTCCTGAATTGTCTCGCGCGTCTCGCCCGGTAGGCCGAGAATGAACGTGCCGTGCACGATGATGCCGAGTTCGTGGCAGTCCTTGGCGAAGCGGCGCGCCACGTCGACCAGGAGGCCCTTTTTGATGTTGTGCAGGATTTTCTGATTGCCGGATTCGTAGCCGACGAGAAGAAGCCGCAGACCGTTCTCCTTCATCACTTCGAGCGTCTTGCGCGGCACATTGGCCTTGGCATTGCACGACCAGGCGACACCGAGCGGGCCGAGCGCGCGGGCCAGCGCCTCGACGCGCGGATGGTCGTCCGTCAGCGTGTCGTCGTCGAAGAAGACTTCCTTCACCTGCGGAAATTCCTTCATGACGTATTTGACGTCTTCGACCACGCGCTCAATCGACTGAGCGCGGTATTTGTGCCCGCCGATGGTCTGCGGCCACAGACAGAAGGTGCAGCGCGATTTGCAGCCGCGGCCGGTGTACCAGCTCATATAAGGATGCTTGAGATAGCCGCCGAAATACTTCTCGACCTTGAGCTGTTTGTAGACTGGAAGCACGGACGGTAGCTTGTCCATGTCCATCAAGATTTCGCGCTCGGGATTGTGGACGATCTTGCCGTCCGGTCCGCGATAGGACAGGCCCTTGATCGTGGACCAATCGGCGCCCTCGGCAAGCTCCTTGACGGTGTATTCGTATTCGTTGCGGCAGACGAAATCGATCGCCGGAGCCGCTTCGAGGCTTTGCTGCGGCTCGACCGCGACCTTAGCGCCGATGAAGCCGATTTTGGCGGTTGGGTTGAGTTCGCGGATCATGGCGGCGGACTTCACGTCCGACTTGAAGCTCGGGGTCGAGGTGTGGACGACAATGAAGTCGTACGACTTCACATCGTCTTCGATGTCCGCGAAGGTCAAATCGTGCGGCGGTGCGTCAATGATCTTTGAACCGGGCACCATGGCGGCGGCCTGCGCCAGCCAGGTCGGAAACCAGAACGACTTCACCTCGCGCTTCATCTGGTAGCGGGCGCCGGCTCCGCCGTCGAAGCCGTCGAACGAAGGCGCCTGAAGGAACAGTGCACGCATCACCTTTCAACCTCACCGTAATAAGCAAGCGTGTTGTCGGCCTGGACGCCGTAGCGATGGCCGCGCCACTCGACGCGCCGGCCGAAGAAGCTCGCGACAAAAACCGCAAACGACAGCAGGTCGCGCAGCGGTCCCCACCAGTAAAAACCCCGACGCAAATGGAAGGCGCGATCGAGTTCCATCTGCAGCGCCGCGCGGCAGACCAAAGCTATGGGCACCAGCACGGCGAGCGCGGTCATACCGCCCAGCAGAAGCCCGAGCAAGGCCAGCGGCCAAGCATGCGTAATGACGGTTCCGGCAAAGCCCTCCGGCTCCAACGAGCGGATGGTGCGCGCCCAGCGCAGCTCGTGACGCATTAGCCCGTGCGCCGTGCTTTGCGCGCATCGGTGGCCGACAATATAGGCGGGAATGGCGACGCTGAATCCGGCGCGGCGCACGGCGGCGCCAAGCGCATAATCGTCCGCCAGCTGATCGGCGACCGATTGCAATCCGCCAATCTCGGCGAGCGTCTCCTTGCGGATGGCAATGGTCGAACCGAAGCAGGGCGCGGCAAGCCTGAGCAGAAGTCCAACCAGGACGCAGGGCAGGAAGTGATAGTCGATACCGGCGGCCGAGAGCTTGGCCCAGATGTCTCGTCCGGCGCCCTGTTCCGCGTCTTGCGCCGCGACCCCGCGATAGAGGCAGGTGACCAGCCCAACGCCCGGCTGTTGCAAGCTTGCCACCACGTTTCTCAGGTAAGCCGGGTCAACGACGATATCGCTGTCGGAAATAACCAAAACGTCGTGGCTCGCTTCCGCCAGCATGTTCCCCAGATTGGAAATCTTGCGGTTGCTGCCGTGACGGCGCGAATTGATCACGAGCTTCAGATCGTGTCCGGGGAATGCCGCAACGATTTCACGCACCACTTCGATGGCCGGGTCGGCGCAATCGCCGACGCCGAACACGATTTGCACCGGGCCCGGATAATCCTGCAGGCAAAAGCTCCTCAGATTGGCGAACAACTCTGGCTCGGCCCCGTGCAGCGGCTTGAGGATGGTGACGGCGGCGGCGTCAGCCTCGGGCGTGCCATTCGCCGCCGCGGCAAAGCTGCGTGTGGCATAGGCGGCGACAAGCGCATAGAGGCAGCCGAACGCGGCCGCTGCGTAACAGGCGAGCGACGCCGCAAAGCGGCATTCAGCGAAAAATCCGACCATGCCCCCGCTTCCCATGGGCCTCCCTCCGGCCCCGGAACGCCCGTTTATATCGCGCACCAACTCTTGCACGCAACAATGGGCGCAAAACAAATGACGGAACTAAGCCCGCCTCGTGACGCGAGCCTGTCGTTAGCCGATGACCGATTTTCTCCGTGTGAACATCCGCCGTCCCTCGAGCGCTTGCCACAGCAGCAACGAGGGGATGCCGAGCACCAAATCCGGGACGCGTTTGATCAGCGCCATGGCGAGCGCGACCTCGGCCGGAACGCCGAAGATCGCGGCGGCCGCGATCATGGTGCCGTCCTGCACACCGATACCGCCGGGCAGCATGAAGGCGACCGCCTTGCCGCCCTGGCCGATGCTTTCGATCGCAATGGCAGCACCCACGCTCACCGGGTGACCCATGAAAAAGAGCGCGATCCAAGCTTCGACGGCGCCGAAGAAAACCGTAACCAAATGCACGAAAAACGAGCCAGAGAGGCCGCGGTGATTGCGCCAGATCTGCTGCAACCGGTCGCCGAGATCGACCACATGGGCGAACATCGACCAGCGCCGCTTCTCGCCAACAGCGACGAGCCAGCGCACCACCGGATCGAAAGCGCCGAAATTCAACGCCAGAAAAAAACCCGCCACGGCCGGCAAGGCGACCGCCAGCATCACGAAGGTCACGGTGCTGAGCCGATGCGGCCCGGGCACATCAAACACAATGCCGACGCCCGCGGCGACATAGATCAGAAGGCTCACGACCTGCACGAAAATATCAATCAGTACGCTCGCGATCGCCAGACTCATCGCCGTGCCGAAGTGGGACAAGAGCCGCGCGCCGATAACGTCGCCGCCGACGACGGCAAACGGCAGCAGCCCATTGATCGCTTCGCGAATAAATCGGAGCGCGACCACGATGCGTGGAGGCGGCCCTTTCGGCGTCAACAAAAACCACCAGCCGACGCCGCAGCCGCACAGCGCAATCGCACGCGCCAGAACCACGAGTGCCGAGCCCCATTCCGAGCTCAGGACCGCCTGCATGACCGATTCGAAACCGAAATAAGTAACCAGGCCGGTCAACAGCGCGAGCCCGGCGATCCCGAAAATAGGGGCAAAAATCCTCATCTAACCGCCGTCATATCCCAAGCAATATAGGAATTATCTCAGAGTAAGACCGGCGCGGAGGTGCAACAGCAGCGATTCAGCTGTGAGGTGTGGCTTTTCTGCACTAGTGGACCCCGGATGCCCCTTCTATCTTTGTTTTTTAACGTCTCAGAAAGGGGGCAAAAATGAAAAAGCTCGCGTTCGGAACGGCGGTTGTTCTCGCACTTCTCAGCATGGCTGGCTGTGCACAAGTTGGCAAAGGCAAGGCGCCTCCGCCGGTCGTCACTAAGGGCTAATTCGCTTAGCCGCGAAACGGCCAATATGATGACGGGCATGTTGGCCGCTCCCGCAGGCAATCTTTTTGGAATCGTTGATTGATCATGGCGTGATCGATCGCGGTATGGTTGAAGCTCAGGTGGGGGCCACGTGATAATCGTCGTCGGACTTGCATTTGAAGCACGCATTGCCGCGGGGCCGGGGGTGCGTGTGATCTGCAGTGGCGATGGGCGCAATCTTGCCGCCAAATTAACGGCGGCGATCGCAGACGCCCGTAAGCGCGTTCAAGGTTGTCCGGGCATTATCAGTTTCGGCGTCGCCGGAGGGCTGGCGCCGCAATTGCGTCCGGGCACTTGTGTGGTCGGGTCGGCGGTTATCTCCGGCGAAAAGCGGATGCCGATCAGCGCGGAATGGTCACAGAAGCTCTTGCAGACCATTCCTGATGCCATTCCGGGCGTGTTGCTCGGCGTGCCGGCGCCGATCGCTCATCCCGACGAGAAGCGCGAGCTCTACATGAAAACCGGAGCCATCGCTGTCGATATGGAATCCCATATCGTCGCCGCAGTTGGCTTCGCGCACGAACTTCCGGTCGCGGCGATCCGCGTCATCACCGATCCCGCCAAGCGCGCATTGCCGGCCTCCGCGGTCGCGGCGATGCGGCCAAATGGCACCACCAATATCGGCGCCATGCTCCGTTCGGTACTGCGGCGGCCGAAGGAACTTCCGGCTCTCGTTCAAACGGCGCTTGACGCACGTGCCGCGCGAGCAACCCTCGTACGTGGAAGGCATTTACTCGGTCCCGCATTCACCTCGCCGTCGACGACTTGAGAGGCATCTGCCATGTTCAGGTCCGCTGCGGAAGAGATCGGCGAGTGGGCTGACCGGTGCCGGCGTTGGGCGCTTCGCGCGCAATCCAAAGAGCAACGCCAGATACTGCAGAGCTGGGAACGGCTGTTCAACCAGGCCGAACTCGAGGCCGACGAGGATTTCGATTATGGCTTCGGCTCAAAGTCGCACGTGCAGCACAAGCTCTAAGGCAAAGCGACTCTTAGTTCTCGCAATGCCGTTTGCACCGCTGTCGGGTGCGCGGCTCGGCTTGCGCCGTGGGCTTTGCGGCGAAACGACAAAACGCTTCATCGCCTCGCGGTTTTTGCTTCAAAGGTTCGGCCGAAACGCGGACGTCAGCCGTCAGCTTCTGCTTGAGATATGCCTCGCCTCCACGTTCGCGGCCGGTATTCGGCCTGTAACCGCGCCTCTCGCGCCCGGATCGAGCAATAGCCGCTCGATCTTCGCCAGCACATCGTCCTCGTTGGCCGAGGTCGAAATAATCGACTAGATCGCCGCCCATTCCCGGGGATCGAGGTGCTGTTCGAGGCCACGCAGAATCTGCCGTGCGTCAGTCCGCGCTCGGAAAAGGCGAACGGTAAGCCTGACGCAATTCGGCGTCAGACAGTCCGGGCATCACGATCTTGCCGCCGAGATAGTCGCTCGCCATGAGGTCAGCCAATAGATCGTCGACCAAGTGTGGCGGTCCCGTTTCGAACGCGATTCTCGAACTTCGCATGACCCGACCCAACTTGAGCGGGTAGCGCGGGACATTCCACTCGCCGCCGTGACCGGATAAAACTAAAACTATGAGCCCAAGGCACGCCGAATGAGGCCGGAGCGAAACATGACGGAGCAAAAGGCCGGTTCGGCTTCCATAATCTGCGCCCCGCAGGCGCTCGGCTATGTCGGCGTCCGCGCCAAAGACCTGGGCGATTGGGCAAGCTACGGCACGGGCCTGCTCGGCCTACAACGCGTCGACAAATCGCGCGCGACGCTGGCCTTCCGCATGGACGACCGCAAGCAGCGGCTTCTGGTCGAGGCCGACGGCGGTGCGGGCATCGGCTTTTTCGGCTGGGAGGCCGCGGACGCCGCGGCACTCGATGCGATCGCCGCGCGGCTTGAGCAGAACGAAATCAAGGTCGCACGCGGCACGCGCGCACTCGCCGACCAACGCCACGTTATCGATCTGATCGTGCTCGATGACCCGGTCGGCAATCTCCTCGAAATCTTTCACGGCGCCGAGACGGCGACGGAGCCGTTCAAGCCCGGTCGCGCCATTTCAGGCTTCCGCACCGGGCCGCTCGGGCTCGGCCATGCCGTGCTCAATGCCGATACGCCGCACACCATCGACCGCCTGATGGCGTTCTATCGCGACACGCTCGGCTTCCGGCTGACGGATTACTATTCGCAGCCCTTCGCCGCCCGCTTCCTGCATCTAAACCCGCGCCATCACAGCCTCGCCTTCATCCAGACCGGCAAGAATGCCGTGCATCACATCATGATGGAGGTGTTCAGCTTCGACGATGTCGGCCAGGGCTACGATCTCGCGCTCGGCGAAAAGGATCGCGTCGCGGTGACGCTCGGCCGCCACACCAGCGATTTCATCACCTCGTTCTACAGCTGGACGCCGTCTGAATTCATGGTCGAATATGGCTGGGGCGCGCGCTCGATCGATGTCGACAACTGGCAGGTCTATGAGCGCAAGGAAGGCCCGAGCATGTGGGGTCATGACCGCTCCTGGCTGTCGCCGGATGACAACGCCAAGGCCCGCGCGCTACGGTTGAAAAACGCCGAGGACGGCTTTCGCCGTCCGGTCCAGGTGCTCGACGGCAATTACCAGGTCATGTCCGGCGTCTGTCCATGGTGGGACAGTGTGAAATCTTGCGCCGCCGGACAGTGACTCAACATAGCAATTGGACTCAAGACAGCAATTGCAGCTTGCCGCCGACCGGAATTTCCGGCGCCGGCTTATTGGCGGTGATCACCAGATCGAATTCGCCGCCGTTGCGCTGCCACTGGCCGGCGACCAGCGGTGTTTTGCTGACATTCTTGACCGGCTGGCCGGTCCAGCGCACCGGGCCGACAATCGAATTGTAATTGGTGGCCACGATCGCGTCGAGGATCGCCTTCGGATCGATGCTCTTTGATCGCTTGAGCACGTCGATCGCCACTTCGAACAGAGCGTGCTGGTAGCCGATTGGCTGCGACCACGGCCGTTTGGTCGCTTGGACATAAGCGTCGGTGAGCGAGCGCGCACTTTCGCCGGTCAGCCCGGATTTGAACGGATGGTTCGGTGTCCACCAGATTTCGCTGGTCAGCCCGTTGCCGCGCGGACCGAGCGAATTGACCACCGAGGGAAACAACAACGCCTTGCCGATGGTCACGATCTTGGGATGAAAGCCCTGCTGCGCCGCCTGTGACCAGAAGGTCGAGAAATCCGGCGGGATCATATTGCCGGTGACGATCTCACAGCCCGCCGCCTTGAACTGCGAGATCTGCGAGGTGAAGTCGTTGTTCATGACTTGGTAGCGGCCGGGATCGATCAGCTTATAGCCGGCTTGCGCCAGCGCTGGCGGCAGGCCGAGCTTCGGATCGCCCCAGGCATTACCGTCAGCGTCATTGGGAAATAGACCGCCGACCGTTTTGTTGACGGGCACGCCATCCCAGAGCGCCAGGAACGCAGCGATGACATCTTCCAGGCCCCAGAAGAAATGATAGGTCCAGGTGAAGCCCTTTTTCGGATCGCCGTTCCTGCCGAAGAAATAAGGCTGCCACGGACAATTAGTGGTGACGCAGGGCACTTCGTTGACTTCGGCCTGATCGGCAACCGGATTGGTGGTGTCGGGCGTGCCCTGCGCGAGCAGAAGATCGACCTTGTCGTGCAGGATCAGTTCGGACGCCACCTCGGCGGCGCGGGTGCCGCTCGACTGGCTGTCCTTGGCGACGATCTCAACCCGATAGGTCTTGCCGCCGATCGGCAGGCCCTTGGCCAAGATGCCCTTCACCTGGTCGAGAATGAAACCGTCCGCCTCACCGAAGCCGGCGAGCGGGCCGGTATGCGGGCTGACGAGGCCGAGCTTGACGCCCTTGGATTGCGCATTGGCGGGGATAATGCGCAGCACCGATGGCGCGACGATCGCGCCGAGACCGCCGGCAACGACACTGCGGCGATCAATGGCGGACAATTTGACGGCGGACCGCAGCTTGTCGTTGGTCATTAGAACCCTCCCCGAATCCGGTTCGTTTCTTTTCCTCCTATTAGAGAGAAGGCAATCACTTCTCGCGGGATGCTTTGAGATGCGCCACGACCTTGGCCCGCAAGGCCGCCTGCTCTTCCGCGCTCCACTTGCGAAAACCCTCGCCTGATTTGAAGCCGAGCTTGCCGTCGGCGACAAGCTTTTTCAGATAGGGCGACGGCCCAGGCCGGCTGTCGATCGCCGGCAGCACGGTCTCGTGAATGGCGAGCGTCAGATCGGTGCCGACGAGGTCGGCATTTTCGAGCGGACCGAGCACCGCAATACGGCGGCCGAACGAAGCCTTGATGACGGCATCCACGGTCTCGGCATCGCAGATGCCGTTCTCGACCAGCGAGATTGCCTCGCGCCATAGCGCGTGCTGCAGCCGGTTGCCGATGAAGCCCGGCACATCCTTTTTCACGAGCGCCGGCTTTTTGCCGGCACGCTGATGCAGCTCCATAGTCGAGGCGATCGTCTGCGGCGACGTCCATTGCGTCTCGATCACTTCGACGAGCGGCACCAGGAACGGTGGATTCCACCAATGCGTGCCGACCGCGCGCTCGCGCCTGCTCAGGCCCTGCATGATCGCGGTGATCGGAATGACCGAAGTGTTGCTGGCAAGAATCGCGTCAGCGCGCACATGGTACTCGATCTCGGCAAACAGTTTTTGTTTGAGCGGCAGATCCTCCAGAACCGCCTCGACGACGTAATCGGCGTCACGCACGGCCACGGCAAGGTCGGCCTGCGGCGTCACGCGGTCGACCGCTGAAGGATCGTCGCCGAGATCTTTCAGGTTTGCCGAGATGCGCGATTTCACCGTCTCGAGGTTTTTGGCGAATGTATCGGTGATTGTCACCTCATGTCCGGCAAGCGCGAAAACTTGCGCGATGCCGTGGCCCATCAGGCCGGCGCCAACCACCGCAATCCGTGCTTTTGCTGGATCGACCGCCATAACTAACCTGCCGTATAGCCGCCGTCGGCATAAAGGATGTGGCCGGTGTAAAAATCCGACGCCTTGGAGGCAAGGAACAATAGCGGCCCAGCGAGATCTTCCGGCTCGCCGAGGCGCCCCTTCGGCACCCGGGTGAGAAAGCCGGCGCGAACGGTTTTGCCGCGCTCGTCATCGGCGAACATCCATTCGGTCAGCGGCGAGCGGAAAACTGTCGGCCCGAGCGCATTGACCGTGATGCCGGTCGCGCCGAGCTCGCAGCCGAGCGCCTTGGTGATGCCGTCGACCGCGGATTTCGACGCGCAATATGCGGTGTAACCGGCCGGATGGCCGAGTAGGCCGCGCGCCGAGGACATCAGGATGATTTTTCCGCCGCGGCCTTGCTTGATCATCTGCCGCGCCGCGGCGCGCGCCATCAGCCAGGATTGGGTGACATTGGCATCCATCACGTCGAGAAAGTCTTCGGCCTTCTGATCGACGATCTTGGCCACCTTGTTCTGGCCCGAGGCCACGACCAGAATGTCGAGGCCGCCGAATTCATCGATCGCCGCAGCGACAATAGCATCGCAATTGGCTTCGGAGCTTGGACGCTTTGCGATCACTTCGGCCTTGCCGCCGAGCTTGATGCAGTCCGCCGCGAGCTTCTTCAGCCCTTCCGCATTGTTGGCGGCGATGACGACATTGGCGCCCGCAGCCGCCAAAGTCTTTGCCGCAACGGCGCCGAAGGCGCCGGTCGCGCCAGTGACGATCGCGCTCTTGCCGCACACGTCGAACAGTGACAGCGGGTTTTTCAGGACATCTTCGGACACGATTGTTCTCCGTGTGTGATCCGTCACCCGGGGTGCGAGCGTGGCGGCCACCCCAGGATGACCGAGAGCGGAAGCTATTTCACCGGCGCCACGGCAACTGCGATGGTGCAAACATCATGGCCGCGATTGATGATCTCGCGGCTTTCGTTCGGACCGATGTAACAGCTGTCGCCCGCCTTGATCACCGACTCCTTGCCACCGACCATCACGGTGAGCTCGCCGGCCAGCACGTAATAGATCTTCTCCGGCGGCGAAGCGTCGGGACCGGCGCCACCGCCCGGCAGGAAATGCGAGATGCCGAACACCAGCGTCCGCGAAACGCCCATCTCGGCGCCGAATACGCGGAACGATTTGTAGTCGCGATGGTTCGGTGCGTCGTACGGCTTCGCTTCGGAGAATTTGCGCACGATCATGCGAACGTCTCCCCTTTCTCGATGCGATAGGTGCCTTTCGGATCGATGATCGCGACCAGGCGGATGATGCAACCGTCGCCGCGATCCCAGTTCCACGGGAAGAACGCGAAGGTGCAGCGCTTGCCGGTGACCTTGTCAATGTCGCCGCCGACATTCTCGATCCCCAGAATGCCGTTGTTGAACAGGATGCGATGGACCGGCTCCCATTCCGGGAAATCGTCCTTCCAGTCGCGGCCGCCGGACCATTCCTTGTATTCCGCGGCGAGATGCGGATGCAGCGGCCCGTTGCGCTGCGGGCCGATCGCGGTGGCGAGCGGATGATCGTTGGCCTGGGTATCATGGCCGACGACCTTGACCTGCTTTTCGACGAGCCATTTGCCGGCCGACGGCACGAAGCCGGGCGAGCGGCAGAAATAATCCTCGCTGTCTTCGTAGAGCTTGTGCCAGCCGGTATTGACGATGACGACGTCGCGCGGCCGCACAGTCTTTCCGGCGGCCTTTTCCAGATCGTCATAGGTGATCTGTTCCCATTTCTTCTTCGGGATCGAGATCACGATGCCGGAGCCGAAGAAATGCGGCAGCGGCACTTCGTCGATGAACGGCGTGCCCTGCACCACGTGCGCCGGCGCGTCGATGTGGGTGGTATTGTGCATCGAGGTCGTGATGCGCTGCGACAGCACGCCCGATTTGGCCATGTAATGGATGCGCTCGATCTTTACGTCTTCGAAATAAGGCCAGTTCGGCGACTGATAACCGAAGCGATGCGACAGGTTGTAGAACTCAAGTCCCATCGCGTTGCTGAGGTTTTCCTCGAACGTCACTCCGCGGATCTTTTGCGTCACGATCTCTTCCTCCCGGTTTCGTCCGCGCCCCGCGTTGCGGTCGCAGCCTGTACTGCTATTCGGTACACTTGTATCGAATTACGGTCGGACGGACAAGCCGCCCCGGCATTACGCGGCGGCCGCCAAGAGATGCCGCTCCAGCGCCTCCTTGGTCGCGCGCAATCGATCGATGATCGTTTTCTGGTGATCGTAGAAGCGTTGCGCCGGCACCGGCACCGAGATCGCCAGACTATTGCCGAGCGGATCGCGCGTCACGATGCCGGCAGCACAGATGCCGTCGGTGTGTTCCTCGCGATCGATGGCGACGCCGGTCTTGCGCACCGATTTAAGATCTCTGAGCAAATGATCGAGCCGCGTCAGCGTGCGCGACGTGCGGCGCGGATAGGCGGTGCCGATCAGGCGGGCGACCGCGGCGTCGTCAAGCTCGGCGAGATAGGCTTTGCCGTTCGCCGTGCAATAAAGCGGAAAGGTCTCGCCGACCGCGGAGACGGTGCGCAGCCGCTGCGAGCCGATAACCTGATCGACGAAGACGAGATGATCGTTCTTGATCACGGCGAGATCGGCGGTTTCCTTAAGCTCGCTCGAAAGCTGCGCCAGAAACGGCCGCGCTGCGGCGACGAAATCGGTGCGCGCCGATGCGGCAAGCCGCAGGATCGTCGGGCCGAGCCGCACCCGGCCGTTCGGCGACGCCGCGATCACAAATTTTTCCGCCGCCAGTGCACCGACAATGCGCTGCACCGTCGAACGCGCCAGATCGACCCGTTGTGCGATCTGGCCGAGGCTCAAGCCGTCCACTTCATCTTCAAGGATGCGCAGGATGGCGGCGGCGCGCGCGATCACCTGGACCTGACTCTTATTGCCGCTCTTGTCGCTTGAAGCGCGCGTGCCCGTTGTCCGCATATGATGCCCTGATGATGCTCCCACCTACCGCCCTGCTCCTGGAGCAGAGCTTGGTCCACGCAATCTTGCTGCCCGGTTCGTGCTTTGATACAGGATCACCGCAATACGGTACAGAGCATTGCGCCGGCAGGAAGAAACCGGCGCCGCACGATCGGGGGGTTACATGGTGCACAAGATCGCGCTTGAAGAGCACTTTCTCCCGCCCGGCTTTGAAGGCTATTGGCGCTCTACCGTCGGTCACGTCGATCCCAAACATGCCGCCAAATTGCTCGCAGCGCTGACCGATTTCGGCGAAGCGCGCCTGGCGTCGATGGACGGAGCCGGGATTGCGCGCTCCGTGCTCAGCCTGGCGGGGCCTGGCGTGCAGATCGAGCACGACACCGCGACTGCCATCCGCAACGCCAAAGCCGCCAATGATTTTCTCGCCAGGGAAGTCGCAAAACGCCCGGACCGCTATTCAGGCTTCGCGCATCTGGCAATGCAAGACGCAAAAGCCGCGGCCGACGAGCTCGAACGCTGCATGCGCGAGCTGAAGTTCTGCGGCGCGATGATCAACGGCCACACCAACGGCCAATATCTCGATCACCCCTCGCTGCATCCGTTCTGGGAGCGCGCCGAAGCGCTCGGTGCGCCGCTCTATATCCACCCGACCGATCCAGTGACGCCCGCCCCTGTGCTCAACGGCTATAACGGGTTGCGCCGGGCCACTTGGGAATGGGGCTTTGAGACCGGCTCGCACGCGCTACGCCTTGTCTTCGGCGGTCTGTTCGACCGCTTTCCCCGCGCCAAGGTCGTGCTCGGCCATCTCGGCGAAACCCTGCCCTATCTGCTGTGGCGCTTCGATAGCCGCGCCAAGCTTTACAGCGTCAAACTTGCCAAGCCGCCGTCGGCCTATATCAAGGAGAACATCCTGGTGACGACATCCGGCATGTGCTCGGCTGAGCCGATGAACTGTTCGATCTCAGCACTCGGCCATGAGCACGTGATGTTCGCCGCGGATTATCCGTTCGAAGCGGCCGAGGAAGCGGGCGAATTTCTCGATCACACGCCGCTCCCGGATAAGGTGCGCGCGGATATTGCCTTCAACAATGCCGTGAAGTGTTTCGGCCTCGCGAAAAACTGAGCCCCTCACCCGCTTTCGCTTCATGAGCACCAACGTTCTCATCGTCGACGTCCACGCCGAAATGTATCGCGACCGGCTGCATGCGGAATTTCCGGCGCTACAGTTCGCCCTGTTCAAAAACGCGGCTGCGGTGACCGGAGACCTGTCTGACGTCGACGTGATGATCATGTTCGGCATCGAAGTGCGCGACGAGATGCTGGCCGGCGCACCGAAGCTGAAATGGATCCAGTCGCTCGCAACTGGCGTCGACCATTTCCTGCGCTGTCCGTCGCTCAAGCCGGATGTGCTGATCACCAGCGGACGCGGCATTCACGGGCCGCCGATGCGCGAACAGGTGGTCTATCTGATGATGGCGGTGAGCCGCGATGCCACGCGTCAGGTCGGAGACTACCAGCACCGCATCTGGCAGCGCCGGCTGTGGAGCACCCTGCACGGCAAGACCGCGGCGGTCGTCGGCACCGGCATCGTCGGCGAAGCGATCGGCGAATTGCTCAAAGCCTTCGGCATGCGCACGATCGGCGTCACCCGCACGCCGCGCAAGATTACCGGATTTGACGAGGTCATGTCGTCGGCGCAATTGCCCGAAGCGGCGGCCAAAGCCGATTATCTGATCAATGTGCTGCCGGCGAGCGCCGACAACATCGGACTGTTTGACGCCAATGTGTTCGGCGCGATGAAACCTTCGGCCTATTACATCAGCGCCGGCCGCGGGCAGACGGTGGACGAAGACGCGCTCGCTGCGGCGCTGCGCGAGCGCCGCATTGCCGGCGCCGGCTTCGACGTGTTCCAGGCCGAGCCGCTGCCGCCCGAGAGCCCGTTCTGGCAATTGCCGAACGTGTTCATAACTCCGCACGTCGGCGGTTATGTCGTCGAATACGAGGATTTCTTAATGCCGCTCATTGTCGACAATATGCGGCTATTCCTCGACGGCGAACGCGGCGACATGCAAAATATCGTGCCACGCCAAGCGCCGTAAGCGGTGCGCCCAGCGCAGTCCCGCTATTTCCGAGCCCCGGTTTCCAAGTCTTGGAAATTGTTGCAAAATCCACCATTCCCGGGTTGCCGCATAAAAAGGGGATATGCCCCGCGACGCATTGCCTCGGGAAAGTGGAGGAAGCCTCATGTCGCTTGCCACCCTCAAATTGCCGGTCGTTTTGTTCGGCGCGGCGCAACTCCTCAAATATGCGGCGCGGCGGCATCCGGACT